>NZ_JBVHLW010000066.1:0-22186 GCF_055558795.1 Streptomyces sp. NPDC025618 | reverse complement strand
AGAAGGGTTTTTTCAGCGGGCAACCGAGAAACAAAAAACCCCCCCCCTCCCCCCCCCACGACACCCCCCCCCCCCCCCCCCCCCCCCCCCCCCCCCCCCCCCCCCACGCCCGCCCCCCCCCCTCCCCCCCCCCCCCCCCCCCCCCCCCCCCCGCCACGCGTTCACCACGCGGTGCCGCTACGCGAACGCCAGGCCCCGCCCCGCGAGCCGCGCGAGGTCGTACAGCCCCTCCGTCGTCGCCTCCACGTCGAAGGACGAACGGTGCGCCGGCGGATAGCCGATCAGCTCGCCCGCCTTGGTCGGCAGGGGCCGCTCCGCCGCCTCGGCCGACTCCCACACGAAGACGGCGCCCCAGCGCTCGGCCGGGCCCTCGGTGTCGGAGATCCACAGCTTCAGGCGCAGCCCGGGCACCTGGGCCCAGGTGCCCACGGCCTCATCGCGGAGGAACTCCCGCAGCGAGGCGACGGTCTGCCGCGACTCGCTCAGTTCCCACCAGACGACCACGACACGCATGTCCGGATCAACTCCTCCAGCAGGCCACCGACGATGCGGACACCGTCCTCGGTCAGTACGGACTCGGCGTGGAACTGCACCGACGCGAAGCCGGGGCCGCGCAGCGCGTGCACCTCGCCCGTCGAGGCGTCCCGGCTGACCTCCACGACCAGGCCGTCGGGGGTCTCGGCCTTGTCCTCGTCGCTGCGGGCGGCGAACGTGTTGTAGAAACCCACCCGTTCGCGCCGGCCGAACAGGTCGATCTCCCACTGCACCCCCTGGTTGGGGGTCTCCCTGCGCACCAGGTCGAGGCCGAGCAGGGTGGAGAGTACCTGGTGGCTGAGGCAGACGGCGAGGAACGGCCGCTGCCCGGCCAGCAGCCCGCTGATCGTCTCCCGCAGGTGGGCGATCTTGGGGTGCGCGGTGTCACGCGGGTCGCCGGGGCCGGGGCCCATGACGACCAGGTCGTAGCCGTCGGTGGAGTACGGCTCGTCGAAGCGGCGCACGGTCACCTCCAGCCCCGTGGACCGGAGTTGGTGCGCGATCATCGACGTGAAGGTGTCCTCGGCGTCGACCACCAGCACCTTACGGCCGGCCAGCGCGGGCACGGGCCGGGACCGGGCCTCGTTCTCCTGGAGCCAGAAGCCCGCGATGTGCTCGTTGCGCGCTTCGAGCGCGCCGCGCACGCTCGCGTGCCCGCCGAAGCCCTCCGCCCGGTCGGTGCCCAGGGCCGCGAGCAGCCCCGCGGCCTTGGCGCGGGTCTCCACGGCCTCGGACGCCGGGTCGGAGTGGCGCACCAGCGTCGCGCCCACGCCGATCCGCAGCCGCCCGCCGCCGTCGATGTCGGCGGTGCGGATGAGGATCGAGGAGTCCAGGGTGCGCCCGCCGCGCCCGTCCCGGCCGATGAGGGCCAGCACGCCGCTGTAGTAGCCGCGGCCCTCCGGCTCGTAGCGGTTGATCACCCGGCACGCGCTCTCCAGCGGGCTGCCGGTGACCGTCGGGGCGAAGAGCGTCTCGCGCAGGATCTCCCGCACATCGCGGGAGGTGTGCCCCTCGATGAAGTACTCGGTGTGCGCGAGGCGGGCCATCTCCTTGAGGTACGGGCCCACCACGCGGCCGCCGTCCTCGCAGATCCGGGCCATCATCTTCAGCTCTTCGTCGACGACCATGTAGAGCTCGTCGGCTTCCTTGCGGTCGGCGAGGAAGTCCATCACGCCCGGCAGGGTCGGACCGGAGTCCGGGTAGCGGTACGTCCCGCTGATCGGGTTCATCACCGCCGTGCCGTCGAAGAGGCTGACGTGCCGCTCGGGGCTGGCGCCCACCAGCGTGCGGCCGCCGGTGTGGACGAGGTGGATCCAGTAGGCGCCCGCCTCCTTCGCCAGCAGGCGGCGGAAGAAGGAGAGCGCGCTGTGCGGGGTGTAGCCGGTGATGTCGGCGACGTAGGACCGCTTGAGGACGAAGTTGGCGCCCTCGCCCGTGCCGATCTCCTCGGCGATGATCGTGCGCGCGGTGTCCGCGTACTGCTCGTCGTCCAGGTCGAAGTGGCCGCCGGACAGCTCGGTCGGCACGTTCGGCAGGCGGCGCAGCGCCTCGTCGACGGGGACGGTGCCCTGCTCCGTGACGGTCATCGCGATCAGCGGCTCGCCGTCGTCGGGAGCGGCGAAGCCGCGCTCGGCGATCTGCCGGTACGGGACGAGTGCCAGCACCTCGTGGCGGGGCGCGCCGGCGGGGCCCGCCTCCTCGGACACGGGCAGAGCGGCGAGGTCGTCCACCGCCACCGCGTCGCCGACGATCACGTCCAGGACGTCCGCGCCCGCGGCCTCGGGGCGGTACAACAGGGCGTAGGAGGGCGGCTGTTCGGCGATGATCCGCGCCAGCAGGTCGGTCTCCATGGGGGCTCCTTGCGTGCTCACAGCGCCGCCCGGGCCTGCTGGAGCTGGGCGAGCACGGTCTCGGTCGTGCCGACCACGGCGCAGCGCCGGGCCGCGTAGTCCAGGGCCAGGCGGTGGTCGGCCGCGCAGAAGTCGGCGACGGCGTCGGCGACCAGGAACGGCTGGATGTCGTGGGTGAACGCGTCGACGGCGGTGCTGAGCACGCCGATGTGCGCGTAGACCCCGCAGATGACGAGCTGGTCGCGCCCGTCGAAGCGCATGCGCTCCAGGAGTTCGGACTTGAAGAAGGCGCTGTAGCGCCACTTGGTGAACACCCAGTCGCCGGGCTCCGGGGCCAGCGGGTCGACCACCGCGCGGTGTTCGGGGTCGACGCGCATGCCGGGGCCCCAGAAGTCCTTGAGCAGACCGCGTTCCTGCGGGGTCATGCTGCCCGGCTGCGTGGTGTAGGCGACGGGGATGCCCAGGCGGGCGGCGGTCTCGCGCAGCGCGGTGGCGTTGCGGACCAGTTCCCGGCCGGGCGCCTCGTCGGCCGGGAAGGGCTCCAGGAAGTAGCGCTGCATGTCGTGCAGCAGCAGGACGGCGCGGTCCGGGTCCACGGTCCACGTCGCGGTGTTCTCGGGCAGGTCGCCCTCGGTGGGCATCGGGTACGGCTCGATGGCGGGAATCCCCGGCATGGGCTGCCTCGCGTTTCTGTGGTCGTTGCCGGTGTCAGACACCGAGGGCCGCACCGCCGTCGACGGTGAGGGAGGCCAGGGTGATGTGGGAGGCGTGGTCGGACAGCAGGAAGGCCACGGCCCGCGCGATGTCCTCGGGCTGGGCGACCTTGCCCAGCGGGATGCCCACGCGGTACGCGTCGAGGTCGCCGTGGATGGTGGCCCTGGGACCGCTCTCGTCGTGCCACATCGAGTTGAGCATCGGGGTGTCGGTGGAGCCGGGGCCCACGACGTTGCAGCGGATGCCGTGCCGGGCGACCTCCAGGCCCAGCGACTTGGTGAACATGGCGGCGGCCGCCTTGGACGCCGCGTAGGCCGCCATGTTGGTGCGCGGTGTGCCGGCGGCGTTCGACGCGACGGTCACCAGGGAGCCGCGGCCGCGCGGGACCATGCGGTTGACCACGGCGCGGGAGACGTGGAAGACGCCGGTGACGTTGACCGCGAAGGTGGCCGACCAGTCCGCGTCGGAGAGCTCCCTGGCCGGGCCGTGCCGGAGCACCCCGGCGGCGTTGACCAGCTGGTCGACGGGCCCGAGGCGCCGTTCGACCTCGTCGACGACGGCCTCGACGGCGGCGCTGTCCGTCACGTCGGCGGGGAACGCGGTGATCTCCAGGCCGTCGGCCGCCGCACGGCCGGCCGACGCCCGCAGAGCGTCGGCGTCCCGGTCGACAGCGGCCACCGATATGCCCTGTCCGGCGAGGACGCGGGTGATCGCCTCACCGATCCCGCCCGCCGCTCCGGTGACGAGCGCGACTTTTCCGTTCACTGCTGAGCCTTTCGTTTGCGGCGCGGCGTGGGGGACGACGCGCGGGCGTCGTTCATGCCCGCCAGACGGCGGCGACCTGTACGGCCTGCATGGGGTTGAGGCGGGGATCGCAGAAGCTGGTGTACTTGTCGCCGACCCGGTCGAACGTCGTGACATCGCAGACGCATTCGGTGACGTCGTCCGGTGTCGTCTCCAAATGCAGTCCACCGGGGACGCCGCCGTGTTCGGAAACCGCGATCTGGAATTCCGCGACCTCGCGCATCACGGTTTCCAGCATGCGGGTCTTCAGGCCGTCGGGGCCGCCGACGGTGTTCCCGTGCATGGGGTCGGTGAGCCAGATGACGGGGTGTCCGGCCGCGTGTACGGCCCGGACCAGGGGCGGCAGTTTCTCCGCCACGTTGTCCGCCCCCATGCGCGCGATGAGCGTGAGGCGGCCGGGGACGCGCTCCGGGTCGAGCTTCTCGCACAGCCGCAGGACCTCGTCGGCGGTCATGCCCGGACCGACCTTGCAGGCCACGGGGTTGACGACCGTGGAGAGCAGGGTGACGTGCGCGCCGTCCACCTGGCGGGTGCGCTCGCCGATCCACGGCCAGTGGGTGGAGGTCAGCAGCAGCCGGCCCTCGTCGTCCCGGCGGACCATGGGGAGTTCGTAGTCGAGCAGCAGCGTCTCGTGGCTGGTCCACACCGGCGGGCCGATCCGGCGCGGCAGGTCGGAGCCCGTCCACCCCAGGTGCCGCATGACCTCGCTCGCCGAGGTGTAACCCGCGAGCAGCCGGCGCGGGTCGGGCCGCCGCAGCTCGGGGTCGGGGCTGGGGTCGTTGACCATGTGGCCGCGGTAGACCGGCAGCTCACGGCCGTCGACGACCTCGGTCGGGTTGGAGCGCGGCTTGCCGAACTGGCCCGCCATCCGCCCCACGCGCAGCACGGGCTTGTGCGCGTTCATCCGCATCGCCCCGGCCAGCGTGTCGAGCAGCGCGGCCTTGCGGGCGACGTAGCCCGGCGTGCACTCCGCGGGGTCCTCGGCGCAGTCGCCGGACTGCACGACCTGGACCTTCCCCGCCGCCGCCTCCGCGAGCTGGGAGCGCAGATTCCGTACGTCCGCCCCGTTCACGAGGGCGGGTTTCTCTTTGAGCTCCGCGTGCGTGCGGACGAGATCCGGGTGATTCTCCCAGTCCGGCTGTTGCTGCGCCGGAGCAGTTCGCAGGAGTGACATATCGCTGTCCACTGAATTCCTCCATGGCGATCGTGGCGGCGCCCCTGTAAAGGGATTTCAGGGAGCGGCGCCCAAGGAGTCTGTGACAGCCGGAGCGAGGAGGTGAAGGGCGTAATCGCTACTTCGTCAGGTGACGCGGGCGGTTGTTTTTCCCGGCCGGGAAAGACATTTCGCATACGCCTGGCGGTTGTCAACGGGAGCCGGTCCACTTCATCAAGTCGGCGACGGGGCGGGGGCGATATGACGGAGTGGTCCGCTTCCGCTCGTCGCCGCGACGGGACTCTGGGACGGTGAGGGCCGATACGGCGGCGCGCGGTCAGGTCTGTACCTATACTCGGGCCGGATCGCTTGAAACGGAAACAATCGCAACGGTGTTGGGGTTGCTCCCCCGGCCGGCGCAGAGGGGAGCCGGCCGGACCGGGGGTAAACTGCTCCACGCTGTCCGACGTGGTGCGCGCCCCGTGGCCCACGCCGCCCGCCGCCCGACCGGCGGTCCGCCCACGGCACTCCACCAGGCGTCAGGGCGGGTGGAGTTGTCGGCAGGACGTTCCGCGCACACGATACGAGCCATGCGGGAGGCGCTGGTTGAACACGGGCTCGTCCTCTGAGGGAAACGACGGCACCGACGGCACCGACGTCCTGGGGCAGCTGACCGCGGAAGGCGTCTCCCTGTGGCTGGACGGCCTGCGCCACGGGCATCTGGCCGACGGCACCCTGGCCCGCGTGGTCGCGGAGGGCGCGGTGCGCGGCGCCGTGGCCGATCCGCTGCCCGCCGACGACATCCGCGGGGCCTGCGACACCCTGCGTGAGGTGTTCACGGCCACGGGCGGCAGGGACGGCTGGGTGTCGGTGAGCGCCGCCGCCGGCCCGGCCCCCGAGGCCGCGCGGTCGCTGGCCGACGCGGTGGACCGGCCCAATGTGCTGATCAGGACCGACGCCACTGACGAGGGCCTGGCCGCCGCCGCCGACTGCCTCGCGCGGGGCATCGGCGTCCACGTCGGCCCGGTCTGCGGCCCGCAGGGGTACGCCGCCGCGGCGGACGCCTGTTTCCACGGCCTCGAACGGGCCTCCGGGCAGGGCTGCGACCTCACCGCCGTCGCCGCGGTGGTCCAGGTGGACGTCGACCGCCTCGGCGACCACGTCGACTCCCTGCTCGCGCGGTCGGCCGCCCCCGAGGCCGGGGCGCTGCGCGGCACGGCGGCCCTGGCCGCGGCCCGGCTCGTCTACCGGACGCACGACGAACTCCTGGGCACCGACCGCTGGCGCGCGCTCGTGGCTCACGGCGCCCGCCCGCCCCGCCCGCTGTGGGCCACCGACGCGCGCGGGGCCGCCGGGCTCGTCGGCTGGGGGACGGTGAGCGCCCTGTCGCCCGCGGCCCTGGAGGACCTGGCCCGGCACGGGAGCGCGCACGGTGACACGCTCACGTGCGGGCACCGGGCGGCCGGTCAGGTGGTGGCGGAGCTGGAGAGGCTCGGCATCCCCTTCGACGAGACCGCGCGCTCCCTGGAGCGGGCCGCCTTCTTGGAGTCGGCCGCCGTCGCCTGACCGGCCCGGCCGGGGAAGCCGCCGCGGGTGAGGGCCAGCAGCGGGGCCGCCTTCACCGCCGTCTCCTCGAACTCCGCCTCCGGGTCGGAGAGGGCGATCACGGCCCCGCCGACGCCGTACCGCACCCGGCCCGGTGTCACCACGGCGGTGCGGATGACGATGCTCAGGTCGGCGGCGCCGGACAGCGAGAGATAGCCGATCGCGCCCGAGTAGATGCCGCGCGGGCCCGCTTCGAGCCGGTCGATGATCTCCATGGTGCGGACCTTCGGCGCCCCGGTCATCGAACCGCCGGGGAACGCGGCGCGCACGCACTCCACCGCGCTCGCGCCGGGCCGCAGGCGCGCGCGGACGGTGCTGACGAGCTGGTGGACGGTGGCATAGGTCTCGACGTCGAAGAGCCCGGTCACCTCGACGGAGCCCCACTCCGCGCACCGCCCGAGGTCGTTGCGCACCAGGTCGACGATCATCAGGTTCTCGGCCCGGTCCTTCTCGTCCGCGCGCAGGTCCGCGACGAGCGCGGCGTCCTCCTCCGGCGTGGCGCCGCGCGGCCGGGTGCCCTTGATCGGCTTGGACTCGACGACGCCGTCCCGGGAGATCCGCAGGAAGCGCTCGGGCGAGGTGCTCAGCACCGCGAGGGGCCCGAAGCGCAGCAGCGCCCCGAACGGTGCCGGGCTGACCCGGCGCAGCAGGCGGTAGCCCTGCCAGGGGTCGAGCTCGCCCTCGGCCTCGGCCATGTTCGTCAGGCACACCTCGTAGGTCTCGCCCGCCGCTATCTCCCGCCCGCACTCGGCGATCAGGTCCAGATACGCCTCGCGGTCGTGGCGCAGCCGCACTCCGGAGAGCGGCGCGGTCACCGGCGGCGGGGGCGGCCCGCTGCCGGTGAGCGCCGCGAGTGCCCTGGCGGTGGCGTCGAGCCAGGCCCGCGCGGCGCCGTCGTCGCCGTCCTCGGCCAGCGCGAGCAGATGGGCGGTGCCCGTCAGATGGTCGAGGACCAGGGCGCGGTCGGCGAAGACCATCGCCGCGTCGGGCTCCTCGGAGCGGTGCGCGCGGGCGCCGCCGCACTCCGCCTTCAGCTCGTACCCGAGATAGCCGACCCAGCCCAGGGCGAAGTCGAAGGGCAGCTCGGGGACGTCGGTGGCGCACTCCCGCAGGTCCGCGTCCAGCCATTGGAGGAACTCGCCGGTGACGACCTGCGTGCCGGTGGCCGACCGCACGGAGACGGTGCGGGTGCCGACGTCGGCCGTGGCCACGCGGGCGAGCGGGCCCGAGGCGTCCCCCATGACGGAGAACCTGCCCAGCGGCTGCTCATGGGTGCTGCTGTCCAGCCAGAAGGCGTGCTCACCGCCGTGGAAGAGCGCCTCGAACGCGGCCTCCTCGTCCCAGCGGACGGGCACCCGCTCGGCCAGCACCCGCAACTTCCGCTGCCCCGTACGGGCCGAAGGCGCGGCCGCGGGGCCGGAGAGCCGCACGGGCGCGGGCCGTTCCGCCTGGTGCTCACGGGTCAACGCGGCGAAGTTCGCGAGGAGTTCGTGTCCGTACTCGGTGCGGATGGACTCGGGGTGGAACTGCACGCCCCACATCGGCCGCCGCCGGTGCCGGAGCCCCATGAGGACGCCGTCCGGCGTCCAGGCCGTCGCCTCCAGCTCGTCGGGCAGGTCGGTGACCGCGAGCGAGTGGTAGCGCACGACCTCGAACGGCGTGGGCAGCCCCGCGAACAGCCCTCTCCCGTCGTGCAGTACGGGAGAGGTGCGGCCGTGCCGGGGCTCCGGGGCGCGGCCCACCGTGGCGCCGTGCTGGAGGGCGATGCCCTGATGTCCCAGGCACACGCCGAGCAGGGGCAGTTCGCAGCGGTCCACGAGCTCCCGGCAGATGCCGAAGTCGGCCGCGAGCCCCGGGTTCCCGGGGCCGGGCGAGAGCACGACGTTGTCGAACTCCGCGAGCCGGCCCATCCGCCAGGCGGGGTCGTCGTTGCGGACGACCACCGGCTCCCGGCCGTTGACCGCGGCCAGGTAGTGGACGAGGTTGTAGGTGAAGGAGTCGTAGTTGTCGATGATCAGCGTGCGCACGATTGCCCCGTATCTCGCGGTGTCCTGACGACGGACACCTCCAACAGCGTGTGCTCGACCGGGACCGCGCCGTCGCGGACGGTCGTACTGCTCAGCTCCCGTAGCTCCCGGTCGCACTCCCGCGCCGCCCGGCGCAGCGCCTTCGCGTCCCCCCGGCTGGAGAAGTGGAGTAGGGCCCGGCCGCCGGGCGCCAGCCGGAGGGGCGCTTCCTCCAGATACCGCCGGTGGGCGGCGTAGCCGGGATCGACGTACGCCTGCTCGTGGACGGAGCGGTAGCGGTAATCCGGCGGCGCGAGGACGAAGTTGGAGTGCCAGTAGACCGTGTCGAAGCGCTCGTCGTCCGCCAGGCCGGCGAAGAGATCGCTGTGCACGGCCCGGACCCGGTCGGCGACGCCGTGCCGCGCGGCGTTCAGCGCGGTGTTGCGCACCGCGTGCGGGTTGATGTCCGAGGCGGTGACCCGGGGGCTGCCGGCCAGGGCCGCGCTGACGGCGATGACGCCGGTGCCGCAGCCGATCTCCAGCAGTGAGCCGTGCCACGGCTCCCGCCGCGGCCCGGCCAGGCCGAGCAGGCCCATGGCGGCGCCGGTCGACGAGGTGTGCGGTGGTGCGAAGACCTCGTCGAGCAGGTCCCACTCGCGTGCGTTCATGGTGAAGGTCCGTGGCCGGTCCTCCCGGGTGAGGGAGTCCTGGCTGCGCTCCAGGGAGCGGAGATAACTGCGGACTTCGGACATCAGGCCCCTGTGCCCCCTACAGCGGAAACGTCGTCGGCGAGGGCCTGCCACGGCCCCGTTATTGATCATGGCGTCGGTAATGAAAGGGCAAAAGGTGACGCCGTGACACAGTCCGCCTCCCGGCGTGGTGACCGGGTCACCATCCCTGGTGCTCTCTTTACGGTTTCATGTCGCACCCTCGCCCTGACCTGGGGCTGAATTGACCAAAACTAGTAGCCTTAGGACATGGATTCTTAGATGGATCTTGGGAGGCAGCCTTTGTTACGGGGGGACAAACTGATGGCTGACGCACACCGAACAACCGGCCCCGACGCGCTGGACGTGCTCGAGCTTCTGGCCCACCGGCAAGCGCCACGGCAGTTCGAGGAGCTGCTGCGGCGCGCGCGCAAGGACGGCGCGTCCGTCAAGAAACTGGAACGGCTCGAACGGGCCGTGCGCCTGGGCACGGACATCCACGAGCTGTTCGGCCGCGGGCAGCGGCGCGAGGCGGGGCTGACCGCGCTGGTGGACACCGCGCGCGAGCTCAACCACGCCCGTGACCTGGAGACCCTGCTCAAGGACGTCGCCCGGCGGGCCCAGCGGCTGCTGCGCTTCGACCTCGCCTACATCGGCCTCCACGAGTCGGCCGCGGGCGTCGCCTTCGGCCTCGGCGCGGACTTCGAGGACGGCGTGATGACCATCCGCGCCTCGGAGGGCGAGACCACCGCGCTCAACGTCGGGCTGAAGGTGCGCGGCAGATCGGGCCTCGGCACCGCGGTCCTCACCGAGGGCGCCCCCTTCTGGACCCCGGACTATCTCGCCGACGAGCGCATAGCGCACGCCGACGAGATCGACGAGGTGGTCCGCGCCGAGGGCATCCACGCGATCATGGCGGTCCCGCTGTGGTGCTGCGGCACCGTCGTCGGCACGCTCTACGGCGCGGGCCGCGAGGTGCGCCACTTCCTGCCGGACGAGATCAGCCTGATGTGCTCGCTGGCCGACGTCGCGGCCGTCGTCATCGAGAAGGCCAGGTCGCTGGATGCCGCCCGGGCCGAGGTCCGGGCGCTGGAGCGGGACAGGGACGCCGCCCGCGCCGAACTCGCGAAGCGGCGCCGCCTCGAGGCCGTGCACACCGACCTGGTCGGCCGGGTCCTGGACGGCAGCGATCTGCGCGGCATCGTCGGCGCCTCGGCGGAGGCGATGCGCGGCACGCTGGCCGTCCGTGACCCCGGCGGCCGGATCCTGGCCGCGACCGGTGAACTGCCCGCGTCCGCCGCGGCGGACCTGACCGAGAGCGTGCTGGACGCGCACGCCGGGGGCGAGCCGGTGCCGCTGGGCGACGGGTCCTGGATCGCCCCCGTCAGCGCCGGCGGCGAGGACCTCGGCACCCTGCTGTTCGTGCCGGACGAACCGTACGCGGAGCCCCCCGCGCCGCTCCTCCTCACTGCCCGGACCGTCGCCCTGGCCCTGCTCCTGGAGCGCAGCACGGCCGTGGCCGCGAGCCAGGTCCGCGACGAGTTCCTCGACGAACTGCTGGCGGGCCCGCGCCGCCCGTGGCGGCACGTCGAGGAGCGGGCCCGCGCGCTCGCCGTCGACGTCGACGACCCGCACGTCGTCGTGGTGGCCCGCCCCGAAGGCGGCTCCCAGGGCAGGGCGGTCGTCTGGGCCTCCTCCTACGCCCACCGCAGACGCGGCCTGAAGAGCGCGCACAACGGCTGCATCACGCTGCTGCTGCCCGGCGACGACGCGGAGGCCGTCGCCCGGGCCGTGAGCGACGAACTCTCGCCGCTGCTCGGCCATCCGGTCACGGTCGGCGCCTCCGGCCCGACGTCCGGCCTCGACACGGTCCGGCAGGTCTACCGCGAGGCGCAGCACTGCCTCGAAGCGCTCACGGAGCTCGGCAACACGGGGTGCGTCGCCACGCCTCGGCAGATGGGCTTCCTCGGCCTTCTCCTGTGCGACACGTACGACACCGACGACTACATCGGCTCCGTCATCGGCGCCGTGCTCGACTACGACACCCAGCGCTTCACCGAACTCACCCGCACACTGGAGGCGTACTTCGCCTCAGGCAGCAGCCCACGGCACGCGGCCCGCGCGCTCCACGTCCACCCCAACACGGTCTCGCGCCGCCTGGAGCGGATCACCGAACTGCTGGGCTCGGACTGGCAGAAACCGGAGCGTTCGCTGGAGATCCAGCTTGCGTTGCGGCTGAATCGGACTCGGAGGATGTTGGCTGAGCGGGGTGCGTAGTTGTCCGCGGGGTTGTTGCGGTTCGGGTGGCCTGCGGGCTTGCCGTTGCCGGGTGTGGGTTTCGTTGCCGCCTGGGGCGGGAGCGCCCTTCGGGCGCGGCCTCAAGCGCCGGCCGGGCTGGGTTTGTGGTGGGTGCTGGGGGCACGTGCGGGACGTATCCGCTTCAGGGTTCCCAGTCAGCCCGTCCGGCGTTTGAGGACGCGCCCGCAGGGCGCTCCCGCCGCAGGCGGCAACGGACCGGCAGCCGGGGGCCTGGGGCACGCGCCCCAGTTCGGGGAACGAGCCCGGCAGACAGCCCGCGTCCCCTCCCGCACAGCCCGCCGCAGGCGCTAGCTCGCCCTGCGCTGCCGCTCCCGCGAAGCGGCCCGCATAGCCAGAGCATGCGCCGCCGACACCAACGTCATGTGCCGGTGCCACCCAGGGAACGACCGCCCCTCGTAGTCACGTTGCCCCACCCGGTCCCCCACCCGCTCCACATCGTGGTCGACCCGGGCCGTGAGCTTGCTCAGGCGCAGCAGAGAGCTCAGCGGCACCCCCGGCAGGTCGGCGAGCCAGATGCGGGACGGCTGGCGGCGGCGGTCCGGCCACTCGCCGAGCAGGAGGAGGTCGCGCCGGGGGAGCGGCGCCGGGCCGGACGCGGGCTGGGCGATCCGCACCGGGACCGCCGCGGCGAGCGCGGTCAGGCGTACGCCGGGCGCGGTCGGGTGGGTCCAGTCCACCGGCCGGGCCAGGCCCCTGACGGACTCCAGGATCTGCCGGGCCGGGAGGGCCCCGCGGCCGGAGCCGGGCAGGGCGCGGTCGGCGACGGCCAGTTGCGTCCTGTCGTCGATCCGCGCGAGCAGGGGGACTCCGGCCGCCGCGAACGCCCGTACCGCCGTGCCGGGTTCGCCCAGCTCGGTGTCCAGGATGACGGGCCGGTTCGGCAGCCCCGAGGAGCGCGCGGCGGCCAGGCCCGTGTCGACGGCGCACTGGGCCGGGGTGGCCTCCTCGATGCCCTCGGGTATCTCCGCCCGGGACCGCCGGCCCTCGTGGTCCAGCCAGTTGGGCGGCAGGAAGAGCCGCCAGTCGACGGGTGCGCTGATCCCCTCGGAGGCGAACCAGGCGCCGTACGCCAGCTGCCCGTTCATCACCTGCCCGAGGTCGGGGACGAACTGGCGGCCCACGCCCACGGAGTGCGTCCCCGCCTTGGGGATGGCCAACGACCGCACCACCCAGGCGCGGTGGGGCGCGGTCCGGCCCAGGAAGCGGGCGAGCTCCGCGCGCATCGGCGCCCAGTCCCAGGTGGAGCTGCAGATGAAGTGGTGCAGGCTCTGCTCCGCGGCGGGTCCGCCGTGGACGGTGGCGATGTTGCGGATCGACTTGCGGCCCTCGGCCCCGAGCAGCCCGCTCAGATAGAGGTCCGCCTTCTTGCGCTGGTCGCTGCGGCGCAGGGTGGAGAAGAGGGAAGTGCGCAGCTCCGCGCCCCCTCGTGCGTCCGGACCGCTCCTTCCGGCGCGGTCCGGCCCCTGGTGCTGCCCCCGGCGGTCATTAAGACTCAGCACTGCTGCTTGGTTCACGACACTCCGTCCTGCGGTTCGGCCGACTGGCGACTGAGCCTTCAACGGTGGTCGTTCGAGCGTGGGGAAGACGAGGTGCGGCGGTCACCCAACCGCGGGCCGGAGCGGTTCTGGGAGCACAGCGGCGGTTCAGCCGCCGAGCGCCCAGGAGATCGTGTGGTCCGTCGCCATCAGCGCGACGATGACGGCAAGGTCCGCCGCGCCCAGCGCGAGGCCGAGGGCCGCGCGGCCCTTGCGGGTCGTGCCGCGGGCGAGGGCGAGGCAGGCCAGGGTGAGGGCGACGGGGCCCAGCACCAGATTGAAGATCAGCAGCCCCACCAGGCCCAGGACGAAGGACCAGACGGCCATGGCGTCCGGCACGTCGCGACGAACGCGGGGCGCGGGTGCGGGCGTCGGGGCGGGGGTGGGGTCGGAGGCGGCCGGCCGCGGGGTGGTCGCGTGCCGCCGCTCGTTCAGCGTCGTCGTCATCGTCACCGCTCCCTCATCCGTTCACGGACCGCGAAGGCCAGCAGCCAGACGGCGATGACACCCGCCGCCGGGATCAGCACGGGGAGCGGGGTGTGTGCCGCGGCACCCACCAGCACTCCCAGCAGGAGGATGGCCGCCATCAGGAAGATCATTTCCGGGTCCTTCCTCGAGCGTTTGGGTGAACAGCTGGAATGACAACTGTTCACTGAAAACAGCGTACCCCGTGGTGGCGTCCTCAAGCAAACAGTTGTTTACTGAATCCATGAGCAACACCCTCGGCGTCCGCCAGGCCCAGAAGCAGAAGACCCGTCAGGCCCTCCTGGAGGCCGGGCTCGGCCTGCTGGAGGAGCAGAGCCTGAGCAGCCTCGGGCTGCGCGAGGTCACCCGGGTCGTGGGGGTGGCGCCCGCCGCCTTCTACCGGCACTTCCGCGACATGGCCGACCTCGGCGTGGCCCTGGTCGAGGAGTCGCTCGGCAGCCTGCACGCCATGATCCGCGCGGTCCTCGGCGAGCAGACGGAGGCCGAGGAGGTCATCGACCGCAGCGTGGCGGCGGTCGCCGCGTACGTAGGGCTGCACCCGGCGCACGTGCGCTTCGTCGCCCGCGAACGGCACGGCGGCGTACGGGCGGTGCGCGAGGCGATAGCGGCGGAACTGGCGAAGTTCGGCGACGAGGTCGCCGAGGCGCTCGCGGCGCAGGAGGCCTCCGCGGGCTGGAGCGCGGAGGACGTGCGCATGCTCGCCGGGATGTACGTCGATCACCTGGTGATGACGGCGTCCGCCTTCCTGGAGGCGGGTCCCGGGGAGGAGCCCTCGATCGCGGACACGGCGCGGCGCCAGCTGCGGCTGATCAGCATCGGGCGGCGGCACTGGCGGGACGGCGCCTGAGGGGTCAGCCCCCGCCCACCGTCACCGCCACCCGCCACGGCCCCGTGCCGCGTCCGCCGAGCACCTCGACGTCCACCCCCGCCGTCGAGCACCGCTCCCCGGCGACGTAAGGCGCGTCGCTGAGCGGGGCGTTGACGTTCAGGTCGTTGGTGTAGCAGCCGATGCTGCCGGGGGTGGCGTCGAGGGCGCGTACGGGGCCCGCGCCCGAGGCGATGTCGGTGGCGACCGTGGAGACGAGCACGCCGGCCCGGCAGACCGTGTGGTCCAGCGGCCCCGGCGTGCGGACCTCCAGGGTGATCGCGCGGGTGCGGGAGAGCGGGACGACGGCCAGCTTGGGGCCGCCGGGGACCGAGGCCGGGGTCAGGCTCACCACGTGCCGCCCGGGGCCGGTCAGGCAGCGCACCTGACCGGGGGCCAGCCAGCCCAGCTTCCACTTGTGCCAGGCGAGGAAGTCGTTGGACGGCCCCCAGTCCTCGTCCATCGGATCCCAGTGGCCCACGGGCGTCTTCACCCGGCCGCCTTCCTCGGTGCTCGTGTAATAGAGGTCGGGCAGGCCGAAGCTGTGGCTGTTCTCGTGGTTGAGGACGCGGAACGGGCTGTCGCCGGTCTGCCGGCTCCAGATGAACGAGACGTTCTTGAAGGGCGTCCCGTCGTCCGTGGTGAGCCCGGTGGGGGCGCCCGCGAAGGTCACCGAGCGGACGTCCTGCGTGGCGGGCGGCCCGGCGCCCGGCGCGACCAGCACGTTGATGAGGTCGAACTGCCGGAAGTCGACGCTCTGGTCGACGGCGGCCAGGATCTCCTTCGCGATCGCGTGGTAGCCGTTGTCGCTGCCGCCGTCGAAGGGCGCGCCGCGCGTGATGCCGTAGGTGGCGTACGGGCGGGACATCCGGATCCAGCGCGGCACCGGCGTCGAGCGGTAGTCCAGCCGCCCGTACGAGCTGGCCCGGAAGAAGTCGGCGACCGCCGGGAAGAACTCGGCGTAGCGCTCCTGCGGGCTGATCGTGGCCCGCGCGTCGGGGAAGTCGACGAAGAGGGTGACCGCGCGCACCGTGCCGAAGGAGCGGGCGAAGCCGTCGGGGGTGTGCGCGGACTCGGAGACGTTGTCGGTGACGCCGGGGAGCGCGCAGGGGCCGGTGGGGCGGCCCGCCCCCGCGGGTGTGGCGGACCGGGCGCCGGGCGCCGCGGCCACCAGGGCGCCGGTCCCGCCCTCCCGGACGGGCAGCGGCACGGTGAGGGCGAGCGTGAGCAGCACCATGACCGCGATGGCCAGGGATCTCATGCCGGTGCACCTCCCGGGCGCGCGGCCCGCCGTCCGGCCGCTCTGTGATCACCCTGTGCCGCCGCGCGCCGGAGCGCTCCCCGGGCTGCGGCAGATGGAGGCGTCGCGAGTGTGACGCGCGTCATGCCCGCGGTGGGAAATATCCGGGGAGCGCGTCCCCGTTTAACCCTGCGTCCGGCCGAAACGGGGAATCGCTCCCCGCTTGTGATCCGGCGCACAGAGCCGGCCCAGGGCGTCACCCGGGCCGGGGAGAAGCCCGAGAAAGGAGTGCCCCCCGTGGCCACCACCCAGCCCCGCCTCCGCGCGGACGCCCTGCGCAACCGCGAGCGGATCATCGCCGCGGCGCGGGAGGCGCTCGTCGAGTACGGCGACGAGACCTCGCTCGATGAAATCGCTCGACGCGCCGGGGTCGGGAATGCCACGCTGTACCGGCACTTCGCGGACCGCTCCGAGCTGATCCGCCATGTCACCCTCTATGTCCTCGGCCGCCTCGCGGAGCAGGCGGAGAGGGCCCGAGCCGAGGAGCCCGATGCTTTCCACGCGCTGAGGCGCTTCGCCCACGCGGCCGCCGACGAGCGGGTCGGGGCGCTGTGCACGCTCTTCGCCGAGAGCATCGACCCGACGCACCCGGACCACGTCGCGGCCGGCGGCCGCCTGGACCGGGCGGTCGAGGAGCTGATCGAAGCCGCCCGCGCCTCCGGGCAGTTGCGCGCCGACGTCGCCGTCGGGGATCTGATGATCGCGCTCGCCCAGCTGACCAGGCCGCTGCCGGGCAAGGGCTGTGACGTCTTCGACGCCTTCGTGCACCGGCACGTCCAGCTCTTCCTCGACGGCCTGATGAACCCGGCCCGTTCCGAACTCCCCGGCGCCGCGGCCTCCTTGGAGGACCTGCGCCGCGGCCACTGTTCCGGCTGACCCCAAGACTTCGTGGCGGCTTCCTTTCCGTTCCTCCCGCCACGCGCTCGCCGTCCCGCACCACGCAACACTGAGGTAGGCACCATGCCCCACACGTCCGCCCCCGACCCCAGGCGCTGGAAAGCGCTGATATTCATCGCCCTGGCCCAGCTGATGGTCGTCCTCGACGCGACCATCGTGAACATCGCGCTGCCCTCCGCCCAGACCGACCTGGGGATCTCGGACGGCAACCGGCAGTGGGTCATCACGGCCTACGCGCTCGCCTTCGGCGGCCTCCTGCTCTTCGGCGGGCGGATCGCCGACCTGTGGGGCCGCAAGCGCACCTTCGTCATCGGCCTGATCGGCTTCGCGGTCGCCTCCGCCTTCGGCGGCGCCGCGATGAACACCGGCATGCTGCTGGGCGCCCGCGCCCTCCAGGGTGTCTTCGGCGCGCTGCTCGCGCCGGCCGCGCTGTCGCTGCTCGCCGTCACGTTCACGGACGCCAAGGAGCGCGCCAAGGCGTTCGGCGTCTTCGGTGCCATCGCCGGTGCCGGCGGTGGCGTGGGCCTCATCCTCGGCGGCGTCTTCACCGAGTACCTCAACTGGCGCTGGACGTTCTTCGTGAACATCCCCTTCGCCGTGGTCGCCGCCGCCGGTGCCATCGCCGTGATCCGCGAGCCCGCGGAGAGCCGCAACCCCTCGAAGCTGGACATCCCCGGCGTCGTCCTGGCCACCACCGGCCTGGTCTCCCTGGTCTACGGCTTCACCCGCGCCGAGTCCGACGGCTGGACCGCGGGTGCCACCATCGGCCTGTTCATCGTCGCCGCCGTGCTGCTGCTCGCCTTCCTGGCCGTCGAGTCCAAGGTGAAGTCGCCGCTGCTGCCGCTGCGTGTGATCACCGACCGCAACCGCGGCGGCGTCTACGCCTCGCTCGGCCTCGCGGCCATCGCGATGTTCGGCCTGTTCCTCTTCCTGACCTACTACCTCCAGGTCGCCCGCGGCTACAGCCCGGTCAGCACCGGCCTCGCCTTCCTCCCGATGATCTTCATGATGATCATCGGTTCGACGCAGATCGGCGCGCGCCTGATGACCCGGGTCGCCCCGCGCTGGCTGATGGGCCCGGGCTTCCTGCTCGCCGCCCTTGGCCTGCTCTGGCTGACCCGGATCGACCTGGACACCTCCTACGGCGTGGGCATCCTGCCCGGCCTGATGCTGATGGGCCTCGGCATGGGCACCGCCTTCATGCCCGCCATGAGCCTGGCGACGCACGGCATCCAGCCGCGTGACGCCGGTGTCGCCTCCGCGATGGTCAACACCTCGCAGCAGGTCGGCGGCGCCATCGGCACCGCGCTGCTCAACACCATCGCGGCCAGCGCCAGCACCGCGTACGCCAAGTCCCACCTGTCCGAGGCCGCCCGAGGCGCCGCGGGGCAGAAGCTGCTCGTCCTCCAGTCGAGCGTGCACGGCTACTCCGTCGCCATCTGGTGGGCGGTCGGCATCCTCGGTCTGTCCGCGGCGATCGCGTTCCTCGCGATCAACACCGGCCACCAGGGCGGCCCGGCCGCGCGGTCCGGTGACGGCGAGGCGGTCGAGGACGCCATCCCGGTGATGGCGCACTGACCTGGTCTGCAGCAAGAACGAAGGCCCCTCGCCGAACGGCGGGGGGTCTTCGTTCTTGCGTACGCGCCCTCTAAGCAAGTCGGGTGAAGTCCACTGCGGTTCGGCAGCGCCCTGAAGGGGCGCGGGGAACTGCGCGACCAGCCACGACGGCGCCGCAGACGACCGACGGCGCATCGCGGTACTTCCAGCGGAGCGCTCAGCGCAGCCAGGGCAGGTCCGCGCCCGAGGCCGGCTGGAGGCCGGCCGCGATGGTGCGGCAGATGTCGCCGAGCTGGACGGCCTGTTCGGGCGTGAGCCGGTCGAAGAGGGCGCCGCGGACCGCGGCCACATGGCCCGGCGCGGACTCCTTCAGCATCGCGAAGCCCTCCTCCGTGAGGACGGCCAGCTGACCGCGCTTGTCGGAGGGGCAGTCCTCCCGGCGGACCCACCCGTTCTTCTCCAGGCGGGCGATGGCGTGCGACAGGCGCGAGCGCGTGATCTTCGCGCCCTGTGCCAGCTCGGTCATCCGCATCCGGCGGCGCGGCGCCTCGGAGAGGTGGACCAGCAGCCCGTAATAGACGTGCGGCATCCCCGCGTCGCGCTGGAGCTGCCGGTCGAGGTGGTCCTCCAGGAGCATGGTGGCGTGGAGGTACGCCCGCCAGGTGTCCTGCTCCTCGGCGCTGAGCCAGCGCCGCTGCCCGGCGTCCGGGGCCTTTCGGTCCGGGGCCTTTCGATTGGTCATAGCATCCACTGTTTCACCCGTCGGCTTCCTCGATGTCGCAATTCTTGAAGTTTAAATAAGGCAGGGCTAAACTGGCGAATAGCTTGAACTTTCAAACAAACTCCTCGGGAGGCACCATGCAGGCCACCGGCGAGCGCATGCCCGCGCTCTACCTCTCCCATGGCGCGCCGCCCCTCGCGGACGACGAGCTGTGGACCGCCGAGCTCGCCGCCTGGTCCGCCGGGCTGCCGCGGCCGAGCGCGATCCTGATGGTCTCGGCCCACTGGGAAGAGGCCCCGCTCGCCCTCGGCGCCACCACGCGGGTGCCGCTCGTCTACGACTTCCGGGGCTTCCCCGAGCGCTATTACGCGGTGCGGTACGACGCTCCCGGCGCGCCGGAGCTCGCCGACCGGGTGCGCGGGACGCTGCGGGGCGCCGGGACCCCCGTACAGGACATACCGGACCGCGGGCTGGACCACGGCGCGTACGTCCCGCTGGTCGAGATGTATCCCGAGGCGGACATCCCCGTCCTCCAGATCTCGCTGCCCACCCTCGACCCGGAGCGGCTGCTGGAGATCGGGCGCAAGCTCGCGCCGCTGCGTGACGAGGGCGTGCTGATCGTCGGGAGCGGGTTCTTCACCCACAACCTGGCGGCGCTGCGGCACGCGGGATCCGGGCCGCCCGCCTGGTCGGTGGAGTTCGACGCCTGGGGGCGCGAGGCGCTCGCCGCCGGGGATGTCGACGCGCTGCTGGACTTCGAGCGCAAGTCCCCCGCGGGCCGGCTGGCCCACCCGCGCACCGAGCACTTCGCCCCGCTCTTCGTCACCCTCGGCGCGGCCGGCGGCGACCTGGACCGTCAGCGCACCGCCGTCGACGGCTTCTGGATGGGCCTGGCGAAGCGGTCGGTGCAGTTCGGGTAGGAGCGGGGGCGGGTGCGGGCTCAGTGCTCGTGCGAGTAGAAGACGTAGTACGACACGAGGCCCATCCCCAGGCCCAGCAGCAGCCCGACCTCGATGGAGCGCAGCACGGAGTCCCCGCTGAGGCTGTAGAGGAAGCCCATGCAACAGCCGAGGAGTGCCCCGAACGCGACCGCGCGGACCTCGGTGATCATCTTCTTCCGCTCGCGGATCAGGACGTACCCGACGCCCCCGGAGACCAGCGCGACGGCGATCCCCATGAGCCAGGAGCCGGGGGTGGTGAAGCCGTTCTGGCCCGAGAGGAAGACGGCGTACAGACCGAGCGCGACGGCGCCGGTGAGCGGGACGGCCCAGGACAGCCGTGACGGGTGCTCCGCGCCGCGCAGCCGCGTGCCGCGGGGGACCGGGCCGGGGCCCTCGTGGCCGGGGTGGTGGCCGGGCATGATCGAGTGCGTCGGCATCGCGGGCTCCTCTCGCCTGTGCGTCACCCCCGCGTCGGCTCCGCCGGCGGTGGCGCGCACCGCTGCCTTGTCCCACCAGGGCACACCCGCGTACGGGCGGCGGCAACTCGATCACTTCAGGCCCCCGCCGTGCCGGGCCGGCCGAGCGCAATCCGACGTTCCGGACGTCCCGGGCGGCGGCCCGGGCAACCGTCGGCGGGTCCGGGTCGTCTTGAAGGATGAGCGGGGGCCCGAGGCGTCAGCGCCGACGATCGTGGACCACGCTTCCCGGCCACCCCGGCGTCACCCTCCGTGCGGGCTCTGACCTGCGCTTCCCCGGCCCCTCGGAGCGTTCTCCCCCGCTGTGGCCGGACAGGGTACTGCATGATCACAAAAAATAAGGCGTTCCATGGGAATTCTGTCCGGATTCCAGTCGTTCTTTCCTTCGGACGGGGCACTCGTGACAGGGTCCGCCCTCAAAGGGAGTCCCATCCGTCCCGCGACCGACTCATCGCAAGGGAGCACGCATGGCAACCCGTGCCGTCGCCCGTCGTCAGACCGCCGCAAAGGGCGCTGAAGGGGCAAGCAGTGTTCGCGCCGCTGGCGGGGAAATCGCCGACCGCGACCTGGTCGGCATGTACCTCGACGAGATCGCGCGTACGCCCCTGCTCGACGCCGCCAAGGAGGTCGAGCTGTCCCAGACCATCGAGGCCGGTGTCTATGCCCAGCAGCTCCTCGACGGAGCCCTCGACTCCGAGGGTGCCGGGGCCGCGGGCGCGGACCGCGCGGAGCTGGAGGCGATAGCCGCCGAGGGCGCCCGCGCGAAGGACGTCTTCATCAAGTCCAACCTCCGCCTCGTCGTCGCCGTCGCCCGCCGCTACCCCCGCAGCGGCCTGCCCCTCCTCGACCTCATCCAGGAGGGCAACGCCGGCCTGGTGCGCGCGGTCGAGAAGTTCGACTACACCAAGGGATTCAAGTTCTCCACGTATGCCACGTGGTGGATCCGCCAGGCGATCACCCGGTCCATCGCCGACCAGTCCCGCACGATCCGGCTGCCCGTCCACCTCGTGGAGGAGCTCGGCCGGATCCGCCGCGTCCAGCGCGAGTTCAACCGGGAGAACGGCCGCGACCCCGAACCCGCCGAGATCGCCGCCGAGCTGGACACCACGCCCGGCCGCGTCAGCGACGTCCTCGACTGGGCCCGCGACCCGGTCAGCCTGAACATGTCCGTGGACGACGAGGGCGAGACCCAGTTCGGTGACCTCCTGGAGGACACCTCCGCCGTCTCCCCCGAGCAGTCCGTGATCGCCCTGCTCCGCAGCGAGGAGCTCGAGGATCTCATCGGCCGCCTCGACCAGCGCACCGCCTCGATCATCAAGGCGCGCTACGGCATCGAGGACGGGCGCGAGCGCACGCTGACCGAGGTCGGCAAGCAGCATGGGCTTACGCGTGAGCGGATTCGGCAGATCGAGAAGCATGCGCTTCTGGAGCTGAAGAAGATGGCTCACGATACGGGTTTCGACGCGGCGGCGTAAAAGGGCATATCCTCATAGACCGGACCCCGGCGCTTCCCCCCCTGCGTCGGGGTCCTTCTGTGTGGGTGGTTTGGTGCGGGTTGCTTGCGCCTTGCGGTTCGGGTGGCCTGCGGGCTTGCCGTTGTCTGGTGCGGGTTTCGTTGCCTCCTGCGGCGGGAGCGCCCTGCGGGCGCGGGGGGGGGGGGGGGGGGGGGGGGGGGGGGGGGGGGGGGGGGGGGGGGGGGGGGGGGGGGGGGGGGGG
>NZ_JBVHLW010000065.1:0-22485 GCF_055558795.1 Streptomyces sp. NPDC025618 | reverse complement strand
CGGCCTGCGGCCGCGTCCTCAAACTCCCCCAGCTACCGCTGGGAGGTGCCCCCAACGGGCTGATTTGTTGCCCGGAACGGACCCTGAACGTCCCCTCCGGCGGGAGGGGGTGGGGCTGGAGGGTGAGGTTCTGGAACGCGGTGCGAATTCGGGGCACTCAATACGGGAGACCCGCACCGCACCGCGTTCCAGGTCCCCAGCCCGGAAGACCCACCCCCGGCACCCACCACAACCCAAGCCCGGCCGGCGCTTGAGGCCGCCCGCCGCAGGCGCAAACAACCCGCACAAGGCGCCGAGCCCGCCAAACCCGAGCCCGGCCGGCGATTGAGGCCACCCGAACCCCAGCCACAAACAGCCGCACCCAGCGACAACCCCGCCCCCACCCCACAGTGGACTAGACCTTTCCCACCCCACACGCGACACTACAGACGTGAAACACGTCATCGCCCTGGACGTCGGCGGCACCGCCATGAAAGCCGCACTCATCGGTCCGGACCACCAGCTCCTGCACGAAGCCCGCCGCCCCACCCGCCGGGGCGAGGGCCCGGACGCGGTCGTCGGCGGCATCCTGGACCTCGCGGCCGAGCTGCACGCGACGGGGCGGGAGAAATTCGGGCAGGCGGCGGAAGCGGCCGGCGTGGCCGTGCCCGGGATCGTGGACAGCGAGGCCGGCACCGCCGTCTACTCCGCGAACCTCGGCTGGCGCGACGTCCCGCTGCGCGACCTGCTGCGCGAGCGCCTGGGCGGCGGCACCCCCGTGGCCCTGGGCCACGACGTCCGCACGGGCGGCCTCGCGGAGGGCAGGATCGGCGCGGGCCGGGGCGCCGACCGGTTCCTGTTCGTCGCCCTCGGCACCGGCATCGCGGGAGCGATCGGCATCGACGGCCGGATCGAGCAGGGCGCGCACGGCTACGCGGGCGAGATCGGCCATATCTCCGTACGTTCCGGACCGGACGCCCCGAAGTGCGGCTGTGGCGGCCTCGGCTGCCTGGAGACCGTGGCCTCGGCGGCGGCCGTGAGCGCCGCGTGGGCGCGGGCCACCGGCGACCCGGCTGCCGACGCCGCGGGCTGCGCGGCGGCCGTCGCGGCCGGCGACCCGCGCGCCCAGGCCGTGTGGCAGCAGGCCGTCGACGCCCTCGCGGACGGCCTCGTCATCGGGCTCACCCTCCTGGACCCCCATACGCTGATCATCGGTGGCGGGCTCGCCGAGGCCGGGGAAACGTTGTTCACGCCGCTGCGCGCCGCCGTCGCGGAGCGGATCACCTTCCAGAAGACTCCCCACGTCGTCCCGGCGGCGCTCGGGGACGCCGCCGGCTGCCTGGGCGCGGGCCTGCTCGCCTGGGACCTTCTCTCCACCGATGCCACGGAGGTATCCGCCTGATGGTCGAACGAACGGTTCTCGCCGGTGCCCGCGTGGTCCTGCCGTCCGGCGTGGTCGAGAACGGGCGGGTGGCGGTCGAAGGCCGGCGGATCGCCGCGGCGCCGCCCGCCGACGCCCCGGGCCTCGACGCCGGCGCCCCGGTCCTCGACCTCACCGGCCACTGGATCGTCCCCGGCTTCGTGGACATGCACGTGCACGGCGGCGGTGGCGCGTCCTTCTCCTCGGGCGACGCCGAGGAGGCGCTCACGGCCATCCGCACGCACCGCGCGCACGGCACGACCACGACCGTCGCCTCCACGGTCACCGGCGGCCTCGACGACCTGGCCCGGCAGGCGGCCGTCCTCGCGGAGCTGACCGAGCAGGGCGACCTGGCGGGCATCCACTTCGAGGGCCCGTTCATCTCGCCGCACCGCTGCGGCGCGCACCAGCCGGGGCTGCTGCGCGACCCGGACCCGGCGGACGTGCGCAAGCTGATCGACGCGGCACGCGGCGCGGCCCGCATGATGACCCTCGCCCCGGAGCTCCCCGGCGGCCTGGAGTCCGTCCGCCTGCTCGCGGACGCGGGCGTCGTCGCGGCGGTCGGCCACACGGACTCCACGTACGAGGCCACGCTGGAGGCCGTCGAGGCGGGCGCGACGGTGGCCACCCACCTCTTCAACGCGATGCCGTCCCTGCTGCACCGCGCGCCCGGCCCCATCGCGGCGCTCCTGGAGGACGAGCGGGTCACGGTCGAGCTGATCGACGACGGCACGCACCTCCACCCCGCCGCCCTCCAGCTGGCGTTCCACAGCGCGGGCGCGGACCGGGTCGCGTTCATCACGGACGCGATGGGCGCGGCCGGCATGAACGACGGCATGTACCCGCTCGGCCCCATGCGCGTCGAGGTCAAGGACGGCGTCGCGCGGATCGCCGACGGGCCGACGGCCGGTTCGATCGCGGGCTCCACGCTCACGCTCGACACCGCCTTCAAGCGCGCGGTGACCGTCGACGGGCTGCCGGCCGAGGACGTCGTACGGGCCCTGTCGGCGAACCCGGCGCGGCTGCTGGGCGTCGACGACCGCGTCGGTTCCCTGGAGGCGGGCAAGGACGCGGACCTCGTCGTCCTCGACGCCTCCTACGACCTGGTGGGTGTCATGCGCAAGGGCGAATGGGTGGTTAGGCCCGAAGTGCGGTAGTTCACCGCGCCCTTGACGGGAGTTCGCACCGCGGCGGCGCGTCCGAGGTCTGGGCGCGCCGCCGCAGTTTTGGCATGATCGCTCGCGCAGCCGTTCACAGAGCCGTCATGCCGCCGTAAACGCGGTCCCCGGTCAAACGCCGTCCCCGGTCATGGGAGAGAGCCGCCGATGATCCTCACGGTCACGCTCAACACCGCGCTCGATCTGACCTACCGCGTTCCGCGTCTGCAGCCGCACACCTCGCACCGTGTCACGGACGTCACCGAGCGGGCGGGCGGCAAGGGCCTCAACGTCGCGCGCGTCCTCGCCGCGCTGGGCCACTCCACCGTGGTCACCGGCTTCGCCGGGGGCGCGACGGGCGAGACCGTGCGCCGCCTCCTCGCCGAGGGCGCCCCCGCCGCGGGGAACCTCACCGACGCCCTCGTCCCCGTCCTCGGCCCCACCCGTCGCACGGTCGCCGTCGTCGACGCCGCCACCGGCGACACGACCCAGCTCAACGAACCCGGCCCCGCGATCTCGCCCGAGGAGTGGGCGTCCTTCACCGACGCCTACGCCCGCCTCCTGCCCGAGGCCGCCGCCGTCGCCCTGTGCGGCAGCCTGCCGCCGGGCGTGCCGGTCGGCGCGTACGCCCATCTCGTACGGCAGGCGCGCGCGCTCGGCGTGCCCGTACTCCTCGACACCAGCGGCGAACCGCTGCGCCGGGGCATCGCCGCCCGCCCCGACCTGGTCAAGCCCAACACCGGCGAACTCGCCGCCCTCACCGGCTCCACCGAACCGCTGCGCGCCGCCCTCGACGCCCGGCGCCGGGGCGCCCACGCGGTGGCCGCGACCCTGGGCGCCGACGGCATGCTCGCCGTCACCCCGGAGGGCACCTGGCGCGCGGTCCCGCCGCGGCGGCTGACCGGCAACCCGACCGGCGCGGGCGACTCCGCGGTCGCGTCCCTCCTCGCCGGCTGGGTCGAGGGCACCCCCTGGCCCGAGCGCGTGGCCCGCGCCGTGGCCCTCGCGGCGGCGACCGTGCGGGCGCGGGCGGCGGGCGAGTTCGACCGGAAGACGTACGAGGAGCTGCTGCCGAAGGTCTCGGTGACGCCGCTGTAGACCGGCACGGAACCCCTCACCAGCAAGGGAGTTGCCCCGCATGCCCCTGACCCGTACCGCCGATCTCGTCGCCGCGCACAAGGCCGTGATCGCCTTCAACGTCATCACCGTCGAGCACGCGGAGGCGATCGCCACGGCCGCGGAGGCCGCCGGCTCCCCCGCCGTCCTCCAGATCTCCGAGAACGCCGTGAAGTACCACGGCGGCGCCCTCGCCCCCATCGCCGCCGCGACGGCGGCGGTCGCCGCGTCCTCGACGGCCCGCCTCGCCCTGCACCTGGACCACGTCGAGGACGACGCCCTGCTGCGCGAGGCGCACGCCCACCCCTTCAGCTCGGTGATGTACGACGCGTCGAAGCTCCCGTACGGCGAGAACGTCAAGGCCACGGCGGAAGCGGTCCGTTGGGCCCACGAACGCGACCTGTGGATCGAGGCGGAGCTGGGCCGCGTCGGCGGCAAGGCGGGCGACGCCCACACCCCCGGCGTCCGCACGGACCCCGCGGAAGCGGCCGCCTACGTGGCCGAGACCGGCGTGGACGCCCTCGCGGTCGCGGTCGGCAGCACCCACGCGATGTCCACCCGCACGGCCACCCTCGACCACACCCTGATCGCCACCCTCCGGGACGCCGTTCCCGTCCCCCTGGTCCTCCACGGCTCCTCAGGCGTCCCGGACCCGGAACTCCGCCGGGCGATCACCGCGGGCATGAGGAAAATCAACGTGGGCACGGCGCTGAACGTGGCCTTCACGGGGGCGGTACGGGCCTTCCTGGAAGCCCATCCGTCGACGACCGACCCGAGGAAATACCTGACCCCGGCGCGAGCGGCGATGACGGAGACGGTGCGCCATTTCCTGGAGGCGGTAGGCCGGCCGGACGGCCCCTGACCGGGCCCGTCCGCACCGACGAAAGAAGGGCCGCCCCCACAGCAGGGCAGCCCTTCTCCGTCACAAAAGGCGCGTCAGCCTCAGACGTTCACGCCGAAGTCCTGGGCGATGCCCACCAGGCCCGACGCGTAGCCCTGGCCCACCGCGCGGAACTTCCAGTCCGCGCCGTTGCGGTAGAGCTCGCCGAAGACCATGGCCGTCTCCGTGGCCGCGTCCTCGCTGAGGTCGTAGCGGGCGATCTCGGCGCCGCCGGCCTGGTTGACGATGCGGATGTAGGCGTTGCGGACCTGGCCGAAGTTCTGGCTGCGGTTCACCGCGTCGTAGATGGAGACGGGGAAGACGATCTTCTCGACGTCGGCCGGGAGCGCGGCGAGGTTGACGTTGATCGACTCGTCGTCGCCGTCGCCCTGGCCGGTGGTGTTGTCACCGGTGTGGACGATGGACTGGTCCGGCGTCGACTTGTTGTTGAAGAAGACGAAGTGGGCGTCGGAGTAGACCTTGCCCGCCGGGTTCACGGCGATCGCGCTCGCGTCGAGGTCGAAGTCCGTGCCGGTGGTGGTGCGGACGTCCCAGCCGAGGCCGACCGTGACGGCCGTCAGGCCCGGGGCCTCCTTGGTGAGGGAGACGTTGCCGCCCTTGGACAGGCTTACAGCCATGGGAAAGGTCCCTTTCTGATGGAATCGCTGCGATGGCGGCCGCGGGGTCGCCGTCACTCTTGATAACGCCCTCCGGGGGACCCAGGGTTCCAGTCAGCTTTACTTTCTTTGCCATTTCCTGATGGGGCGTCGCCGGGGACGGCCCGGCCCGGCGCAAAACGGGGTGACGGTCCGCCCCGGGCGCGGGATCATGGGGGACATGTCCGGTCCCCATGTCATCCGCGGCTCCGTCTGCCTCCCGGAGTCCGAGCTCATGTGGCGTTTCTCGCGCTCCTCGGGCCCCGGCGGCCAGCACGTCAACACCAGCGACAGCCAGGTCGAGCTCCGCTTCGACCTCGCCGCCACCGACGCGCTGCCCCCGGTGTGGAAGGAGCGCGCCCTCGCCAGGCTCGCGAGCCGCCTGGTCGGCGGCGTGGTGACCGTACGGGCGTCGGAGCACCGCTCCCAGTGGCGCAACCGCGAGGCCGCGGCCGTGCGGCTGGCCGCGCTCCTCGCCGAGGCGTCCGCGCCGCCGCCCCGGCCGCGGCGGCCCACGAAGATCCCGCGCGGCATCAACGAACGGCGGCTGCGCGAGAAGAAGCAGCGCGGCGACACCAAGCGCGGCCGCTCCGGGCGCGATTGGGGCTGAGCCCCGCGGGACTCACGGAAGCCCCGCGAGGCGGTCTCAGGCCAGCCGCCGGTAGCGCCCCTTGAAGTACGTCAGCGGCCCGCTCTCCGTGCTCGGCGCGTGCGCCGTCAGCACCCGGCCGATCACCAGAGTGTGGTCCCCCGCCTCGACCCGCTGCTCGGTCCGGCACTCCAGGACGGCCAGCGCGCCCCGCACCAGCGGGGCCCCCGTCCGCGCCCCGCGCTCGTAGGGGATGTCCTCGAACAGCAGCCGGTCGCTGATCCGGCCCTTCATCGCGAAGCGGCCCGCGATGTGCCGCTGGCTCTCGGCGAGGACGGACACCGCCCACAGCGGCTGCCGTTCCAGAAGGTCGTCCATGCGGGAGCCGTTGCGAACGCTCACCATCACGAGCGGCGGTTCGAGGGAGACGGACAGGAACGCGGTCGCCGTCATCCCGACGTCCTCACCCTGCGGCCCGTCCTCGGCGTCGTGGGCGGTCACCAGCACGACGCCCGCGGCGAGGCGTGCGAGGGCGGCCCGGAACTCGTCGGCGCTCACCCCTTCAGCATGGGGTATGGCGGTCTCGTGGGGCGAAGTCGTCTGCAACACGCTGTGCACGCTAGCCGCCGCGCCCTTCCCCCGCATCGGGCTTCAGGACCAGGTGGGTCCTAGGTCGCCGGCGCTGCCTCCCGGGCAAGAAATCCCCGGCCGGCCGGGGATCCTCGCGCTCCGCGACCGATTCGCGCCAAAGCGTGGCCGATTACCTTTCGGCAGTCATCCGATTCGCCTCCGGATGGCGTCCATATGGGTGCCGTATGGGTTTCGGATTTGCGTTCACGAAGCATAAGAGCGCGCTCGAACGCCAGTGGCCGGACTTCCTCACCCCCTGTGACATGAATCACAGAGGGCGCTAATTGTTGACCCTGTGTACCGAGTGGTCAGCTCGCTGTGATTCAGTGGCCGTGATAAACGGACGACAAGAAGCCTGGAGTTGCTGTCGAGGTCTCGGGGGAGAGCGAAGATGGAGACCGAGTCGGAGCCGTACGTCCGCCTTGCGACCTTGCGGGGATTGCATCAGGTGGTTGCCGATCTGAACACGGCACGTAGCCTCGCGGACACCTTGCAGACCGTCGCGGACGGCATCATCGCCGGCCTCGGCTATGAGCTTTCGGCGGTCAATCTCGTGCGGCCCGACGGGGATCTCGTCGTGGCCGCCGTCGCGGGCAGCGCACACGCCGAGGCCCTGATGGCCGGGCGGGTCGGTTCCCGGGTCTCGTGGGAGCGCCGGCTCGCCATGGCGGACCAGTGGGGCTCGCTGCGCTTCATCCCGTACACCGAGGGCTGGGTGCTCGACGACGACGACGTGCCTCAGTGGCACACCGCCGGGCCCGCCCCGCGCTTCCCGGACGAGTGGCACCCCATGGACCGCCTCTTCGCCCCGATGTACACGGCGGGCACCGCCGGAGGCGAACTCCTCGGCGTCATATCCGTCGACCGGCCGCGCAACGGACGCCGCCCGGGGGCCTGGGGCCGGGAGGCCCTCCAGATGTACGCGTTCCAGGCCGCGATTGCGATCAGCAACGCCCGGCTCCGCGCAAACATGCAAAGGGCACTCGTCCGCTTGGAGCGCGAGCAGCAGGCGCTGCGCGCGAGTGAGGAAAGCTTCCGCCAGGCTTTCGAGTACGCGCCCAGCGGCATGGCCATCGCCGAGATGGGCGGCGATCAGCACGGGCGGCTGCACCGCACCAATGACGCCCTGTGCCGCCTTCTGGGCCGGTCCGCCTCGCAGATGCGCCGCTATTCCTTCTCCGACCTCGTCCACCCCGAGGACATAGGCACCCTCCTGCGCACCTCCGCCGAGGGCGGCCGGGCCGAACTCCGCCTCGGCCGCCGCGACGGCAGTTATGTCTGGGTCTCGCTGCGCAATTCCGTGGTGGCCGACGCCGCCGACGGCCCGCGCTATCTCCTCACCCACGTCGAGGACATCGAGGAGCGCAAGCGCCACGAATTGCAGCTCGCCCACCGCGCCAGCCACGACTCCCTGACCGGCCTGCCCAACAGCGCCGAGCTGCGCGCCCGCCTCAGCAGCCGGCTGTGCGGCACCCCGGCCCGCGCCGAGGAGCACGCGGCGGTCGCCCCCTACGGCTCCCTCGACGGCTTCGACGAGGTCGAGAGCGCGGCATACGGACAGCAGCAGTACGGGCACGGCTTCGGCTCCGACCTCGGGCCGGACTTCGCCCCCGATTTCGCCGCCGACTACGCCTCCGACTTCGCGCCCGACAGCGCCACCGGCGAATTCGGCGCCGAACACGGCGGCGCGCCCTATCCGGGGCACGTGCACACCGTCGCGCCCGACGAGGACTCCGAGGACGACGGGACCAAGGGCCTGGCCGTGCTCTTCTGCGACCTCGACGGCTTCAAGTCCATCAACGACCGCTTCGGGCACCACACGGGCGACGCCGTCCTCATCGAGGTCGCCCGGCGGCTGACCGAGGGCGTGCGCGAGGGTGACACCGTGGCCAGGCTCGGCGGCGACGAGTTCGTGGTCCTCGCCGACGGTCTCGGCCAGGCGGACGCCGAGGACCTCGCGGTCCGGCTGCGCAACGCGATCATCCCGCCGATAAGGGTCGACGGCCGCGCCGTACGCGTCGGCGCGAGCTTCGGGATCGGCTGGGCGGGCTGCGGGATGTCCGCCGACGAGGTGCTCCGCTCCGCCGATCAGCGGATGTACGTCGAAAAACGGTCACGTGCCAAGGCGGGGCGCCGGGCAGGCTGAGGTCCGGACCACGGCGTAGGCCCATGATTACCGGGTAGGCTGCGCCGAATGCGGCCACCGCCGCCGACGTGAATCGATCGTGAAAATTGGCCATCCGGACCGCGTGGATGCCCGGGCCGCCCCGGCTCGGCAGCTGCGGTCCGGGGCGCTCGCGCACGTGAGCGCCGGTGGGCACCATGTTGGGAGTGACAGGGGATGACGGCCGGTAATAACGGTTCGGGAACGCCGGAGGGCGACGACCCGTTCGCGCACCTGTACCGCTCGGAGGGTGGTGACGGGAGCCCGGAGAGCGGCTCCGCCGCGCCCCAGCCCGGCGTCCCCCGCACGTCCTACCACCAGGTCCGCACGGTGGGCTCCCGGCAGTACGGGCAGCAGAACCAGACGTACGGCGGCCAGCAGCCCCCGCACCAGCCCGCACCGCACTACGCGGCCCCCGAGACGCTCCCGGGCGGCACCCCCCGCCAGCCGGGCCCCCCGCCCGGCGGCCACGGCGGCCCCCAGCGCCCGAAGCGGCGCGGTCTGCTCGTCGCCGCCATAGCCGTTGTCGTGGTGGTGGCGGGCGGCATCGGCGCGGCGATGATCACCAACAGCGGCGGCGACTCGAAGACGAGCGCCGACGGCGGCGACAGCAAGCCGAAGCCGCAGGACAGCGGGAAGCCGAAGGAACCGAAGAAGGACGAGCCGACCAATTCCTCGGCGGCGGGGCTTCAGCAGCGCGACGCGGCGACCCTCAACCTCTCGGGAGGCGCCACCACCGAGAAGACGGTGAAGGGCGCGCAGGCCGACGGTGGGCTGTATATAACCGGCATGAACCAGGTCGGTGCCGCCGTCGAGTGGAAGGTGGAGGTCGACTCGGACGGCGAATACCGCCTCGACGCCCGCTACGGCGTCCCCGGCACGGACGCCAACCTCACCATCACCACCAACGGTCAGCGTGAGTCGCGCCCCATCAACATGAAGAACTTCGGCGGCACGAAGGACTGGGAGAACGGCTGGAAGGGCACCTGGTCCCTCATCCAGCTCAAGAAGGGCCCGAACTCCATCAAGCTCTCGTGCGAGCAGGGCAATTCGTGCGACGTCCACCTCGACCAGCTCTCGATCAGGAAGAACAGCTGACGGCGCTCCGCTGAGTGAACGGCCGGAGGAGAGTTCCCTTTTTCTTCCGGCCCGGTCGGCTTCGCCCCTCTCGGGGTGGCTGCCGCACGGCGTACCGCGACGGAACGCGTTTCGGCTCTCCCGGCGTGCGGTGACAGGACCGCCGCCCAGGCCCGCCGTCACCTCCACGCAGCGCACGGACCCGGTTGCACCCCTGCCGAGGGCCCGCCCCGCCCCCCTGAACGAGCCGGGAGGGTACACACCCGCGAACACCTCGGCACACAGGCCACCCCCCGCCCCCGCCCCGTAAGCCGGGCTCCGGCCGCAGAGTTGGGGTGCTCCACGGCGGGTACGTAGTACCCAAGGAGGGGAATCCCGTGGAGACAGGACATACGCACCATGGACGACGGCGACTCACTCGACCGCATCCTCGCCGCGGCGATCGGCGACCGGGATCGGGAGTACGAGCGCTGCCCGGACTGCCGGCTTCCGTTGAAGGTGGTCGTCGTCGCGGCGAATCCCGGCGACGCCACCTCGCCGGCGATCGTCCGCGGCGTCTGCCCCGACTGCCCCGCAGGAGCGATCACCGTCGCCCCATGACACCCCTGGCGCTCGCCTGCCCGAACTGCCAGAACATGATGCAGCAGATGGGCAACGGCGTGTACAAGTGCTGGAACTGCGGATACACGAGCACGGGCTGATCTCCCCCCGGCGCGGCCCGGCACCGCACGCCGCCCCGGGGCCTCCGCGCGCCGCTCGCCGGGCGGCCGCCGAGGATGCGGGCCGGGCGGAATGCGGCGATGCTGGGTGCGTCAGCGTTCCGTGAGGAGGACAGCCATGTCCATGCTCGACAAGCTCAAGGGCCTGCTCAAGGGCCATGAGGACACAGCGCGGCAAGGCGTCGAGAAGGCCGGTGACGCCTTCGACGCGAAGACACAGAACAAGTACCAGAGCCAGACCGACACGGTCCAGCAGAAGCTCAACGAGCAGCTCGGCAACCAGCCGCCGACGGACGAGCAGCGGTAGTCCGCACGTCCGCCGACCGTATACGGTCGCAATGCCGGGCACGGTGGCGTTGCGGCCGCGGCCCGCGCCCCGAAGAAGCCGGCGCGCCTCCTGAAGGGCACGCCTGAGGCAACACCTGAGGACGCGCCGCCCACGGGAGCCTCCGGCCGGCTCGGCTGAGCGCGCCCCGCCGTCGAGGCCGTCGAGCGTCCCAGCTCCGGCCACCCCGCACCACATCGAAGCCGCCCCGGGCACCCACCGCCCGGGGCGGCTTTCGCATGCCCTTTTTACGGAAGTCCCCATTCCGCCACCCCAGGCGCTCGCGTAACAAACCCCCCACCCAGTTCACCGCATAGCGGAACCAAACAACCGCGTTTCGGAGAACGGGAGATCAATTCCTTGTTGCGCCCCTGTCAATGACGCCGCATCAGTGGCAGAGTCTCTTCTCAATTCGCTCCTGCACCACACGTGCACCAAAGGGCAGTCGTACACCCGCCTGCCCTAACCCCCCTCATAGGAGACAGAGTTGAGAAGCATCACCTCCACCTCCCGCAAGAACACCCTGCGTGCCGCCGCCCTCGTCGCCTCGGCCGCCATGGTCGTCATCGGCGTGCAGAGCGGCTCGGCGACCGCCAAGACGGACCACCAGAACGGCGCGCAGGCGCTCGCGCTCTCCGCGGGGCAGCGGTCGGCCGCGATCAAGACCGCGCAGACGGAGGCGGGAAGCACCGCCGCGAAGATCGGTCTCGGCGGCAAGGAGAAGCTGGTCGTCCGCGACGTCATCAAGGACGTCGACGGCACGGTGCACACCCGCTACGAGCGGACGTACGAGGGTCTGCCGGTGCTCGGCGGCGACCTGGTCGTGCACGAGCGCAAGAGCGGCTCGCGCAGCGTCGACAAGGCGACGGACGCCGAGATATCCGTGCCCACGACGACGCCCTCGCTCGCCCCGTCCGCCGCGAAGAAGAGCGCGCTGAGCGCCTCCGCGGACGAGAAGAACGCCAAGACCGACAGCCAGGCCCCGCGCAAGGTCGTCTGGGCGGCGAGCGGCAAGCCGGTCCTGGCCTACGAGACCGTGGTGACCGGCGTCCAGAAGGACGGCACGCCGAGCAAGCTGCACGTCATCACCGACGCGTCGACGGGCAAGAAGCTCTTCCAGCGCGAGGCCATCGAGACGGGCACGGGCACCAGCACCTACAGCGGCAATGTCCCGCTGACCACGACGAAGAGCGGTTCGGGCTATGAGCTCACCGACGGCTCGCGCGGCGGTCACAAGACGTACGACCTCAACCAGGGGACGTCCGGCACGGGTTCGCTGTACACCAACTCCACCGACACCTGGGGCGGCGGCCGTCAGACCGCGGGCGTCGACGCGCACTACGGCGCGGCCGTGACCTGGGACTTCTACAAGAACGTCCTCGGCCGCACGGGCATCAAGAACGACGGCAAGGGCGCCTACTCCCGCGTCCACTACGGCGACAACTACGTCAACGCCTTCTGGGACGACGAGTGCTTCTGCATGACCTACGGCGACGGTGAGGGCAACAGCCACCCGCTGACCTCGCTCGACGTGGCCGCCCACGAGATGAGCCACGGCGTCACCTCGGCGACGGCCGGCCTGAACTACAGCGGCGAGTCCGGTGGCCTCAACGAGGCGACCTCGGACATCTTCGGCACGGCCGCCGAGTTCTACGCCAACAACGGCACCGACAAGGGCGACTACCTCATCGGTGAGGCCATCAACATCAACGGCAACGGCACCCCGCTGCGCTACATGGACAAGCCGAGCAAGGACGGCTCGTCGAAGGACTACTGGTCGTCCAGCCTCGGCAACGTCGACGTCCACTACTCCTCCGGCCCCGCCAACCACTTCTTCTACCTGCTGTCCGAGGGCAGCGGCACGAAGACGGTCAACGGCGTGACCTACAACAGCCCCACCTACGACAAGTCCAAGCTGGCGGGCATCGGCCGGGACAAGGCCACCAAGATCTGGTACAAGGCTCTGACCACGTACTTCACCTCCACCACCAACTACAAGGGCGCCCGCGCGGGCACGCTGAAGGCCACCGCGGACCTCTACGGCGCCACCAGCGCGGAGTACAAGGCGGTCGCGGCCACCTGGACCGCGATCAACGTCAAGTGATCCGCCCCTGGTGAACCCCACACCCCTCCCGTGACCCCATCGGACCGCGCTCCCACCGCCCAGGAAGGCGGGGGCGCGGTCCGGTGCGTGCGGGCCCCGGACCGCGCGTTTACGCGTACACCTCCCGGCCGTGACACCATCGAAGCGTGATCGACCTCGGCTACTCGCTTTCGCGCCGCTTCCCCGACCCGCCGCAGACGGACTACCGCACGGCGGACGTGCGGACGCTCCGGCACGACCTCTTCTGCGGTGACGTCTATCTCGCGGACGTGAAGACCGACCGCGAGCTGTCCACAGCCTGGGGATGGGTGCCGGTCCTGGACTTCGCCTGGGCGCTGTGCGACGTCCTCGAACAGGTCGACCAGGACCCCCGGGGCAACCGCTCCTCGGTCCCGCAGTACGCCGAGCTGGACTTCACCGAGTCGACCGACCGGATGCTCTTCGCCCGGCGCTTCGGCTGGGTGGAGGTGGAGGCCGACTGGATGCCGGCGGACGAGCCCCCGCTCAACTTCAACCACCGGGCGCTGCGGCGCGAGGCCCGGGACTTCCTGCACGATCTGATCGCGGACCTGTCGGACATGCACGAGGGCCTCGCCGACAACCCGGTGATCTGGAACCTCCAGGCCCGCTTCCCGCGCGTGTGAACCGCCGCTCCTGAGCCCAGCCCCCCTCCGCGGGAGTCACCCGAGCGGCGCCTCCACCCGGACGCCTATCTGCGCCGCGAACGCGGGCGCGAGATCGAGCAGTTGGGACGGGCTGATGACCGCTCCCGAGAGCCGCTCGACGCCCCGGGCGATGTCCAGCTCCCCGGCCTCGCGCAGATCGACGTCCGTCATCCGGGCGGCCGTGAAATCGACGCGCCGCAGCGCGCAGTCACGGAAGACGACCCGCTCCAGGACCGCGCCGCCGAAATCCGCCTCGGAGAGCACACAGCCCTCGAAGGTGACGTCCTTCAGCCTCGCCTCGCGCAGATTCAGGTAGTCGATCTTGCCGCCGCGCACCAGGACCCGCTCCAGGACCGCGCCGTGCAGCTGCGTGCCGCCGAGCCGGGCGTCGCGCACCTCGACGTCGCGCAGCGTGGCCTCCGCGAGATCCGTGCCCACGCCCCGGACGCCGTCCAGGACGCAGTCCAGGAACCGCGCCCGGCCCAGCCGGGCCTCGTCCAGCGCGCAGCGGTGTATCCGGCAGTCCATGAAGCGGCCGCCCCGCGCGCTCTGGCCCGCTAGGTCCGCCTCGGTGAAGTCCAGCCCGTCGTAATCCCCCTCCGGCTCCAGCCCGGGTCCCTCGTACGGCCGCAGCGGTGGCAGCCGTACCTCTGGGAGTCTGATCGTCGGGGCCGCCTCGCGTGGCCTCGCCCTGCCCTGTGCCCTGTCGCCCCTCACCATGCGTCCACGGTGGCACATGGCACTGACAACGCCCCTGACCTGGGTGTCCGGCCTCACCACCGGCACCCTGCCCGAGGAGGAGCACCCATGCACGCGATCCGGCTGCACGCCTTCGGCCCCGCGGAGAACCTCACGTACGAGCACGCCGACGACCCCGTGCCGGGCCCCGGCCAGGTGCGGATCGCGGTCGCGGCGGCGGGGGTCCACCTCGTCGACACGACCTTGCGGCAAGGGCGGGCGAAGGGACCGCACAAGCCGCCCGAGCTGCCCGTGATCCTCGGGCACGAGGTCGCGGGCACGGTCGACGCGCTCGGCGCGGGCGTGGATCCCGCGCTGCTCGGCCGCCGCGTCGTCACCCACCTGGGCCAGGTGCCGGGAGGCTACGCGCAGCTCACGCTCGCCGACGCGGACAAGCTGCTCGACATCCCCGAGGGGCTCGCCGACGATCACGCCGTGACCATGGTCGGCACCGGCCGCACCGCTCTCGGCATCCTCGCCCTGGCGGAACTGACCAGTGAGAACGTGGTCGTGGTCCTGGCCGCCGCGGGCGGCGTCGGCACGCTGCTGGTGCAGCACGCGAAGCGCGCGGGCGCCAAGGTCGTCGGCCTCGCGGGAGGGCCCGCGAAGGTGGAGCGCGTGCGGGAGCTGGGGGCCGACGTCGCCCTCGACTACACGGACCCGGCATGGCCGGAAAGAGCCCGTACGGCGCTCGGCGGGCGGGCCGCGACCGTCGTCCTCGACGGGGTCGGCGGGGACGCGGCCCGGGCCGCCGTCGGCCTGCTGGGGCGCGGGGGACGGCACCTCAGCCACGGCTGGACGGCGGTCCCGGCGAGCCCGGGGCCCGTCGCGGCGTTCACCCCCGAGGAGCTCGCCGCGCGGGGCATCACATCGCGTTGCGTGCTGGGGCAGCCGATGGCGGAGCGGCTCGGGGGGCCGGCCGGCATGCGCCGTGCGCAGGCCGAGGCCCTGGCCCACGCGGCGGCCGGGCGGGTGGCTCCGGTCGTCACGCGCTTCCCGCTGGCGGAGGCGGCCGCGGCGCACCGGGCGCTGGAGTCGCGCGGGACGGTGGGCAAGGTCGTGCTCGTCCCCTGACCCCTCGCTCCCCCTCCGTCCCAGGGGCGCGTTCGCGTCTCCCGGAGCGCTTCCGTCCGGAAATCGGGGGCGAAAACAAGCCGCTCCACGACGGGCGGACGTCCCCCATCGGGCCTAGTCTGGATGGCGCGCGTGAGCGCATAGGTATACGCGCCGCGCACCACCGCATACGCACCGAATCGGACGCGAGAGCAGGTTCCGATGAGCTTCAGGAATACGGGCCCTATACCTCCCCCATCCGCCACTCGGACCGCATCGGACCCCCGCCGTTGGTGGGGTCTGGTCGTCATCGGCACAGCGCAGCTCATGGTCGTCCTCGACGCCACCATCGTGAACATCGCACTGCCGTCCGCGCAGCGCGCCCTCCACATGTCGGACGGCAACCGGCAGTGGGTCATCACGGCCTACACCCTCGCGTTCGGCGGTCTGCTGCTGCTCGGCGGCAAGATCGCGGACCTGGTCGGACGCAAGCTCACCTTCATGACCGGGCTCGTCGGCTTCGCCGCCGCGTCCGCGCTCGGCGGCGCCGCGCAGAGCTCGGGGATGCTCTTCATGTCGCGGGCGCTCCAGGGCGCGTTCGGGGCGCTGCTGGCGCCGTCCGCGCTGTCCCTGCTGACCACGACGTTCACGGACGTGCGCGAGCGCGCCAAGGCGTTCGGCATCTACGGCGCGATCGCGGCCGGCGGCTCGGCGATCGGGCTGATCGCCGGCGGCCTGCTGACCGAGTACCTGAACTGGCGCTGGTGCCTGTATGTGAACACCCCGATCGCGATCCTCACCTTCCTGGGCGCCGGGGCGTTCCTGCACGACGACCGCCGCCGTGGCCAGGGCAGGCCGCGGCTGGACATCCCGGGCGTGCTGCTGGGCTGCGGGGGCCTCGTGGCGATCGTCTACGGTTGCAGCGAGGCCGAGCCGCGCGGCTGGGGCGACGCGCGCGTGCTGGGGCTGCTGACCGGCGGCGCCGCGCTGCTGTGGCTGTTCACCTGGTGGCAGAAGCGGGCGCCGAGCCCGCTGCTCCCGCTGCGCATACTGCGCGACCGCAACCGCGCGGGTTCGGTGCTGACGATGGCGCTCGCGGTCATCGCCATGTTCGGGATGTTCCTGTTCATGACGTACTACCTCCAGGTCGTGTGCGGTTACTCCCCGGTGAGGACGGGCCTGGCCTTCCTGCCGATGACCGCCGCGATCGTCACCGGCTCCACGCAGATCTCCGCGCGGCTGATGACCCACGTACCGCCGCGCGCGCTGATGGCACCGGGCGCGCTGCTGGCGGCCGGCGGGCTCTTCCTGCTGACCTTCCTGCCGGTGCAGCCCGCGTACGTCTCGCACGTCCTGCCGTCGGAGATCATGGTGGGCCTCGGCATGGGTCTGATCTTCATGCCGGTGATGGCCACCGCGACCTCGGGGGTGGCACCACGGGACTCCGGCGTCACGTCCGCGACGGTCAACACCGCTCAGCAGGTGGGCGGTTCGATCGGCACGGCGCTGCTCAACACCATCGCCACATCCACCAGCGCCACGTACGTCGCGGACCGCCTGCGGGCAGGCGGACGGCTCACCCCGGCCGCCCGGGACGCGATCGTGAGGGCGGGCGTGGTCCACGGCTTCAACGTCGCCATCGGCGTGGCCTCGGGCATCATGCTCCTCGCCGCCGCGACCAGCACCCTCCTGGTCACCACGGCCGCCCCCAAACACACCGCGCCCCCGCCCCCCGAACAGTCGGAGGCCGAGGCCCGCCACCACCTGCACGCCTACGAACCGGGCGAGCCGCCTGCCTGATCCGGCGAACTCCCCTGGCGCCGGGGGAAATCCCTTCGCTCCGGCGTCCGGCGGATCCGGAAGAGCCCTCGGTGAATGCGGGCGCGCATCGAGGGCTGTCGGGCGGCATGGCTCAACGCCGTCGGGCAGAACGGCGGATGGCCCGCCCCCTCACCGCACCACCAGCAGTTCCCGCGCCGTGTTGTTCAAGCGGCGGCCCGCCGAGTCCGTGCAGACCACAATGTCCTCGACACGGACCCCGAAGCGGCCCGGGAGATAAATGCCCGGTTCGATCGAGAAGCACATTCCCGGGCGCAGCGGGAGGTGTTCGCCCTCGACCAGATAGGGCGGTTCGTGGGTGGTCACGCCGATACCGTGGCCGGTGCGGTGGATGAAGTATTCGCCGTAGCCCGCGGCGCGGATGACCTTGCGGGCCACGCGGTCGATCTCCTGGCACGCCACGCCCGGCCGTACGGCCTCGAAGGCCGCCTGCTGCGCCTCGCGCACCACGTCGTGCACCTTGCGCTCCTCGGCGGTCGGCTCGCCCACGTGGACCGTACGGGTGGTGTCCGAGCCGTAGCCGTCCATGAGGCCGCCGAAGTCCATGACGACCATGTCGCCGTCCTCGATGACCTGGCCGCCCGCGTCGTGGTGCGGGTTCGCGCTGTGGGGGCCCGCGCCGACCACCGTGAAGTCCACCTGGCTGTGGCCGTGTTCGCGCAGCAGCCGCGCCAGGTCCGCCGCCACGTCCCGCTCGCGCCGCCCCGCGAAGCGCAGCCGCACGATGTCCTCGTACGCGGCGTCCGCCGCCGCGCCGGCCGCCGCGAGCCGCTCCACCTCATAGGCGTCCTTGACCGCGCGCAGCATCGGCAGCAGCTCGGTGAACGCGCCGAAGCTCACGCCCGGGCAGGCCCGCTGGAAGGCCAGCAGGTGCAGCGCCCAGGCGCTGTCCGAGACGGCGTAGCGGCCCCGCGGGTCCAGCAGCGGGGCGAGCGCGGCATACGGATCCTGGCCGTCCGTCCAGCCCGTGATCGTCAAGGCGTGGGCGCCCGGGGCCCGTTCGGCGTCGGGCGCCTCCAGCGCCGGGAGGAGCAGCTGCGGGCGGCGGCCTGCTGCCAGCAGCAGCGCGGTGAGCCGCTCCGTGGTGTGCGGGCGGTAGCCCGTCAGCCAGGTGAGGTCGGGGCCCGGCGTGACCAGCAGGCCGGCCAGCCCCGCCGCGGCGGCCGAGACGGCGGCGCGCTCCATGCGGGCGGCCAGGACCTGGGATCCCTCGGCCGTCCCGGCGGCCGAGGGGGCGGGCTCAGCGGCATCGCTCATGAAGGCAGCGTAATCCGGACGGAGGCGGTCGGCAGCGATTTCTCTACCCCACGGGTGAGAGCCCCTCATCCGCCCGGATGAGAAGCACCCCGACCCAGGACCGATTTCCCCCTGATTTCGTTGTGGAGGGGATTCCCGCGCCCCTAGCGTGTTGACGCCCGAACTGAACTCATTCCGTTGTCGTTCTTCCGCCGGGCAGCGCTGGACCATAGTTGAAGGAGCACCATGTTCCGACGGATCGGGCGGTTCGCCGTCCACCGCCCTTGGCTGACCATAGCGGGCTGGATCATCGCGGCTGTGGCACTCGCCATGCTCGCCCCTGGTTTGAAGTCGACAACCGATGAAACGGAATTCTTGCCTTCGCATTACGAGTCCGTACAGGCCGGGAAACTTCAGGAGAAGGCATTCCCGCAGACCCAACAGCCCTCCGCGATAGCCGTGTTCCAGCGGACCGACGGCGGCAGGCTCACCCAGCCCGACAAGGACGCCGTCGCCCGGATCACCCAGGGCCTGGACGCCAAGCACCACAAGGGCATCGCCAAGGTGGCGACCAACCCGCAGGCCGTGTCGCCCAACGGTGAGATAGCCCTCGCCAATGTCATCGCCGTCGACCGCAACTCCCAGGACAGCACCGTCCCCGACGCGGTCAAGGACCTCCGCTCGGATGCCAAGTCCCTGCTCGACGGCACTCAGTTGAAGGTGGGCTTCACCGGCCAGGCGGCCACGGCGCTCGACGCCAAGGAGTCCTCCGGCGACACCGACTCCATGATCATGTCGGCGACCCTCCTCCTGATCGTCATCCTGCTGCTCGTCATCTTCCGCAGCCCGCTGATCGCCCTGCTGCCCGTACTGATCATCGGCGTCGTCTTCTCCGTCGCCCTCGGACTCATCGGCACCGTCGCCCACCTCGGCGGGCTCAAGGCCGACAACTCCATATCCGCGATCCTCATCGTCGTTCTCTTCGGCGTCGGCACCGACTACATCCTCTTCCTCCTCTTCCGCTACCGCGAGGAGCTCAGGGCCGGCGAACAACCCAAGAACGCGCTGGTCAACGCCGTCGCCCGGGTCGGTGAGACCATCGCCTCCGCCGCGGGCGCCGTCATCGTCGCCTTCCTCGCCCTGCTGCTCTCCACCATGGGCATGATGCGCGCGATGGGCCCGTCGCTGGCGATCTCCGTCGGCGTGACCCTCGTGGCCGCCCTCACCCTCGTGCCGGCCGTCTTCTCCCTGCTCGGCACCAAGGCGTTCTGGCCGTCGAAGTCGTGGAAGAAGAAGCCGCGCAACCGCGTCGCGAACGGCCTCGGCTCCGCCGTCGCCCACCGCCCGGGGCTCATCGGGGCCGTCTCCGCACTGGTCCTCGCGGTGCTCGCCATCGGCACGTTCAGCTTCAAGGCCGAGTTCGACACCGACAGCCAGCTGCCGCAGAAGCTGGAGTCCGTCCAGGCGATGAAGGACCTCCAGCGGGGCTTCTCCGCCGGCCAGTCCGACCCGGCGATGGTCTACGTCCAGTCCAAGGACGCCGCCCCGCTCGACAAGGGCGCCCTGGACACCTACCGCGACAAGCTCGCGAAGCTCGACGGGGTCGGCTCCGCCGCGCTCACGGCCACCAGCCCCGACCGCACCGTCGCGCAGTACAGCGTCGTCCTGAAGTACCGCCCCACCGAGGACAAGGCCATCGAGCTGGCCGGCGGCTCGCTCCGCGACGGCGCGCACGCGGCCGCGCCCGAGGGCACCCGGGCCGTCGTCGGCGGCACCTCGGCCGTCCTCTCCGACGTGGAGAAGGCCGTCACCCACGACTACACGGTCGTCTTCCCCGTCGCCGGCCTCGCCATCATGATCATCCTGGGGCTGTTGCTCCGCAGCCTGGTGGCGCCGCTCTATCTGATGATCTCCGTCGCCCTGGGCTTCGGCGCGACGCTCGGCGCGACCGTCTGGCTCTTCCAGGGCGCGCAGCACAAGAGCGGCCTGCTGTTCATGCTGCCGATCATCGTCTATCTCTTCGTCGTCGCCATCGGCACCGACTACAACATCCTCATGGTCGCCCGCCTGCGCGAGGAGGTCCGCCGCGGCGTCCCGGCCCGCGAGGCCATCCGCACGGCCGTCTCCCGCTCGGCGCCGACGATCTCCTCCGCGGCGGTCATCCTGGCGGGCACCTTCGGCGTCCTGATGCTGGCCGACAACTCCATGCTCCAGCAGATGGGCTTCGCGGTCGCCTTCGGCATCCTGCTCACGGCCTTCATCATGGCCATGCTGCTGGTCCCGACCGTGACCTCGCTCCTCGGCCACAAGGCGTGGTGGCCGGGCCACCAGGACGCGCCCCGCGCGGAGCCGGCCACCGGCCAGGCGCGGGTGTCCGCGTACCGGACCACGGACGAGGAGGTACGGAGCTGACGCGTACGCTCCCGCAATGACATCGGCCCTCCGTGAGAGATCACGGAGGGCCGATCCACGCGCTGTACGGCGCTGACGCGAGCCGCCTGTCGGATTCGAACCGACGACCCTCGCTTTACAAGAGCGACGCTCTGGCCAACTGAGCTAAGGCGGCACGACGCACGCGGGCTGCGCCCACGAACGCTGCCCCACTCTACACAGCGCCCCCTCCGACCAGCCACAGAGTTGCCACGGCCCCGGGCGGCCGGAAGACCGCGCGCGAAGGTTCCGCCCGCTCGCCTGCTGACAACCGCCCCGTCCACAGGTAGCGTCACCGGCAACCCCGTCCAATTGGACTGGACCACTCCTTTTACTCGGATCGTCCGGCACGTTCCTGCCGGTGAGGGGATCTCGAACCATGGCTACGGTCACGTACGACAAGGCGACCCGGATCTACCCGGGAAGCGACAAGCCCGCCGTCGACCAGCTCGACATCGCGATCGAGGACGGCGAGTTCCTCGTCCTCGTCGGGCCCTCCGGCTGCGGCAAGTCCACCTCGCTGCGCATGCTCGCGGGGCTGGAGGACGTCAACGGCGGCGCGATCCGCATCGGCGACCGCGACGTCACCCACCTGCCGCCCAAGGACCGGGACATCGCGATGGTGTTCCAGAACTACGCTCTCTACCCGCACATGACCGTCGCCGACAACATGGGCTTCGCCCTGAAGATCGCGGGCGTCAACAAGGCGGAGATCCGGCAGAAGGTCGAGGACGCGGCCAGGATCCTGGACCTCACGGAGTACCTCGGCCGCAAGCCCAAGGCGCTCTCCGGCGGCCAGCGGCAGCGCGTGGCCATGGGGCGCGCGATCGTCCGCGAGCCGCAGGTGTTCCTCATGGACGAGCCGCTGTCCAACCTCGACGCCAAGCTGCGCGTCCAGACCCGCACCCAGATCGCCGGGCTCCAGCGGCGCCTCGGCATCACCACGGTGTACGTGACCCACGACCAGGTCGAGGCCATGACCATGGGCGACCGGGTGGCCGTGCTCAAGGACGGCCTGCTCCAGCAGATCGACACCCCGCGCAACATGTACGACCGCCCCGCCAACCTCTTCGTCGCGGGCTTCATCGGCTCCCCCGCCATGAACCTCGTCGAGGTGCCGATCACCGACGGCGGCGTGAAGTTCGGCAACAGCGTCGTGCCCGTCTCCCGCGAGGCGCTCTCCGCCGCGGCCGACCGGGGCGACCGCACGGTGACCGTCGGCGTCCGGCCCGAGCACTTCGACGTGGTCGAGCAGGGCGGCTCCGCGCCGTCCCTCGGCAAGGAGGCCCCCGCCGGCCTCGCGGTCACGGTCAACGTCGTCGAGGAACTGGGCGCGGACGGCTATGTCTACGGCACGGCCGAGGTCGGCGACGACCGCAAGGACCTCGTGGTCCGCGTCAGCGGCCGCAACGTCCCGGAGAAGGGCGCGCTCCTGCGGGTGGTTCCGCGGGCGGGCGAGCTGCACGTCTTCTCGACGTCTTCGGGGGAGCGGCTGAGCGACTAGGGATGGCGGGGGGGGTGGGGTGCGGGTGGGGTGCGGGTGCGCTGCCGAGTGCGGGCCGGTGTGCCTGCGGCGCTCTTTCCCCAGCCCCGCCCCTTCCCGACTGGGGCTGCGCCCCAGACCCCGCAACACGGCTTCGCCGCGTTGTCCTCAAACTCCCCCAGCTACCTCCCCCAGACTCCGTCCGGGGGTGCCCCCAGAGGTGCC
>NZ_JBVHLW010000064.1:0-23722 GCF_055558795.1 Streptomyces sp. NPDC025618 | reverse complement strand
GTGTTGTTGTTCCCTCGGGGGGGGGGGAGAAACCCCCCCCCCCCCCCCCCCCCCCCCCCCCCCCCCCCCTCTTCCCCCCCCCCCCCCCCCCCCCCCCCCCCCCCCCCCCGGGCCCGGCAGGTGAGCGAGACGCGCCGCCGGCCATGGCAGAAGTGCCGGCGCGCGGGCCGGGTCTCCGGCCCGCGCGCCTGGCCGCGGCACACGGCTCCCGGAGCCGGGCCCCGGAGTCCCGGAGTCCGGAACTCCCGGCCTCCCGGCCTCCCGGATCAACGACGTATCCGCACGACCGTCCGCTTCCCCCGTTCAGGGAGTTCTCCCCATGCCCTCTGCATCTGTCCCCCGGCTGCGCGCCGACGTCTCCGGGCTGCCTCGCTATGTCCCGGGCCGGGCCGCGCCCAGCGACCAGGTGGACAAGTTGTCGTCGAACGAGAACCCCTACCCCCCGCTGCCGTCGGTCGTCGCCTCGATGCGCGAGGAGCTGGAGCGCGTCAACCGCTACCCCGACGCGAAGAGCAGCGAACTGGTCGCGGAGCTGTCCGCGGCCCTCGCGGTGCCCGCGGAGCACCTCGTGCCCGGCACCGGATCGCTCGGCCTCATCAAGGACTTGCTGTGCGCCGCGGCCGGCGAAGGCGACGAAGTGCTGTTCGCCTGGCGCTCCTTCGAGGCGTACCCGATGCTCGTCTGGGCCACCGGGGCCACCCCGGTCCAGATTCCGCTGCGTGACGAGCGGCACGACCTGGAGGCCATGGCCGACGCGGTGACCGACCGCACCCGCATGGTCATCGTGTGCAACCCCAACAACCCGACCGGCACGGCCGTGCGCCGCGATGAGCTCGAGCGCTTCCTCGACCGGGTGCCGGACGACGTGCTGGTGGTGCTCGACGAGGCGTACCGCGAGTTCGTCGACGACACCGACGTACCCGACGGCATCGAGCTCTACCGCGACCGTCCCAACGTCGCCGTGCTGCGCACCTTCTCCAAGGCGTACGGGCTGGCACGCGTGCGCGTCGGCTACGCGATCGCGCATCCGCCGGTCGCCGCCGCGCTGCGCGCCTGCACCGTGCCGTTCGGCGTCAGCGGTCTCGCCCAGGCCGCCGCGCGGGCCTCGCTGAAGGCGGAACCCGAACTGCTGGACCGCGTCCGGACCCTGGTGGCCGAGCGCGCTCGGGTCACCGACGCTCTGCGGGCCGCGGGCTGGAGCGTCCCCGACAGCCAGGCCAACTTCGTCTGGGTGCGCCTCGGTTCGCACACGACGGCGTTCACCGACGCGTGCGCGGCGGAGGGAGTCATGGTGCGCCCCTTCGGCGACGAGGGGGTGCGGATCACCATCGGCACTCCCGAGCAGAACGACCGCCTGCTGAAGATCGCGGGCGACTGGCGGATGTGAGGCCCCGGCCGCCGATCCCGCGCGGCAGCCCTCGCCCGGAAGAACACCGGAAGAACATCCGCAGAACACAGCAGAAGATCGATAACACCCATGTCGCGCGCCTGTTCGGGCTACGATGAAGAGGACTCATGACACCGCGCGCCGCCCGCCTTCCCGTGTGCCCGTTCGAAGGACGTCGATGACCGAACACGACCGACCGGTCCCGGCCTTCGCCCGCGCCCAGGACGGCACGGCCCTGGCGTACCAGCACCGCGGGGAGGGGCCGCCGCTGGTGCTGCTCGCCGGGCAGGCGAACGACCACCACTGGTGGGACGACGTGCGCGAGGACTTCCACACCGTGCGCTCCACCGTCACCCTGGACCCACGCGGCACGGGCGACAGCGACAAGCCCGAAGGTCCTTACTCGGTGCAGCAGTTCGCGGACGACGTCGTCGCGGTCCTGGACGCGCTCGGTATCGCGCGCGCCGATGTGTACGGCACCTCGATGGGCGGGCGGGTCGCGCAGTGGCTCGCGATCCGCCACCCGCGGCGGGTCCGCCGGCTGGTCCTGGGCTGCACCTCCCCCGGCGGTCCGCACGCCGTGGAACGCGACGCGTCGGTGCGCCGGTCCCTCGCACAGCCGGATCCGGAGGCCGTACGCCGCGTGCTGGCCGATCTGATGTACTCCCCCGCCTGGCGGGCCGCGCACCCCGGCCCCTACCGCACTCTCGGCGACCCGCGGATGCCCGCCCACGCGCGCCGCGGCCACCTCATCGCCAGCAACGAGCACGACGCGTGGAGCGAACTGCCGGGCATCACGGCTCCCACCCTGATCCTCCACGGCGACCAGGACCGGCTCACCCCGCCGGACAACCTCCCGCTGCTCGCCTCCCGCATCCCCGGCGCCCGCACACATCTCTTCCCGGGCGCCCGGCACGCCTACTTCGAGGAATGCCGGGACGAGGCGGGCAAGCTGGTGCGGGAATTCCTCGTCGAGGAGGAAAGCTCGCGGGCGATACGACACGACCACGGGACAGCGGGCGCACCGACCGGCAGCGGAGATCCTCTCGGAGAAGAAGTGCGGTGGCGAACCGCTCAGGAAGCGAGGCCAACGTATTGAGCGTAGAGCGCGGCCTGAGTGCGGTGGGCGGCGCCGATCTTCAAGTAGATGCTGCTGAGATGGTTCTTCACGGTCTTCTCCGAGATGTCGAGTCTTCGGGCTATGACCCGATTGCTCAACCCCCGCGACAGCAGCCGGAGTACGCTCCGCTCGCGCGTGGTGAGGGCGGGGCCCGTCGGTGACGAGCCCTCCTCGGGGCCGGGATCACAGGCCGGAGCGGACACCGAGGTGAGCGGGGCCGCTTTCCCGGGGTCGGCCAGGCCGGCGTGTTGGGCGTAGAGCGCGGCCTGAGTGCGATCGGTGGCACCGATCTTCAAGTAGATGCTGCTGAGGTGGTTCTTCACGGTCTTCTCCGAGATGTCCAGCCGTCGAGCGATGAGCCGGTTGCTCAACCCCCCGGCCAGCAGGCCGAGCACATCCAACTCCCGGCCGGTGAGTTTTATGGCCAGCGCTTCTTCCATGCTGTCCTGTCTCCTCTTTCCCTCTCTCAAAGAGCCTGAGAAAAACATCCAAGGGTTTTCATTCACGCGGCATCCCGGAGCTGAGCGGTGAGCGCCGGCGGGTCACCCGACGGGCGGCGGTCACGACAGGCGGGCCCGACGTCTCGCCCGGTCCTGCCGTGCGGACCGGCACGACATCGGAAGGGGTGCGGAGAGACGGAGACTGCCGTGAACCGGGCAAGGGGGCGAAGGCCCTGGAGGGTGGCGGCCACGACGTTCTTCCGCCGGTCACAGGGGACAGCGGCCAGGGCGGCGGCCTCTCTTCTGGCCTCCCCCGGTCAGGCCGCGTCCCGGCATTGACCGAGCTATAACCCTGCCGGTGTATCGACTTTCACTGCTGGATCAATGACCCCCGAATGGGGAGTGTCGCCGAATAAAAGGCGTCCAGCGAATCCATGGAAAATACACATAGGCAGGACGTCAATGCAATCTCCCCCCCGTGCTAACGCACCAAATTATTCGCAGGTGAAAATGGCAACACCGTGAAGAATCGGTGCGCGACCGCAGAACAGCGCTTCAGGGTCAGGCGAAGAAGCCCCCCTTGACGCGCTCGAGACGCATACTGAAACCACCCGAGTCCGCTTCAGGCTACACGCTGGTGCAATCGGTTGACCAGCACTCTTTACCAAAACTCGACGTTCGCTCAACGGAGCTGACGCTCCGTCACGGATCACAGGCCGGGCGGAATGGCTGATTCCGTAGCGTGATCGGCCGGGGATCTCGTGCGGGGTCGACCGGGCTCCGGTGTCGGTCAGCCGTTGGTTTTTACGGGAATCCGGTGATCCAGTTGCGATCGCGACCGAGCCTCGGCGCGGGCGGCGAATGTGCGCCCGTGGGCGCGTGCGACCTTGAGGGCGCCGCGGAACGCTCATCGGAAAGGACCGCATCCGGAAAGCGGTTCGTCGGTTCGCCGTGATGAGGCATCCGGAGCCTCAGTGATCACGTGGCGTACTTGATCACGCGGGGCACTTGATCACGCGGCGCACCCAAAGTCTCACCGGCACCCGGCACTTCGGGGCATCTCAACACGTGGGGAAGCACCGGAGCCGCCGCCCAGGCCCGCGAGCGGCCTGATCGATGACGTGTTGATCGCGCGGCCTCAGCCTCGCACGGTTCCCGCCCGGCCGACATAGGTCCTAGGTCCCGGCGCCCCGGCGTGCGCGGCGTGCTGCCAGGACCCGATGACGAGTTATCCACAGGGCTGCCGGAAATCTCGCGAAGACGGAAGACTTGAGCCACGGAGCACTTGAGCACAGAGCGATCGCTGGTGGAGGGGGAAACCATGGCGGAAGCGCGGGCCGTGCTGAAAGACAGTCACCGTACGGAAGTCGAGGTCCTGCTGGGGCGGATGGTGGAGGAGGAGGTCCGCCACTCCGGCGGGGCCACCGACGGCGCGGCGCTGCTGCGTCGCGCGCGCATGGAGCTCGACGCCATAGCGGCCAAGGCCACCGAGGAGTACGAAGCGTATGTGCGCGCGCTCGACGAGGAGGCCGCGGCCCGGCGGCCGTTGACGGCCGGTCTCACGCGTCCGGCGCTGGCCACCCCCGCGCTGGTCACGGGGGTGGCCGCGGTCGCGGCGGCGGTCGCCGACCTCGGCTACGGCACATCGTCGGGCACGGCGCTGGGCGCGGGCGTCACGGTGGCGGTGGCGGGCTCGGCGACCACGGTCCTCAAGCTGACCGCCGGGCACTGGCCGGCCGCGCACCAGCGGGCCGGTCTGCGGGGGCAGCCGGGCGGGGCACAGCAGTTGAGGCTGGCGTGGCTGACTGCGGTCGAGGTGCGCGGGGTGCGGCCGTTCCTGGACCAGCAGCGGATGCTCTCGGCGGCGACGCGCGCGGGCGGCGGCGGGAGGGCGACGGAGCGGCCCGGCGCGGCCGGCAAGGGCCGGGGTCCGGCGCTGCGCGGCGCGAACCGCAGCGCGGACGCCCGGCGGCGCAGCGTGCTGGAGCACTCCTTCGACCACATCCCGGAAGCGGTGGGCCCGTTCGCGGGCCGGCGTGACCACCTCGCCCGGATCGCCCAGTGGGTGCACCAGGCGCGGGCGAGCACGGAGACCAAGCCGACGGTGGTGGTGCTGCACGGGCCGCCGGGCTCGGGGCGCTCCACGCTCGCGATCCGCGCCGCGCACCATCTGCGCGATCAGTTCCGCGGGGCGTGCGTGGTGGATCTGCGCGGCGAGTCCGAGGAGCCGCCGCTGCCGACGCGGGACGCGCTGCTGCACCTGCTCAACCGGCTCGGCGCGCCCCGGGACCAGCTGCTCTTCCGCGAGCGGTCCTCCCACGAGCAGCAGCTCAAGCGGCTCTCGGAGCTCTATCACCAGCACCTGACGGGGCTGCCGGTGACGGTGGTGCTGGACGACGCCTCCGACGCGGAGCAGGTCCGCACCCTGGTCCCGCAGCGGTCCGAGAGCCTGGTCCTGGTCACGGCACGGGCCCCGCTGGCCCTGCCGCCCGGCCTGGACGCGTGGGTGCACGAGCTGCCGGTCGGCCCGCTGGACGAGGCGGGCGCGGAGGAGCTGCTGCGGGCGGCGTCCGAGGGGCCGCAGGCCGGTCCGTACGACGAGAAGGGCCTGGCGCAGGTGCGCGAGCTGTGCGGCGGGCTGCCGCTGGCGCTGCGGGTGGCCGGTTCCGCGCTGGGCGGGCGCGCCCCGCACCTGCTGGCCGCGGAGCTCGCGGCGTCCGGGCAGGACGACCCGGTGGAGCGCGTGCTGTGGCTGCGCTATATCGACCAGAGCGACAGCGCCCGGGAGTTGCTGCGCCGGATGGCGCTGGCGGGCCGGGCTTCGCTGGGCGCGGCCGCGGCGGCGGCGCTGCTGGCGCAGGACGAGCGGGAGGCGGGGCGCGAGCTGGCGGCCCTGGCCCGCGCGGGCCTGATCGAGCAGGTCCGCGCCGGCCGGTATCGGATGCACGACCTGGTGCGGTCCTTCGCGCACACGCGGCTGCACGAGGAGGAGGGGCCGGCCGAGCTGAGCGCGGCGCAGGAGCGGCTGATCCGCAGCTATGCCGAGCTGGCGGATTCCGTGATCCGGATGGTCGACGGCAAGACCTCCACGCGGGCCGACATGTTCGTCAAGGGCGCGGCCGGCGGGCACGGCTTCACCTCGCTGGACGCGGCGCTGCGCTGGCTGGACGACGAGTCGAGCTTCATCACGGCGGCCCTGCGGCACACCGAGGGCGTCGACCAGGCGGCGGTGCTGCACCTGCTGGGCGCCCTGTGCGACTACTGCCTGCTGCGCGGCGACCTCTATCGCCTCGGTGAGCTGAGCGAGCTGACCCAGGAGGCCGACCGGGGCCTGCTGGTCCGCTCGGTGCAGTGGCGCACGGGCATCGCGGCCCGGCAGCTGGGCGAGCTGGACACCTCGCGTACGACGCTCTCGTCCGTCGTGGATCTGTATTTCGACGCCCAGCACACGGCGGGCGCCGCGCGGGCCCTGCGCGATCTGGGCGTCACGCTCCAGCACCAGGGCCAGCTGCGGGAGGCGACGGAGAAGCTGCGGGAGGCGCTCGCCCTCCAGGGTGGCCGGGAGCTGAGCGGCGACCGGGCGTGGACGCTGCACGCGCTGGCCGCCGTGGAGCGCGACCGCGGGGGGATAGAGCGGGCGCTGGAGCTGCTGACGGAGTCGCTGGAGCTGCACCGGGAGAGCGAGAGCCTGCACGGGCAGGCGTGGGCGCACTTCCAGCTGGGTCAGGTGCGGCTGCGGATGGGCCAGGTCGAGCGGGCCGAGGCCGACTTCCGCGAGGCCCAGGAGCTCTACGGCCGCACGCAGGACGGCCGCGGTGAGGCGTGGGCGCTGACCCAGCTGGCGCGGGCCCGGCTGGTGGCCGGCGACCCGGGCGCGGCGGTGGCGCAGCTGGACCGCGCGGCGACGCGGCACCGGGAGAACGAGGACGCCCGCGGCGAAGCCTGGTCGCTGTACTACCTGGGGCTGGCGCTGGAGGAGAGCGGTGACCGGGCGGCGGCCCTGCGCGCGCTGGAGCGGGCGCGCACCATGTTCAACCGGATGAGGGACGCCTATGGCCTGGCCTGTGCCCGGCACCACGCGGCGCGGTTGACCCGTGACCAGCGGGCGGCCCAGACGGGCAATCTGCGCAACAGCGGCTTCGCCCGGCAGCTCTTCCAGGACGCGCGGGCGGACTTCCAGCGGCTGGGCGTGCCGCACGGGGAGGCGTGGTCGTGCGTGGAGCTGGCCGTGGTCGACGCGGGCAACGGCCGCGCCGAGGCCGCGCTGGAGCTGGTGGCGGAGGCGGAGCGGCTGTTCTCGGGCTACGGCGACCGGCGGGGCGCGGCCTGGGCCCGGTTCCTGCGGTGCACGCTGCTGCCCTTCGCCTCGCCGGGCGGCTCGGTGGTGGGCGCGGCGGTGGCGCAGGAGGAGTTGGAGGTGCTGCGGCGGGAGCTGCGCGCCGCGGACTGGGTGACGGACCCGGCGCTGGAGGACTGCGCGGAGGCGTACGCCCTGCTGCTGGAGCGCGGTGTCGAGCCGGAAGCGGGATGGCAGGCATGGCGGCTCGGCATGGTGCCGGGCCGCCGTGCCCGGGAGGTCATGGCGGTGCTGTCCCGTGACAGCTGACCGTCAGCTCTCGGTGGCGTCGCCGCCCTTGCCGCCGCTCTTGCCGCCACCGCGGGCCGCCGGGGCCGAGGCGGGGGCCGGGGCCGCGGCCATCGCGGTCGCGCCCTCCGGGATCTCCTCGAAGGCGACCTTCTTCATGTGCTTGTTCATGCTCTTCATCAGCATCCACACGGCGGCGCCGAGGAGAGCGAAGACGATGAAGCCGAGCACGCCCGGGGTGACCTTGTTCTTGTCAAGATCATCAGCGGCGAGCGGCACGAAGTGGGTGGCGGCGAGGGAGACAGTCGCGCTCATCATGGGGTCAATTGTTGCGGATGCCCGCGAAGAGGTCGTCCTCGGGGAGGGATGTTCCGACGAGAGACTTCGCGAGCTCGTATTCCTCGGTGGGCCAGACCTCCCGCTGGAGGTCCAGCGGCACCCGGAACCAGCCGCCGTCGGGGTCGATCTGCGTGGCGTGCGCGATCAGCGCCTTGTCGCGGATCTCGAAGAAGTCACCGCAGGGCACATAGGTGGTCAGGGTCCGCTCGCGGCCCATCTTGTGCCACCGCTCCAGCCACTCCCCGTACGGGGACTCCATGCCCCGCGCCAGCAGCGCCTCGTGGAGGGCGAGGGTGCGCGGCCGGTTGAAGCCCTGGTTGTAGTAGAGCTTCAGCGGCTGCCAGGGCTCGCCGGCCTCGGGGTAGCGCTCGGGGTCGCCCGCCGCCTCGAAGGCCACCATCGAGATCTTGTGGGTCATGATGTGGTCGGGGTGCGGATAGCCGCCGTTCTCGTCGTACGTGGTGATCACGTGCGGGCGGAACTCACGGATCAGCTTCACGAGCGCGCCGGCCGCCTCGTCGACATCCTGGAGCGCGAAGCAGCCCTCGGGCAGCGGGGGCAGCGGGTCGCCCTCGGGCAGCCCGGAGTCCACGAAGCCCAGCCACTCCTGCTTCACGCCGAGGATGTCGCGCGCCTCGTCCATCTCCTTGGCGCGCACCTCGTGGATGTGCTCCTCGATATAGGGGTCCCCCTGGAGCTTGGGGTTGAGGATGGAGCCGCGCTCACCACCCGTGCAGGTCGCGACCAGCACGTCCACCCCCTCGGACACGTACTTGGCCATCGTGGCCGCGCCCTTGCTCGACTCGTCGTCGGGGTGGGCGTGCACGGCCATCAGTCGCAGCTGCTCAGTCAAGGCTTGATCCTCAGTCACTGGTCATGGCCCGTCTTATCGGTGTTTCGGGGCGCCTCCTATAGTGACCGAAGAGGGAGACGTTTCATTCCGGTCGACGGAGCCGGTCCCCGGGCAGGAGGAAGACCATGGCTGCGGCGCGCGAGGGCCTCCCCGATGGCCGTTACGGCCGGTCGGCCGACCGGCGTGCGGACCGCCAGCTCAAGATCGTCGGCACGGTGCTCGGCGTGGCGCTGGCCGGGCTGCTCATCTGGTTCGGTGTGCATTACGTCACCAAGACGGACGTCTCCGCGCAGCTGATCCGCTCCAAGCCGATGTCGGACACCACCGTGCAGGCGGTGCTGGAGGTCCGTAAGGGCAAGAACGACGTGGGCGTGTGCACCCTGCGTTCGCTGGGCAGCGACGGCTCCGAGGTCGGCCGGATGGATGTCCGGATGGACCGCAAGGAGGAGCACTTCACCGAGCGGGTCACGATGCGGACCACCCAGCACGCGGCCGCGACCGAGCTCGAGGGCTGCACGGCCAAGTAGCGCCGCGGCCGGCCGCCCCGGGGCCGGTCGGCTCGCGTCTTGGGACCGGGACACGGCCTCCGGCCGCCGATGGCCGGACGTCACCGCTCTGACCTGCGTTGACGCGTTTCTTGCGCGGTTCCTCCCCGCAGCTTCTTCCCCCTTTCCCGACCTAATTGTTAGGCTCGTGGTTTCGCCCACCTTTGAAGGTGCACCCTTCTGAGTAGGGCGTTCATTTGTATCCCCGATGTATCCCCAAGTTTTTCCCCAGTACCGACGAGGAGCACCTGTGACCCAGACCAGCGACAACGTCACCTGGCTGACTCAGGAGGCGTACGACCAGCTCAAGGCCGAGCTGGAGTACCTGTCTGGTCCCGCTCGCACCGAGATCGCGATGAAGATCGCGGCGGCCCGCGAGGAGGGTGACCTGCGAGAGAACGGCGGTTACCACGCGGCCAAGGAGGAGCAGGGCAAGCAGGAGCTCCGTGTCCGCCAGCTCACCCAGCTGCTGGAGAACGCCAAGGTCGGCGAGGCGCCCGCCGCGGACGGCATGGTCGCCCCCGGCATGGTCGTCACCATCGCCTTCGACGGCGACCCGGACGACACGCTGGACTTCCTGCTGGCCTCCCGGGAGTACGCGAGCTCGGACATCGAGACCTACTCCCCGCAGTCCCCGCTGGGCACCGGCGTGAACGGCAAGAAGATCGGCGCCGACGCGGAGTACGAGCTGCCCAACGGCCGCAAGGCCAAGGTCCGCATCCTGGACGCCAAGCCGTACCAGGGCTGAGCCCGCCCGAAGAGCCCCGGATCCTCGGATCCGGGGCTCTTCGGCGTTTCACGCCCACGAGCACGTCCCACGGCCACGAGCCGCTCGATCCGTGCCTTCAGGCGGACGGAACCCGGGCCGTGCCCTCAGGGCCGGCAGGCCCCCCGCCGGGCAGGACCTCAGCCCGTCGCCGAGCGGTACTTCCGCACCGACAGCGTCCGGAAGACCACGATGATCACCACCGACCAGATCAGCGAGGCCCACACCGGGTGCTGCATCGGCCACGCGGCCGGCACCGGATAGCCGTCCGGCAGATTGCCGAAGAGCTGCCTGGCCGCCTGCACGGTCGCGCTGAAGGGGTTCCACTCGGCGATGGTGCGCAGCACGGTCGGCATGTTGTCGGACGGCACGAACGCGTTCGAGATGAAGGTCAGCGGGAAGAGCCAGATCAGCCCGCCCGAGGTGGCCGCCTCCGGGGTGCGCACGGACAGCCCGATCAGGGCGCCGATCCAGGAGAAGGCGTACCCGAGCAGGAGCAGCAGGGCGAAGCCCGCCACCGCCTCGGGAATGCCCGCGTGCGTCCGCCATCCCACGATCACCGCGACGATCGCCAGCACCACCAGCGTCAGCGCGGTCTGCACCAGATCGGCGAGCGTGCGGCCGGTGAGGACGGCCCCGCGCGCCATGGGCAGGGAGCGGAAGCGGTCGATGAGGCCCTTGTGCATGTCGTCGGCGATGCCCGCGCCCGCGCCCGCCGTGGCGAAGGTGACGGTCTGGGCGAAGATGCCCGCCATCAGGAACTGGCGGTAGGCCGAGGGGTCGGTGTTGCCGCCCACGGCGATCGAGCCGCCGAAGACGTAGCTGAACAGCACGACGAACATGATCGGCTGGATCAGCCCGAAGATGACCACTTCCGGGATCCGCGCCATGCGGATCAGATTGCGCCTGGCGACGACCAGGGAGTCGCGCACGGACTGGCCGACGCCCCCGAGCGCCCCGGGGGTCACGGTCCTGGCAGCGGCGCCGCTGAGGGTGCTCACGAGGCCGCCTCCTTCCTGTCCTGCTCCTCCTCGGACACGGCGGCGTGCCCGGTGAGCGAGATGAAGACGTCGTCCAGCGTCGGACGGCGCAGCGCGATGTCGTCGATCTCGATGCCCCGGCCGTCGAGCTCTCTGATGACCTCGGCGAGCAGCTTCGCGCCGCCGGAGACCGGGACGGTGACCTTGCGGGTGTGTGCCTCGATCTTGGCGGCGCCCTTGCCGAAGCCGCGCAGCACCTCGTCGGCGACGCCGATGTGCTCGGGCGCGTGCACGACGACCTCGACGCGCTCGCCGCCCGTGCGGGCCTTGAGCTCGTCGGAGGTGCCGCGCGCGATGACCCGGCCGTGGTCGACCACCGCGATGTCGTGCGCGAGGTGGTCGGCCTCCTCCAGATACTGCGTGGTGAGCAGCAGCGTCGTGCCCCCGGCGACGAGCTCCTGGATGACCTCCCACAGCTGCTGCCGGTTGCGCGGGTCGAGGCCGGTGGTCGGCTCGTCCATGAACATCACGGGCGGGCTGACCACCAGGGCCGCGGCGAGGTCGAGACGGCGGCGCATGCCACCGGAATACGTCTTGGCGATACGGTCGGCGGCATCACCGAGATGGAAGCGCTCCAGCAATTCACCAGCACGCGCTTTCGCATCACGGGCGCTCATCTGATAGAGCTGGCCCACCATCCGCAAATTCTCACGGCCCGTCAGATATTCGTCGACAGCGGCGAATTGACCGGATAGCCCGATGGCGCGGCGGACCTCGTTGGGTTTCTTCAGTACGTCGATGCCCGCCACCACAGCCGTTCCCCGGTCCGGCTTGATGAGGGTGGTGAGCACGCGTACGGCGGTGGTCTTGCCGGCGCCGTTGGGGCCGAGCAGTCCTAGAACGGTTCCTTCCGGTACGTCGAGATCGACGCCGTCCAGAGCCCTGACATCGCCGAAAGTCTTGACCAGGCCTTCGGCAAAAATAGCGCCTGGCATGGAGGTTCTCCCCGTTTGGATGACGTATTACGCGATTTTACGTTCGCGGTAGTCATTCCGCCCTGTGAATGAACCTCCTCACCGGATCAATCCATGACCAGATATCCCGCGTCCCGCAAGGCAGCTGCCACCTCGGAACAGTGCTCCGGCCCCTTGGTCTCCAAATGCAACTCCACTTCCGCCTCGGTGAGCCCCAGTCGCGGATCGGTCCGCACATGGCTCACGTCGAGGACGTTGGCGTCGACCTCCGAGAGCACCTCCAGGAGCGCGGCCAGCGCGCCGGGCCGGTCCGTCAGCCGCAGCCGCAGCGACAGATAGCGGCCCGCGGCCGCCATGCCGTGCCGCAGGATGCGCTGCATCAGCAGCGGGTCCACATTGCCGCCGGAGAGCACCGCGACCACCGGCCCCTCGAACGAGCCGGGATCCGACAGCAGCGCCGCCACCGGGCTCGCCCCGGCCGGCTCCACCACCAGCTTCGCCCGCTCCAGGCAGAGCAGCAGCGCGCTGGACAGCTCGTCCTCGGAGACCGTACGGACCTCGTCCACCAGCTCCTGGACGATCCGGAACGGCACCTCGCCGGGGCGGCCCACCTTGATGCCGTCCGCCATCGTCACCGGCGCCTCGACGGAGACCGGGCGGCCTTCGGCCAGCGAGGGCGGGTAGGCGGCGGCGCCCGCGGCCTGCACGCCCACGATCCGTACGTCGGGCCGCAGCGCCTTCACCGCCACCGCGATGCCCGCGGCCAGCCCGCCGCCGCCGATGCCCACCACGATCGTGCGGACCTCGGGGCACTGCTCCAGGATCTCCAGGCCCACCGTGCCCTGGCCCGCGATGACGTCCGGGTGGTCGAAGGGGTGGATGAAGACCGCGCCGGTCGCCCGCGCGTAGTCCTGCGCCGCCCGCATCGTCTCGTCGACGATCTGCCCGTACAGCCGCACCTCCGCGCCGTACTCCCGGGTCGCCGCGACCTTCGGCAGGGGCGCGCCCTCTGGCATGAACACCGTGGAGCGCACGCCCAGGAGCGCGGCGGCCAGGGCCACGCCCTGCGCGTGGTTGCCCGCGCTGGCGGCCACCACGCCCGCCGCGCGCTCCTGTTCGGAGAGCCCCGCGATACGCGCGTACGCGCCGCGCACCTTGAAGGAGCCGGTCCGCTGGAGGTTCTCGCACTTCAGGTGGACCGGCGCCCCGACCAGCCCGGACAGGAAACGACTGCCCTCCAGCACGGTCGTCCGGGCCACCCCGGAGAGCATCTTCTGGGCGTCGCGCACCTCGTCGAGCGTGACCATGGGCAGGGACGTGCCGGACATCGGCGGAAGCGCCCCCGGCAGGGCGGATACGTCGGACCTGGGGGACGCCGCGCGGCCGTCCTCGTCACCAACTCGTGCAGCCATGCCGCCCAGTCTCGCAGCTCGCACCTGTGACGACCGCCGCAGGAGGGATACAGCGCGACATACCGGCACGGCGTACGGCGAGGCGTACGGGACCACGCAAGCGCCGCATACCGAGCGGTTTGCCAAGGCCCCGTACGGGCGCCCTTCCGGCCGCGTACTCTGTCCCCCAATCCTCAGCGATTCCCTGCCCGCCGCACGAAGTGAGCCCCAGGCCATGCCCACCCCTTCGGACATGACGACCGACCTCGCCCCAGGCGTCCTCGACGCCCTCCAGCACCAGGTGGCCGTCTTCGCCCGCCGCGCCGAACAGACCCGGCTCGGCGGTGTAGGCCAGGTCCGCAACTCCATGGACCGCGCCGCCTATCTGCTGCTCAACCGCCTCGACCAGGAAGGCCCGATGGGCGTCAAGGCGCTCGCCGCGGGCATGGGCATCGACTCCTCGACCGTCACCCGCCAGGTGGCGCCGCTGGTCGACACCGGCCTCGTCAAGCGCACTTCGCACCCCGAGGACGGCCGCGCCGTCGTCCTCCAGCTGTCCCCGCGCGGCAAGGCACGCCTCGACGAGGTACGGGCCTCCCGGCGCGAGCTGATGGCACTCATCACGCAGACCTGGACAGAGGACGAGCGGGACACCTTCTGCGACCTGCTCACCCGCTTCAACTCCGCCCTCTCCGACGCCCTCCTGCCGGTCGCGCCCACCTCTTGACGGCCTCTTGACCGGACGCCGCCGGCTGCCCTCTCCTGGTGCGTACGGAGCTGGCGCGCACGGACCCCGTGCGTGCGGACTCCGTGCACGCGGACAGGAGCGCGCGGAGGCGCGGTGCGAGAGCGACAGGCGGCCCGGGAACGCCGTCGCGCCCGGGAGTTCGAGGCGTTCGTCGGGGGCGCGGGCGGCAGACTGCTGCGTACCGCCGTACTGCTCACCGGGGAGAACACCTCCGGCGCGGGCCCGCACGAGGCCGCCGAGCGGCTGCTGACGGCCGCCCTGGCCGACACGTACGCCTGCTGGGACCGGCTGCGCGGCGCGGACCCCTACGAGCACGCCCGGCAGGAACTCGCGGCCCGCTTCGCGCGCTCCGCCCGGCGCTACCGCCGCACCCACGGCACCCTGGAACGGCTCGCTCCACGGGAACGGCTCGTGCTCGTGCTGCGCCTCCACGAGGGCATCGCCGAGGAACAGGTCGCGGCCTGTCTCGGCCTGCCCACAGAGCGCGTACGCGTGCTGTGCACGCGCGCGGTGGCCCTCCTGCGCAGCCGCCCTACGCCGTCGGGTGTGCCGTGAGCCCGCGCGACCGTAAAGAGGACGAGATACGCCGGATGCTGGAACGCCCGCATCCGGCCGTCCCGCCCGGCCTCGCCCTGCGGGCCGCCGAGCGGGGCCGCCGCCTGCTGCGCAGACGGCGGGTGCTCCGGGCCGTGGCCTGGGGTGTGCTGCTGATGGCGCTGGTGGCCTTCTGCGCGTGGGCGGCGACGCGGCCGTGGGCCGCGCCGCCGGCGGACGTGGCGCCGCCGCTGCGCGGCTGGTAGGCGCCCTCAAGCGCGGTACGGACCGCGCGCCCGCCGGCCTTCGAGGACACCGCCGCGGCCGGGAACCCGATGTCAGCCGAGCGCCCGCGCCAGGTCCGCCAGCAGGTCGTCCGCCGACTCGATGCCGACCGACAGGCGCACGAGGTCCGCCGGGACCTCCAGCGGGGAACCGGCCGTGGACGCGTGCGTCATCCGGCCCGGGTGCTCGATCAGCGACTCCACGCCGCCCAGGGACTCACCGAGGGTGAACAGCCGGGCGCGGTTGCAGACCTCGACCGCCGCCTCCTCGCCGCCCGCGACGCGGAAGGAGACCATGCCGCCGAAGGCGCGCATCTGCTTGGCCGCGACCTCGTGCAGCGCGTGCTCCGGCAGGCCCGGGTAGAAGACCTGGGTCACCTTCGGGTGGGACACCAGCATCTCGGCCACGCGCTCGGCGTTGGCGCTGTGCCGGTCCATGCGGACGGCGAGCGTCTTGATGCCGCGCAGCGTCAGCCAGGAGTCGAACGGGCCCGCCACGGCACCCATCGCGTTCTGGTGGTACGCGAGCTCGTCGGCCAGGGTGGCGTCCGACGTGACGAGCGCGCCGCCGACGACGTCGGAGTGGCCGCCCACGTACTTCGTGGTGGAGTGGACGACGACGTCGGCGCCCAGCGCCAGCGGCTGCTGGAGGTAGGGGCTGGCGAAGGTGTTGTCGACGACCAGCTTCGCACCGGCCTCGTGGGCGACGCCCGCGACGGCGGCGATGTCGGTGATGCCGAGCAGCGGGTTGGACGGCGTCTCGACCCACACGGCCTTCGTGCGCGGCGTGATCGCGGCCCGCACCGCCGCCGGGTCGGAGGTGTTGGCCACCGACCACTCGACGCCCCAGCGGCTGACGACCTTCGCGAAGAGCCGGAACGTTCCGCCGTAGGCGTCGTCCGGGATGACGACGTGGTCGCCGGGCGACAGCAGCGTACGCAGCAGGCAGTCCTCGGCGGCCAGGCCGGACGCGAAAGCGAGACCGCGGCGGCCGCCCTCCAGCGCCGCCAGGTTCTCCTCCAGCGCGGTGCGGGTGGGGTTGGCACTCCGGCTGTACTCGTAGCCATTGCGCAGGCCACCGACGCCGTCCTGCTTGTAGGTGGAGACTTGGTAGATGGGCGGGACCACGGCCCCGGTCAGCGGATCCGCCTCCTGACCTGCGTGGATGGCGAGGGTTTCAAAAGAGTGCTGGTCGCTCATTGCACCGAGGGTAGTACCCCGTTCACCTGAACACTCCTGTCATTTGTAACCGGAGGATGAACGATCCGCGGGGCTGCGGCGTTGTCACTCATAGAGTGGCTGTCCGCGGCCCCGCCCCCTCTTCCGTTTCTGCCCCGTTCTGTCAGGAAAGCCCATGGAGTATCTGTTCATCCTGTTCGCCGTCGTCGTGATCTGCGGCGTCCTGGTCGCCCCCGCGCTCCGCCGCAGGCGCGCCGGGCAGGACGTGCTCCAAGGGCACGAGGCGGCCGTCGACCCCGCCGGGGCGTACGGCTTCGTCCCCGCCGAGCAGCTGGACGTACGGCTGCCGGGGCCCGACCCGCAGCTGCTGGCGGCCGTCGAGGAGGCGCGCCGCACGCAGGACTGGAAGCCCGCCGCCGATCTGCTGGCCCGCACGGACGCCACCACCGACCCCGAGCTGCGCTGGCAGCGCGTGCAGACGCTGGCGGGCGCGGCCGCCCAGGAGCTGGCGGAGGCGCCCGGCACCGGCGGGATGTGGCTGCGGCACTGGCGCGTCGTGGCCCCGAAGGACGCGGGCGGCGCGGCGGTGCAGGCGGAGTTCCTGGTCCAGCAGGCGATGCGCGACCCGTCCTCGCAGGACTACCGGATGATCCTGGAGGAGGCCCGCGCGGTGTGCGGGGATGCCGCCCTGCTGGCCCCGGGCGACCCCGTGCCGTACATCGTGCAGCTGGGCGTCGCGCGGGGGCTCCGCGCGAGCGAAGCGGAATTCCAGTCCGTCTGGGAGACGGTCGTCAGCCGGGCGCCACACCACATGGGCGCGCATCTGGCCGCCCTGCGCTACTGGAGCGCGAAGTGGCACGGCTCGCGGGAGCAGGCCGACGCCTTCGCCCGGCGCGCCGCCGCGTCGGCCCCGGCGGGCAGCCTGCTGCCGGCCCTCCCGCTCTTCGCCGTCCACGACCACCTGCCGGACATGCTCTCCCGCGAGGCGTTCCAGGGTGTCGTGGTCTCCGAGGCGGTCGAAGGCGCCCTGTTCGCGGTCGCGGGCGCCCCCGCCGACCACCCCGTGCTGCCGCACGTGCGCCACCTGCTGGCGTGGTTCCTGATCCGCGCGGAGCGCTACGGCCAGGCGATGGAGCAGCTGCGCGCGGTCGACGGGCACATCGGGGCGGTGCCGTGGTCGTACGAGGCGGACCCGGTCGCGGCGTACGCGACGTACCGGGCGCTCGCCGTCGCGGGCTGGGAGCGCTCCGGCCGGAGCTGACCACCGGGAATCGGCCTCCGCTCTCGTACGTTGTAGGGAGGACGCCACCTCCCTTGGAGCCGCCGCCATGCTGTTCTCGCGCCACGAAACCCGCCTGCCGACCCCGGACGAGGCCCTCAAGGGCCGCCCGGAACCGGAATTCACGCTCCCCGAGCGCCACACGGTCCTGGGCAATCCCCTCGCCGGCCCCTACCCCGAGGGCCTGGTCGTGGCCGACTTCGCCCTGGGCTGCTTCTGGGGCGCCGAGCGCAAGTTCTGGCAGACGCCGGGCGTGTGGACGACGCTGGCCGGCTATCAGGGCGGCCACACCCCCAACCCGGCCTACGAGGAGGTCTGCAGCGGCCTCACCGGCCACACGGAGGCCGTGCGCGTCGTCTTCGACCCGTCCGCCGTCTCCTACGAGTCCCTCCTGAAGCTCTTCTGGGAGTCCCACGACCCCACCCAGGGCTTCCGCCAGGGCAACGACAGGGGCACGCAGTACCGCTCGGCGATCTACACCCACTCCCCCGCCCAGCAATCGGCGGCGGAATCGTCCCGCGAGGCGTACCAGTCCGTCCTCCAGCGCTCGGGATACGGCACGATCACGACGGAAATCCTGCCCGCGGGGCCGTTCTACGCGGCGGAGCCGTATCACCAGCAATATCTCGACAAGAACCCCGCGGGGTATTGCGGGATCGGGGGCACCGGAGTCTCCTGCCCGATCGGTGTCGCGAAGGCGGACGGCTGAGGCTGCGCCGGGGATATATCGGCTGCCCTTTAGCCGAACCTGCTTTACCTGCTTTCAGCGGGGAAAAGGGTTACGCGACTTCGCGCCGGAGTGCCACCCCGCGATGCGGGATGGCACTCCCAACTGCTGTGGGACTCAGGCGTCGTAGTCCTGGTCGAAGCGGTCCTGCGCTTCCTGGTCCGCACGCCGGGTCTCGTCCTGGGCTTGCTCGGTGCGCTTCGAAGGCTGGCTCTGTGTGCCGCGCTTCGCCTGCCCGGCCTGCTTCCCGAGTTCCTGGGCCTTGTCGTCGAATGCGTCTTTGATGCCCATGGCGCGCCCTACTGGAGAGGCCCGTCGTCGCGCCCCAGCTGGTCCTTGAGCTTGTCCTGGGCGGTGTCGACCTGACCGCTGTACTTGCCCTGGCTCTTCTCGTCGACGAAATCACCGGCCTTGTCGATGCCTTTCCCGGCCTGGTCCTCGTGGCCCTTCAGCATCTGCTTGAGCTTGTCCATCACGCTCATGGCGGTCTCCCTGCCTGCGATCGGGTGAGCCTCGTTCCTCCCCAGGAAAGCCGTCCGGCACGGGCCGCACCCGCTCAGATACTCCGAACGGGTGAACCGGCTGCACCGGTGTCCGCGCGCCCCAGCACTCTGCCCACGGCAGATCTGCCCCTGGCAGAGAAGGCTGTTGTGGGGGTGGGGGCGAGGTGAGAGTGAAGGGGCGCGGCAATGGAAGTCGCGTTCTTCACCGGGAGGTACGCATGTCCATGCTCATCACCGCTCCACGGGGTGCCGAGGGGGACACCCCCTCGTCGCGGTTCGACGATCATCTCTCCGCCCAGCTCCTCTCGCAGCGCATCGTCTTCCTCGGCACCCAGGTGGACGAGGTCTCCGCGAACCGCGTCTGCGCGCAATTGCTCCTGCTCTCCGCCGAGGACCCGCGGACCGACATCAGTCTTTACATCAACAGCCCCGGCGGATCCGTCTCGGCCGGGCTCGCGATCTACGACACGATGCGGCTGATCCCCAATGACGTCTCCACACTCGCCATGGGATTCGCCGCGAGCATGGGTCAATTCCTGCTCACCGTAGGGACGTCGGGAAAGCGCTTCGCCCTGCCGAACGCGCGCATCATGATGCACCAGCCGTCCGCGGGCATCGGCGGTACCACCGCCGACATCGCGATCCAGGCGGAGAACCTGGAGTTCACGAAGCGGGCCATCGAGCGGATCACCGCGGAGCACACCGGGCAGAGCGAGGAGACGATCTCCCGCGACGGCGACCGGGACCGCTGGTTCACGGCCGAACAGGCCAAGGAATACGGCATGGTGGACCACGTCGTCGAATCGCTCGACGACGTCCGCCCGGCCGCCTCGCGTCGACGGATGGGGATCTGAGATGGGGCAGTACACGATTCCGACCGTCGTCGAGCGCACCTCGGCGGGCGAGCGGGCGTACGACATCTACAGCAGGCTGCTGTCCGAGCGGATCATCTTCCTCGGGACGGAGATCGACGACGGCGTCGCGAACGTCGTCATCGCCCAGCTGCTCCACCTCGAATCGTCGAGCCCGGACGCCGAGATCGGGATCTATCTCAACTCGCCCGGCGGATCGTTCACCTCGCTCATGGCGATCTACGACACGATGACGTTCGTCAGCTCGCCGATCTCCACGTTCTGCGTCGGACAGGCGGTCTCGACCGCGGCCGTGCTGCTCGCCGGGGGCGACCCGGGGCGGCGGTTCATCCTGGAGCACTCCCGGGTCCTGCTGGGCCAGCCGGCGAGCGGCGGGCAGCAGGGGACGGTCTCCGACCTCGCCCTCCAGGCCAAGGAGATGCTGCGGGTCCGCTCGCAGGTCGAGGAGGTCCTCTCCCGGCACACGCACCACGACGTGGCGACCCTGCGCGCGGACATGGACCGCGACAAGGTCTTCACGGCGCACGAGGCGGTGGCGTACGGGCTGGCCGACCAGGTGCTCAGCCGGCGGACACCGGCCGCCTGACCCACCGCGGGCTCCGGCGGCCGTCGTTCAGCGGGGGTACGGCCGCCGGTCACGCCGCGAGGCGCACCTCGCCCTGCCGGTACGCCGTGGGGGCGGCGGTACGCCGGTGGGTCCGCCCGGTCAGTGAGGTCACCGTGGCCCCGCGTCCGGCCGGCGCGGTGCGGGCGAGCTCGCCCTGGACCAGGGCGAGAAGATCGGTCAGGCCCAGACCGAGCGCGCGGGCCGCGGCCGCGAGCATCTCGGACGACGCTTCCTTGCGGCCGCGTTCGAGCTCGGAGAGATACGGCATCGAGATCCGGGCGGCTTCGGCGACGTCCTTCAACGTGCGCTCCTGCGCTTGGCGTTCGCGGCGCAGGACCTCTCCTACGACGTGCCGCCAGAGTGGCTCTTTGGCCCCGGCGTCCGGGGCGTCCTCGGTGGGGCGCAGCGGGACGATTCGGGGCTGGTTCGGGGCTTGGGTCACGTCTTCAGGGTAGGAGGGGTGGTCGGCTTCGGGGGCCCAACCGGGTTCCGCCGGGGGCGAAATCGGGGGTCTCGGCTCTTCGGGGTGCGGGGTGTTGGCCCCTGCGGCGGGCTTTCCTCCACCCCCCGCCCCTTCCCGGCCGCGTCTGATGTGCGGCTCCGCCGCGTGGGGGCGCGGGCGCCGGCCCCTCGGCTGCGGTTCGTTGGCCTGCGGCGCTTTTTCCCCTACCCGCCCCTTCCCGAAACTGGGGCGCTGCCCCAGACCCCGAGCTGCGGGCCGGTTCGCCGCCTGCGGCGGGAGCGGCCTGCGGCCGCGTCCTCAATCTCCCCCAGCTACCGCTGGGAGGTGCCCCCAACGGGCTGAGTTGTTGCCCGGAACGGACCCTGAACGTCCCCTCCGGCGGGAGGGGGTGGGGCTGGAGGGTGGGGTTCTGGAACGCGGTGCGAATTCGGGGCACTCAATACGCGAAAAGGGCACCCGCGCCGCGTTCCAGGTCCTCAGCCCGGAAGACCCACCCCCGGCACCCACCACACACCCAAGCCCGGCCGGCGATTGAGGCCACCCGAACCGCAACCACACACAACCCGCAGCCCCCCAACTACCCCAACCGAGCCCCCTCCGCCGCCTCCTCCCCCCGCGCCCACCCCTCCGCATCCCGCCCCTTCAACCGATGCGCCGTCGTCGTCGGGAACAACCGCTCCGCCGTCTCACCGACCGCCACCTCGCGGGCCGCGAGCACGGGGAGCACCTCGGCCTCGGGCGCGGACGTCTCCTCCGTGTGGGCAGCGGCCGTCAGGCGGTCGCGGATCCGGGACGCGTAGGCGATGAGGAAGGACTGCCGGAAGTCGCGCGTGCGGCGGGAGCGGCCGCGGGCGTGGTGGGCGTCGCCCGCGCGGGCCATCGCGGTGGTGGCCTGCACGAGCAGGGAGGTGTACATCAGCTCCACCAGCTCCAGGTCCGCCTCGAAGCCGACGACGGTCGAGAAGTCGTGGTCGCTGGACCAGACCGACCGGCAGTGGTTGGCGGCGGCCACGGCGTCGAGGAGGAGCGCCTTGGCGGATTCGTAGGGGCCCTCGACGCCGATCCGGCAGGCGGCGGGGCCGTCCACGGGCCCGGCGGCGTGGGCGGCGAGCAGGGCCTCGTCCATGGAGTGCCGCGCCATGAGCTGCTGGGCCTTCGCCGACAGGGCCTCGGCCTCCTCGGCGAACTCCGTGGACTCCGCCTTCGCCAGCAGCGCCCGGATCCGGGCGAGCATGCGCGGCGGGGCCGCGGTGGCGCCCGCGGGCCGGTGTCCGGTGCCCGGCAGCGGGCCGGCCGCCCCGATCCGGGGCAGCCCGGCGGCCAGCCGCAGCGCGCCGAGCGCGCAGGCGACCGTCTCGAAGCGGCTCAGCCGCTCGCGCGCCGCGAAGCCGTCGAGGAAGGCGTCGTCGGCCTCCCACCAGACCCGCGCGTCGAGGTCCCGCAGCTGTGCCGCCCAGCGCGCGCCGAGGGTGTCGGGGGTGTAGCGCCGGGCCTCCGCCGCGATGGCGTCGACGGTGAAGCGCACCTCCGCGGCGGTCAGCTCGCGCCTGGCGAGCCGGACCACGTCGGCGGGCTGCCAGCCGCCCTCCCAGGCCCGGCGCAGCGTCCGGGCGGCCGCGCGCAGCAGGGCGCGGCTGACGGCCGCGGGACCGGACGGGGAGGCGGCGAGGGCGGACGCGGCGGCATAGACGGCGTCGTCGAGGTCGTCCTCCCGCAGCCCGCGCAGGCCGGCCAGCGCCCTCTCGACGGTGGCGAGCAGTTCGTCGTCGCCGGGCGACTGCCGGGGGTGGCCTCCGGGGCGTCCCTGCTGCCGGTCGCTTCGCTTGGCCACGGGTCTCACTTCCAGGAAAACGGGACAGGGCGCGTCAACGTCCGTACGCCCCATTCTCCCGGAAGAGGGACCGCGCTCTCCGGAAGGAGGACCGCGGCCGGACATCACCCGGACGGGAGCCGCGCCTGGAACAGCCCGACCGACCGCTCGGGCCGGTAGCCGAGGAGCTTGTCGACGGCGCGCATCGGGCCGTTGTCGTCGGCGACGGTCGTGGCGATCTCCCGTACGGGCAGCCCCTGCTCGCGCAGCAGGCCCAGCAGCAGCCGTTTGACGGCGAGCCCGAGCCCGCGGCCGCGGTGTGCGGGGGCGACGCCGGTCGCGAACTGGATGGCCCGTACGTCGTCCGGGGAGCGCTGGATCACCTCCGTGTAGGCGGCGTGGCCGCCGTCCGGAGCGACCACGACGACGGTGAGCATCCGCCCGCCGCGCTCGACGACGGCCCGCTGCGCGTGGGTGACGCGCTCCGCGGTCGCCCGGGGCGGGCCGAGCTCCAGGTCGCCGTGCGGGGCGTCCCGCACGGCCCCGTGGACGACGGCGAGCCGCTCGGCGTGCTCGGCGGGGACGACGCCGGTCCACTCGGCGAAGCGGTAGCCGTCGGGGAGGCTCGGCTCGGTGGTCTCGTCGGCCACGCGCTGGACGTAACAGACCATCGGCAGCGCGCTGTCGAAACCGCACGCCTTGGCGAACTGTTCGCCCGGACCGCCGATTTCGACCGGCACGGTCGCCGATGTCCGGCCCTCGTCGGTGACCGCCTTCCGCAGTTCCTGCCACAGCCGGGTGCCGATGCCGCGGCGGCGCTGGTCGGGGCAGACGGCGAAGTCGCCTATGCAGGCGGTCGAAAGGTTCTCCTCGTCGTCGAACAACCGCACCCAGCCGACGCCCGCGTACGCGGGCCGGTCGTGGGGACCAGGGAGCGGCACGGCCACCTTGACGTAGTGGCTCAGCATGGCGGGCACCTGGAGGTGCCCGGCGGTCTCGGCGCGGCCGGGCGGGGGCACGGTGGGGGGCATGTCGTGGAGGTGCGCGGTTCTGACGACGTCGTACCAGGCGTCCGTCTCGGCGGCGGTGGGGCGCGGATCCAGTCGCACCACGGTCAGTTCATCGCTCATCCGGGGGACGGTACGTGCGCGAAGTGCGGGCTGTCGCCGGGATTTTTCCCCGGCCTCAAACGCCGGACGGGGGGGGGGGGGGGGGGGGGGGGGGAGCGCCCCCCCCCCCCCCCCCCCCCCCCCCCCCCACCAAAAAGGCACGGCGCCACCCCGCCCCCCGACGCGCAGAACAAAAACCCCCCCCCTCTCCCCCCCCCCCCCCCCCC
>NZ_JBVHLW010000063.1:3007-25257 GCF_055558795.1 Streptomyces sp. NPDC025618 | reverse complement strand
ATGGGGGACCGTGTGGGAGAGTAGGACGCCGCCGAACAAATTTTAGCCTCAGGCCCCGGGTCATAGACCCGGGGCCTGAGGCATTTTTGCGTTTATGGCGCGCCCCTTGCCGGCCGTCCTCCGACCCCTCTGCACGGTCCGGCCGCGACTGCGGGTAGGGTCATGGGGCATCGTTGGTACATATCCCCACAGGAGGCCCCCGGGTGGAGGTCCAGGAGACGCGCGTACAGACCGACCGCGTCCTCACCATCCCGAACATCCTCAGCATGGCTCGCCTCGTCGGCGTCCCCCTCTTCCTGTGGCTGATCCTCCGGCCGGAGTTCGGCGGCCCGCGCAGTGACGGATGGGCGCTGCTGGTCCTCGCCCTGAGCGGGGTCAGCGATTACCTCGACGGAAAGCTCGCCCGGCGCTGGAACCAGATCAGCAGCCTCGGCCGGCTCCTCGACCCCGCCGCCGACCGGCTCTACATCCTCTCCACGCTGGTCGGCCTCACCTGGCGGGGGATCCTTCCGCTCTGGCTCACCGCCGCCCTTCTGGCACGCGAAGCGATGCTGCTGGTCATGGTGTGGATTCTGCGCCGCCACGGCTATCCGCCGCCGCAGGTCAACTTCCTCGGCAAGGCCGCCACGTTCAATCTGATGTACGCGTTCCCGTTGCTGCTTCTCAGTGAGGGTGAGGGCCTGTTGCGCTCCCTCGCGGCGATTTTCGGATGGGCGTTCGCCGGATGGGGTACAACCCTCTATTGGTGGGCAGGAATCCTCTACGTGGTTCAGGTCCGCCGACTCGTCAAAACGGACCGACAGGCCCGACTGGCCTCGCCGTAGTTGAAGAGCCGTAGCAGGGCCGGATGCCGTATGTGAGTTACGCAGCCCGGCCCCGGCGGGTGCAGTCGGGATGACCGTCGTCTCTCAAGGAGGACGCTTCCGACATGAAGGCCGTCGTGATGGCCGGTGGCGAAGGCACAAGACTTCGCCCCATGACCTCGAGCATGCCCAAGCCGCTCCTGCCGGTGGCCAACCGGCCGATCATGGAGCATGTGCTGAGACTGCTCAAACGGCACGGGCTCACCGAGACCGTGGTGACCGTGCAGTTCCTCGCCTCCCTCGTCAAGAACTACTTCGGGGACGGCGAGGAGCTCGGCATGGAGCTCACCTACGCCAATGAGGAAAAGCCACTCGGCACCGCGGGCAGCGTCAAGAATGCCGAGGAGGCGCTCAAGGACGACGCCTTTCTGGTGATCTCCGGAGACGCCCTCACCGATTTCGACCTGACCGACCTGATCCGTTTCCACAAGGCCAAGGGCGCCCTCGTCACCGTCTGTCTCACCCGGGTGCCGAACCCCCTGGAATTCGGCATCACCATCGTCGACGACGACGGCAAGGTCGAGCGCTTCCTGGAAAAGCCCACCTGGGGCCAGGTCTTCTCCGACACGGTGAACACCGGCATCTATGTCATGGAGCCGGAGGTCTTCGACTACGTCCAGCCCGATGTGCCGGTCGACTGGTCGGGCGATGTCTTCCCCCAGCTGATGAAGGACGGCAAGCCGATCTACGGCTATGTCGCCGAGGGCTATTGGGAGGATGTCGGCACCCACGAGAGCTACGGCAAGGCCCAGGCCGATGTCCTCGAAGGCAGAGTCGACGTCGACATAGACGGTTTCGAGATCTCGCCGGGCGTCTGGGTGGCCGAGGGCGCGGAGGTCCACCCCGAGGCCGTCCTCCGCGGCCCGCTCTACATCGGCGACTACGCGAAGGTCGAGGCCGGCGCCGAGATCCGGGAGCACACCGTCGTGGGCTCCAACGTGGTCGTCAAGAGCGGGGCCTTCCTGCACAAGGCCGTCATCCACGACAACGTCTACATCGGCCAGCAGAGCAATCTGCGCGGCTGCGTGATCGGCAAGAACACCGACATCATGCGCGCCGCCCGCATCGAGGACGGCGCCGTGATCGGCGACGAGTGCCTCATCGGCGAGGAATCGATTATTCAGGGCAACGTCCGGGTCTACCCGTTCAAGACGATCGAGGCGGGCGCGTTCGTCAACACCTCGGTCATCTGGGAATCCCGCGGCCAGGCCCACCTCTTCGGCACGCGCGGGGTCTCCGGCATCCTCAATGTCGAGATCACCCCCGAGCTCGCGGTCCGGCTCGCCGGCGCGTACGCCACCACGCTCAAGAAGGGATCGACGGTCACCACCGCGCGTGACCACTCCCGGGGCGCCCGGGCGCTCAAGCGTGCGGTGATCTCCGCGCTCCAGGCCAGCGCCATAGACGTACGGGATCTGGAGAACGTACCGCTGCCGGTCGCGCGTCAGCAGACCGCGCGGGGCAGTGCCGGCGGCATCATGATCCGTACGTCGCCGGGCGTGCCGGACTCGGTGGACATCATGTTCTTCGACGAGCGCGGCGCCGACCTCTCCCAGGCAGGCCAGCGCAAGCTCGACCGGGTCTACGCCCGCCAGGAGTACCGGCGCGCCTTCCCCGGTGAGATCGGCGACCTGTCGTTCCCCTCCAGCGTCTATGACTCCTACACGGGGTCGCTGCTGAGGTCCGTGGACACCAGCGGGGTCGCCGAGGCCGGGCTGAAGGTCGTGGTCGACGCGTCGAACGGCAGCGCGGGTCTGGTGCTGCCCAGCCTGCTGGGCCGGCTCGGCGTGGACGCGTTCACCATCAACCCCGGGCTCGACGAGTCCCGCCCGACCGAGACGGCCGACACCCGGCGGGCCGGCCTGGTGCGGCTGGGCGAGATCGTCGCGTCGGCGCGGGCCGCCTTCGGCGTGCGGTTCGACCCGGTCGGCGAGCGCATCTCCCTCGTCGACGAGCGCGGGCGCATCGTGGAGGACGACCGGGCGCTGCTGGTCCTCCTCGACCTGGTGGCCGCCGAGCGGCGCAGCGGGAAGGTGGCCCTCCCCGTGACGACGACCCGGATCGCCGAGCAAGTGGCCGCCTACCACGGCACGCAGGTGGAGTGGACGACCACCTCGCCCGACGACCTGACCAGGGTCGGCCGTGCGGAGACCACCATCTTCGGCGGTGACGGGCGGGGCGGGTTCATCGTGCCGGAGTCCAGCAGTGTCTTCGACGGCACGGCCGCGTTCGTGCGGCTGATCGGTCTGGTGGCGCGCACTCAGCTCACGCTCAGCCAGATAGACGCCAGGATTCCGCGGGCCCATGTGCTGCGTCGTGACCTCGCGACGCCGTGGGCGGTCAAGGGGCTGGTGATGCGTCATGTGGTCGAGGCGGCCGGTGACCGGTCGGTGGACACGACCGACGGCGTACGGGTGGTCGAGGCCGACGGTCGCTGGGTGATGGTCCTCCCGGATCCCGCGGAGGCCGTGACGCACCTCTGGGCGGAGGGCCCTGACGACGCCTCGGCGCAGGCGCTGCTAGACGAGTGGTCGGCGGTCGTGGACGGCGCCGGGCGCTGAGCCCGGGCGGGCGCCGTCTCCTCGTTCCCGATCCGGCACGCCGGTGGGGCCATTGGGAGACGGCGCCCCCGACATGCGACGATGTGCGGCATGTCGCAGCAGCCCCCCGTTCGGACGACGGCGTCGCCGTCGCCGCGCCCCGATGCCTCCATGTCGCTGCTGACCAATGTGATGGACCACAGCCTCGACGAGGGGTACGCCGAGGCGGCGGCCCGGCGGGAGGCGCAGGGCGGCAAAGGGCTGCCCACCAGGCTGCGCGCCAAGTTGGGGCTCGCCGCCGCGCTGCTGCTCGCCGCGGTGGTGGTGACGCTGGGGGCGGCGCAGGCGCGGATATCGGCACCGACGCTGGCCAAGGAGCGTCAGCAGCTGATCGACCGCATCAACAGGGAGTCCTCGGACGCCGACGCGCTCCAGAAGAACGTCGACACCCTGCGGGCCGCGGTCGGCAACAAGCAGCGCGACGTGCTGCAGAAACACGGCGGGGACAAGGCCGAGTTGGTGGCCCTGCTCGCGGGTGCCACCGCGGTGCAGGGCCCCGGCGTGAAGCTCGTCGTGGACGACGCAAAGCAGACCAAGCAGGGCGGCGGCAACGGCCCGCGGGAGAGCAACGGCTTCTCCGACACGGGCCGGGTGCGTGACCGGGACATGCAGCGCATCGTCAACGGTCTGTGGCAGTCGGGCGCCGAGGCGATCGCGGTGAACGGGCAGCGGCTGACGGCGCTGTCCGCGATCAGGGCCGCCGGTGACGCCATACTGGTCGACAACAAGCCGCTGGTGCCGCCGTACACGGTGCTGGCGATCGGTGACGGGGACCGCCTGAGCAGCGCGTTCCAGAACAGCGCCGACGGGCTCTATCTGCGCGCCTTGCAGCAGAACTACGGGATCCGCACCAGCATTTCCGCTCAGGGCGAGGTACGGCTGCCGGCCGCGCCGAGCCTGATCGTACGCACAGCGAAGCCGCAGGACGGTGCCGTGGCAGAGCGCGGCGCCGACACAGGGAAGGGCACATCGTGATCGCCGTATTGGGCCTCGTCGTGGGAGTCGTGGTGGGCCTCGTCGTCCGCCCCGTGGTGCCGACGGTGGTCGAGCCCTACCTCCCCATCGCCGTCGTGGCGGCGCTCGACGCGGTGTTCGGTGGCCTCCGGGCGATGCTGGACGGGATCTTCGACGACAAGGTCTTCGTCGTCTCCTTCCTGTCCAACGTGGTGGTGGCCGCCCTGATCGTCTTCCTGGGCGACAAGCTCGGGGTCGGCGCACAGCTGTCCACCGGTGTCGTGGTCGTCCTGGGCATCCGCATCTTCTCCAACGCGGCCGCCATCCGGCGGCATGTCTTCCGGGCGTGAGGCCGATGAGTACCGACGACACGCCCGAGGAGCCGACCCCGGCGGGCGGCTCGGCGAAGCCGGGCGATCCGGAGCCGCAGCCTGAGAAGAAGCCGGGAAAGAGCCCCGGCAAGCCCGGTAAACCCGACAAGCCTGGCGGGTCCGAGGGGCCGATCGGCGAGCCCAAGGGCACGCAGTCCGGCGGAGCCGCTGGTTCCGCCGAGCCGGGTGAGCCTGCCGGGGGAGCGGAGGCCGGGAAGCCGGACATTGAGGCGGGGGCAGGTGCGGAGCCCGCACCGGAAGCGGTGCCTCCCGTCGAGCCCGAGCCCGAGGTCGCGCCCGAGCCCGAGCCCGAACCGGGGGGCGCGCCGCCGTCACCGGAAGGGACGGCCGGGCCGGAGCCGCTGACCGGGCGTCAGCGGCTGCTGAAAGGTCTCTGGCCGCCCCGGCTGACGCGAGCCCAGCTCACGGTCGCCGTGCTGCTCTGCGTGCTCGGTCTGGGCCTTGCCATCCAGGTCCGTTCGACGAGCGACAACAGTGCTCTGCGGGGTGCCCGGCAGGAGGATCTCGTGCGGATCCTGGACGAGCTGGACAACCGCACCAAGCGCCTGGAGGACGAGAAGCGGAATCTGGAGAGCCAGCGGACGGAGCTGGAGAGCAGCTCCAACCAGGCCGCCGAGGCCCGTAAGCAGACCGCGCAGAAGGAGCAGCAGCTCGCCGTGCTCGCGGGCACGGTCGCGGCGCAGGGGCCCGGCATCGAGCTCACGGTGAGCGACCCCAAGGGGTCGGTCGAGCCGGACAAGCTGCTGGACACCATCCAGGAGCTGCGGGCCGCGGGCGCGGAGGCGATCCAGATCAATGACGTGCGGGTCACCGCCGACACATATTTCTCGGGCGCCGCGGGGAAGGTGGAGATCGACGGCAAAAAGGTCTCGCAGCCTTACCTGTTCAAGGTGATCGGCAAGCCGCAGGACCTGGAGCCGGCGCTGAACATCCCCGGTGGTGTCGTGCAGACTCTGGAGAAGGAGCAGGCGGGCGTATCGGTCAGCAGGTCTGAGAAGATCGTTGTGGACGCCTTGCGCCCGGCGAAGCGGCCTGACTACGCTCGGTCGTCATCGTAGTGGGGCGGGCGGGTCGGGGGCTTCGAGCGGAGGCCATGAGGTTGCGGGGGGTCGGCGCACCAAGTCGAGGGTGCGTGGTGGAAACTGTCTGTTGACCACGGACGTTGTATGGATGTCCGCGGTCGGACGGTGAGTGCATCGAGGGTTCGTCCTGCCCCACGGGCGGGTCTGTTTCGGTCAAGGGGAATCGCCCGTGAAGTTGTTTGCGAAGTTGTTCGGCAAGAGCGCACGCCAGGAAGGTGGCAGCGGCTCGGCCCGCCACCGGGCGTCGCGCCCCGCGGAAGGCGCGGAAGGCGCCCAGGAGGGGCGCCCGCTGTTCCGGGACCAGGTGGACGCGCCCGGAGGAGACATTTCGGGAGGGTCCGGCGCGTCCGCTGTTGACCCTTCCGCGGCAGGACGCATAGGTTTCGGGGCACCAGCGACCTCAAGTGCGGGTGGAGGGTTTGCCTTGCCGGTGTGTACGAGGTGTGGCCATCGCAATGCCGAGGCCAGTCGGTTCTGCTCCAACTGCGGGGCGCCGCTGCGTCCCGGGGCCGTGGCGGAGCGGGCTTCCGAGACGACCTCGACCATCTCCATCTCCGGTCTCGAGGCATACGACTCCGAGACCACCGGCCAGACGCCGATCCCGGCCCTCTCGCCCGAGGCCCAGGCGGCCGTCGACGCCCTTCCGCTGGGCTCGGCGCTGCTGGTGGTCCGCCGCGGGCCCAACTCCGGCAGCCGGTTCCTGCTGGACGGCGATCTGACCACCGCGGGCCGTCACCCGCAGAGCGACATCTTCCTCGACGACGTCACCGTCTCGCGGCGGCATGTGGAATTCCGCCGTGGGCAGAACGGCGGTTTCACCGTCGCGGACGTCGGCAGCCTCAACGGCACCTATGTGAACCGGGAGCGGATCGACTCGGTCGAGCTGTCCAACGGCGACGAAGTGCAGATCGGTAAGTACCGTCTGGTCTTCTACGGCAGCCAGCGGGGGATCTGAACCACCGCCGGACCCCGTCCGGGGAGACCTCCAGGGAAGGGCCATGCTGCGAACACCGTCAGGCGGCGCCGGATCATCCGGTGCCGCCGGTGTCGAAGGGCGGCTGGTGAGCATCGGCACGGTGCTCAATCTGCTGCGTGAGGAGTTCCCCGAGGTCACGATCTCCAAGATCCGCTTCCTGGAGTCGGAGGGCCTGGTCGAGCCCCGGCGCACGCCCTCCGGATACCGGAAGTTCAGTGCCCAGGACGTGGAACGGCTGGGTTACGTGCTGCGCATGCAGCGCGACCACTATCTGCCACTGCGTGTCATCAGGGAGCACCTCGACGCGCTCGCCAGGGGCGAGCACGTGCAGTTGCCCCCCGCCGGCCAGGCTCCTGGCCTCGACGGCCCCGCAGACGGGGCTCAGGGGGCCGGTGAGGTCGCTGTGGCGGCCTTCGGGCGTCCCACGGCGGCCCGTCTCGGCAGGCCGGAGTTCCTGAGCGCCGCGGACGTCACCGAGAGTGAGCTGGCGGAGTGGGAGTCGTACGGCCTGATCGCCCCCCACCCGGACGGCGGATTCGACGTTGATTCGGTCAATGTCGCGAAGCTGGTGACGGACCTGGGGCGGTTCGGTCTGGAGCCCCGGCACCTTCGCGCCATGAAGGCCGCCGCCGACCGCCAGGCCGACCTGGTCGAACAGGTGGTCGCACCGCTGCGCAGGCACCGTAACCCGCAGACCAGGGCCCACGCCGAGGCCACCGCGCGGGAGCTCGCGGCGCTCTCCGTACGCCTGCACGCGGCACTCGTACAGGCCGCGCTGCGGACGCGTTCGCACTGATCGGCGAGTGCCCGACTACCCAAACCTGCCGGGCACGTCCTAGGGTTGCTGTGTGAACGAGCTCGATGTCGTGGGTGTCCGGGTGGAAATGCCCTCCAACCAGCCGATCGTGCTCCTGCGTGAAGTGGGAGGCGATCGATACCTCCCGATCTGGATCGGACCGGGAGAGGCGACGGCCATCGCCTTCGCCCAGCAGGGCATGGCGCCGGCCCGGCCACTGACCCACGACCTGTTCAAGGACGTGCTGGAAGCGGTGGGGCAGGAGCTCACGGAGGTCCGCATCACGGATCTGCGCGAAGGCGTGTTCTACGCGGAACTCGTCTTCGCCAGCGGGGTGGAGGTCAGCGCCAGGCCGTCCGACGCCATAGCGCTGGCGCTGCGCACCGGGACGCCGATCTACGGCAGTGACGGCGTGCTGGACGACGCCGGGATCGCCATCCCGGACGAGCAGGAGGACGAGGTCGAGAAGTTCCGCGAGTTCCTCGACCAGATCTCGCCCGAGGACTTCGGCACCAACAGCCAGTGAGGCTCGCGGCGCCCCTCAGGAGCGGTGGGCGCGGCGCATTCGATTAGCCTTTCCCGGCACACGGATACGTAAAACCACTCTCTGGGTGATTATCACTCGGCGTGCCGAGTGTGGCGATCGTTGACGCGCCCCGGGTGACTGCCTACCGTCGAGAAGGCAGGTCAAGGACGGAGGTCGGCGTGAGAAGCATGGGCGACGGTACAGCGGTCGGCAGTCCGTATCCGCTGTATGGGGGAACGGTCGAACAGCCCTCCCGTCATACCGTCCCGGCCGCGGTCAGCGCACCGCAGGGGCCGGAGACCGACAAGATCGGGTATCGGGGGCCGACGGCGTGCGCCGCGGCCGGCATCACCTATCGGCAGCTCGACTACTGGGCGCGTACGGGCCTGGTCGAGCCGAGCGTACGGCCCGCCTACGGCTCGGGAAGCCAGCGGCTGTACAGCTTCCGGGACGTGGTCGTCCTCAAGATCGTGAAACGGCTGCTGGACGCGGGGGTCTCCCTGCAGAACATCCGCACGGCCGTGCAGCACCTGAGGGCCCGCGGGATGCGGGACCTCCCGCAGATGACGCTGATGAGCGACGGTGCCACGGTCTACGAGTGCACCTCGCCGGACGAGGTCGTCGACCTGCTCCAGGGTGGCCAGGGCGTCTTCGGGATCGCCGTGGGCGTCGTCTGGCGCGATATCGAGCACGTGCTCTCCCAGCTGCACGGCGAGCGGGTGGACACGGGCGAGACCCTGATCGGCCACAACCCCGCCGACGAGCTGGCGAGGCGCCGCAACCGCGCGGTCTGAGGGCCTGCCGGCGACGCTCCGTCGCACGTCAGCGCGATTGTCAGTGGTGTGCGGGAACATCAGTGGTGTGAGGTCCGCACCGACGATCCTGCACCTGGACATGGACGCCTTCTACGCCTCGGCGGAGCAGGCGGCCAAGCCGAGCCTGCGCGGAAAGCCCGTGGTGGTCGGCGGGATCGGCCCGCGCGGTGTGGTCGCCACCGCTTCGTACGAGGCGCGGGTCTTCGGTGTCCACTCCGCCATGGCCACCGCCCAGGCGCGCCGGCTGTGCCCCAACGCCGCTTATCTCACCCCGCGGTTCACGCTCTACCGCGAGGTGAGCGAGGTGGTGATGGGGCTGCTGGGCGAGCTCTCGCCGCTGGTGGAGCCGCTCAGCCTCGACGAGGCGTTCGTGGATCTCGAAGCGGGCGGTGTCGAGCCCTCGGTGTCCGCGGTCCGGGCCGTCGGGGAGCGACTGCGGCGGGACATCCGCGCGGCGACGGGCCTGAGCGGCTCGGTGGGCCTCGCCGGGTCCAAGATGCTCGCCAAGATCGCCTCGGAGCAGGCCAAGCCCGACGGCCTGTTCCTCATCGAGCCGGGCAGCGAGGCCGGGCTGCTGGGCCCCATGTCCGTCCGCGCGATTCCCGGGGTGGGCCCGGCCACCGCCGAGACGCTGCGCCGGGCGGGCATCACGACGGTCACGGAGACCGGCGAGGCGGGCGAGGCGGAGCTGGTGCGGCTGCTGGGCAAGGCCCACGGCGCGGGGCTGTACGCGCTGGCCACCGGCCATGACGACCGGCCCGTCGTCGCCGAGCGGGATGCCAAGTCGGTGTCGGTGGAGGACACCTTCGAGGAGGATCTGACCGACCGCGTCCGGGTGCAGCTGGAGCTCGCCCGCCTCGCCGAGCGGTGCGTCACGCGGCTGCGGGCGGCCGGGCGCTCGGGGCGCACGGTCGTGATCAAGGTGCGGCGCTACGACTTCTCCACCCTGACCCGCTCGGAGACGCTGCGCGGGCCGACCGACGACCTCGGCGTGGTGCGCGAGGCGGCGGGGCGGCTGCTGGAGGGCGTGGACACGACGGCGGGTGTGCGGCTCCTGGGTGTGGGAGTCACGGGCCTCGCCGACTACACCCAGGAGGATCTCTTCGCCCAGGCCGCGAGCGAGGCGGCGGCCGCCGCCGAAGCGGCCGCGGCGGAGCTCCACCAGGCCGAGGCCGAGGGGGAGGGGCCCGACGAGGTCCCGGAGGCCGCCGAGGCGCGGCCGCGCCGCTGGCTGCCGGGGCTGGACGTCCGGCACGCGGAGTACGGGGCGGGCTGGATCCAGGGCAGCGGCGTCGGGCGCGTCACCGTGCGGTTCGAACAGCCCTGGTCCGCGCCCGGGAGAGTGCGCACGTTCGCCGTCGACGACCCCGCGCTGGAGCCGGCGGAGCCCCTGCCGCTCATCCGGACCGGGGATCAGCCGCCCGGGCCGCCGGAGCCGTTGACGGAGCCGTTGACCGTGCCGAGCCCCTCACCGGCCCGCTCGCCCGGTCCTGATCCGGCGTCCTCGGCGTCCCCGGCGTTCCCGGCGGGAGGGGAGCCCGCCGTGGGGAGCGCGAGTCCGTAGTGGTGGTAGAGCTGGAGCTCCTGCTCGGGGGAGAGGTGCCTGCCGACCCCGAAGTCCGGGGCGTCCTTGATCAGGGCGCGTTCGTAGGGGACGCGCAGGGTGTCGTCCACGACCTCGCTGGGCTCCAGCGGCACGAAGGCGTCCCGGCTGAACAGCCCGGTCCGTACGGCCGCCCACTCGGGCTCGCCCGTCTCGTCGTCGAGATACACCTCGTCCACGGTGCCGATCTTCGCGCCGTCACGGTCGAACGCCTTGCGGCCGATGAGACTGCGTGGATCGATATCGGTCTGCACCGTTCCTCCGATGGTTCGCGCTGCCCCCGACCGCCTCGACAGCCCCCCAAGACCCTCCCGACAACAACGAAAAGGCACAAAGCGGGAACCGGCCACTCGAGGGATCCCCTCCTACCCGCGCTGGTAGGCTGGCCAGTGGCCGCAGACCCCGTGCGGGAGAGTCCTCCGAGAGCCCAGCCGGGCATCGACGGGGGCGCCGAAGGAGCAAATCCTCCCCGGAATCTCTCAGGCACACGTACCGCACGGACGAGGTCACTCTGGAAAGCAGGGCGGGCCCCGGTCAGGCACGACGCCGAAGCCCGTCCTCACCGACGGTGAAAGCCGGGTCCCCGCGGCCCGGTGAAGCTCTCAGGTTGAGATGACAGAGGGGGAGGCCGTCCGGGTACCCGCGCCGTGGTACCCCTCGCAGGTCGCAAAGACCAGGAGGCCTCCGCAGATGACAGCCCACCGCATCTCCCTTTCCGACCTGGAGCGTGGCACGCTCTTCGAGCGGCGCCATATAGGGCCCGACAGCGCGGCCCAGGCCAAGATGCTCGCCCAGGTCGGATTCGGCTCCCTCGACGAACTCACCGACGCCGCCGTGCCGGAGGTGATCAAGGCCACCGAGGCGTCGGCGCTGCCCGAGGCGCGCAGCGAGGCCGAGGTCCTCGCCGAGCTGCGCACGCTCGCCGACCGCAACCAGGTGCTCGCCCCGATGATCGGGCTCGGCTACTACGGCACCTTCACCCCGCCGGTGATCCTGCGCAACGTCATGGAGAACCCGGCCTGGTACACCGCCTACACCCCCTATCAGCCGGAGATCTCCCAGGGCCGGCTGGAGGCGCTCCTCAACTTCCAGACCGTCGTCGCCGACCTCACCGGCCTGCCCACCTCCGGGGCCTCCCTGCTCGACGAGGGCACCGCCGCCGCCGAGGCCATGGCGCTCTCCCGCCGCGTCGGCAAGGTCAAGCAGGGCGTCTTCCTCGTCGACGCCGACACCCTGCCGCAGACCGTCGCCGTCATCCGGACCCGCGCCGAACCGACCGGTGTCGAGGTCGTCGTCGCCGACCTCTCGGAGGGCATCCCGGCCGAGGCCGCCGAGCGCGGCGTCTTCGGCGTGCTGCTCCAGTACCCCGGCGCCTCCGGTGCCGTACGCGACCTGCGGCCGGTCATCGAGCGCGCCCACGAGCTCGGCGCGATCGTCACCGTCGCCGCCGACCTGCTCGCCCTGACCCTGCTCACCTCGCCGGGCGCGCTCGGCGCCGACATCGCGGTCGGCACGACCCAGCGCTTCGGCGTGCCCATGGGCTTCGGCGGCCCGCACGCCGGATTCATGGCCGTGCGCGAGCAGTTCGCCCGCAGCCTCCCCGGCCGCCTCGTCGGCGTCTCCGTCGACGCCGACGGCAACAAGGCGTACCGCCTGGCCCTCCAGACGCGTGAGCAGCACATCCGCCGCGAGAAGGCCACCAGCAACATCTGTACCGCGCAGGTGCTGCTCGCCGTCATGGCCGGCATGTACGCCGTCTACCACGGCCCGGACGGCCTCGCCGCGATCGCCCGGCGCACGCACCGCTACGCCACGCTGCTCGCGGCGGGGCTGCGGGCCGGTGGCGTCGAGGTCGCGCACGGTTCGTACTTCGACACCCTGACCGTGCGGGTCCCCGGCCGTGCCGCCGAGGTCGTCGCCGGTGCCCTCGAGGGCGGCGTCAACCTCCGCCTGATCGACGCGGATCACGTCGGGATCGCGTGCGACGAGACCACCACCCGCGAGCTGGTGGCGTCCGTGTGGTCGGCGTTCGGGGTGGACGCCGACATCGAGGCGCTGGACGCCGCCACGCCGGACGCGCTCCCCGAGGCCCTGCTGCGCACCGACGACTTCCTCACCCACCCGGTCTTCCACGAGCACCGCTCCGAGACCGCGATGCTGCGCTACCTGCGCCGCCTCGCCGACCGGGACTACGCCCTGGACCGCGGCATGATCCCGCTCGGTTCCTGCACCATGAAGCTCAACGCCACCACCGAGATGGAGTCGGTGACCTGGCCCGAGTTCGCCGCGCTGCACCCCTTCGCGCCGGTCGGGCAGGCCGCGGGCTATCTGACCCTGATCACGGAGCTGGAGGAGCGCCTCGCCGAGGTCACCGGCTACGACAAGGTCTCCATCCAGCCGAACGCCGGCTCCCAGGGCGAGCTCGCGGGCCTGCTGGCCGTTCGCGCCTACCACCGGGCGAACGGCGACGAGCAGCGCACCGTCTGCCTCATCCCGTCCTCCGCGCACGGCACCAACGCCGCCAGCGCCGTGATGGCCGGGATGAAGGTCGTCGTCGTCAAGACCGGCGAGGACGGCGAGGTGGACGCGGACGACCTGCGCGCGAAGATAGAGCAGTACGGTCACGAGCTGGCCGTCCTGATGGTCACCTACCCCTCCACGCACGGGGTGTTCGAGGAGCACATCAGCGAGATCTGCGCGCTGGTGCACGACGCGGGCGGCCAGGTCTACGTGGACGGCGCGAACCTCAACGCCCTGGTCGGGGTGGCCAAGCCCGGCCGCTTCGGCGGCGACGTCTCGCACCTGAACCTGCACAAGACGTTCTGCATCCCGCACGGTGGCGGCGGTCCGGGCGTCGGCCCGGTCGCCGTGCGCGCCCACCTGGCGCCGTATCTCCCCAACCACCCGCTCCAGCCCGCCGCGGGCCCGGCCACCGGCGTCGGCCCGATCTCGGCCGCCCCGTGGGGCTCCGCGGGCATCCTGCCGATCTCCTGGGCGTACGTCCGGCTGATGGGCGGCGAGGGCCTCAAGCGCGCCACGCAGGTCGCGGTGCTCGGTGCCAACTACATCGCCAAGCGGCTGGAGCCGCACTACCCCGTGCTCTACACCGGTCCGAACGGGCTGGTGGCGCACGAGTGCATCGTGGATCTGCGGCCGCTGACGAAGGCGACCGGAGTGAGCGTCGACGACGTCGCCAAGCGGCTGATCGACTACGGCTTCCACGCGCCCACCATGTCGTTCCCGGTCGCGGGCACCCTGATGATCGAGCCGACGGAGAGCGAGGACCTCGCCGAGCTGGATCGCTTCTGCGATGCGATGATCGCCATCCGCGCCGAGATCGAGAAGGTCGGCTCCGGGGAGTGGGCGAAGGACGACAACCCGCTGCGCAACGCCCCGCACACCGCCGCCTCGGTGACCGGCGCGTGGGAGCACCCGTACAGCCGCGAGGAGGCCGCCTACCCGGCCGGGGTGTCCGCCGACAAGTACTGGCCGCCGGTGCGCCGCGTCGACGGCGCGTACGGCGACCGCAACCTCGTCTGCTCCTGCCCTCCGCTGGAGGAGTACGAGAACTGAGCCCGCTCGGGACCCGGGCGCACGCCCGGGTCCCCTGAGGCCGGACGCGAGTCGGGGCCGGTTCGGCGGAATCCGCCGGGCCGGCCCCTGTCTGTGCGTGGTGCGTATACGTACGGTGCGGGTCTTTCCGTACATCGTGTGCGGTAGTGCCCCTCAGGCAGCGGTCACCACGTGGCCATTGCCCAGCGGCCGGTGCGGGGCGATGATCTGCCCGTCCGGCAGCAGCTCCCCGGTGTCCTCGAAGCAGAGGACGCCGTTGCACAGCAGGCTCCAGCCCTGTTCCGGGAAGTGCGCCACGAGGTGGGCGGCTTCCCGGTCGGCGGAGTCGGCTGACGGGCACATGGGCTGGTGCTGGCACATGGGAAGGTTCTTTCGCTCTGATGTGGTGGCTGTCCTGCGGCTCGATGCTGTGGTCATGCCGCCCCCCGTTGGCGAATGGTTTGGTCGATACCAGTGTTGCCCCACGGGCGCGATTCCGCAGGGATTTCCCGGCAGCGCTCCTCTGCCGAAGAGGACGCGTCACCCATGCGGGCGGTTGCCGTCAACAAGACTGCCTGTTCGGGGGGTTCGGGGTGGCCGCGACGGGCTAGTCCGGGAGGGTGAGCACAGATGTGCGCCCCGTGGCGGGCGTGGCCACGGGGCGTGTCCGGTCCCCTGCGGAGAGGTTCAGGCCGGCGTCCTGAGCAGTGGCGGCGGTGCGAGCCGGTGGGTGAGGACGGACAGCAGGTCGCTGAAGCGGTGCGCGCGGTGGGCGGCGATCCCGGGTGGTGCGGGCGCGAGCGGCACCAGCAGGTCACCCGGGCCGGGCAGGCCGGACGCCGCGTCGGCGGCGATGTCGCCGTGCAGCCAGAGGGTGAGCATGTAGAGCGCGGGCACGGACAGCAGCCGCGGCTGGAACGGCGTCGGCAGCGCCTCGGCCTGGCGCAGCGCGAGCTCGGTGGAGGTCAGATACGGCCCCTCGCAGAAGTGGGAGAACGCCCAGCCCTCGGCCGTCGGCGCCGCCTCGCCCGCCGCCACTGTGCGCTCGGGCCCCCGGATCAGGAAACGCCAGCCGGTGAGCCGGGTGCGAGGGGCACCGCCGCGCGGGGTGACCTGCTCCAGGATGTGCACGGGCAGCGGGAGTTCGGGGGTCAGCGGCCCTTGCGCGGACCGCAGGGAGGGGGTGCGGGCCTCGCGTACGGCGGCGGGGGAGCCGAGGGCGGCGACGACGCTGAGCAGGGCGGGCGCTGGGGCGGGGAGGGCATGCAGCGGCATGGTGTGGGTCGCCTCTCACTTCGGGAGACACGTGGTGCTGGGCAGGTGCGGACGACGCTGTCGGCGTGCGGGGTCAGAGGGGGGCCGGGGACCGTACCGACTGCGCGGGGCCGGGGCGCTGCTCTCTGCCCTGTTCCGCAGTTTATACGACACGTGTTCACATGGTGTTTCGGCTACCTGTCGGGAGTATTTCCGGCAAGGGGAAATCCGGTGTACTGTCCGGGGTCGTTTTCGGCGATTCTGTGCCGAATTCCCGGCCGCCACCTCGGGCTGTTCTCCGGGGAGGGTAGGCCGGATCTCGTCGGTGTTTATCACCAGCGCAATGCGCAAAACCGGAGTATTGCACCATGCCGACGGAATGTGCCACGGCGCACACCTCGCCGAGCCTACTGCGTATGCGGTGCCCACGGGGCGTTATCGATCACAATGGCTGGGCATCATCGACCGTGACGCGGCGCCGCCGGCGCCGCGGGCGACCGGGTGAGGAGGGCGTTGCGATGGGTGAGAAGCTGGTGGCCGGGGGGTTCGACCCCGCCGACCGGCAGCGCCACCGGGACAAGCTCCGGCAGTGCCTGGACGTGCTGGCGCGGCTTTTGGCGGAGAAGCGGTTCGACCGCCCCCGGAATCTCATGGGTCTGGAGATCGAACTGAATCTCGCGGGGTCCGACGGGATGCCGAGCATGGTGAACGCCGAAGTGCTGAAACGTATCGCCAGCGGGGATTTCCAGACCGAACTCGGCCGCTTCAACCTTGAGGTGAACATCGTTCCCCACCGGCTCTCCGGACGAGTTCTCGACCAGCTCGCCGAGGAGTTGCGCACCGGGCTTTCCTATGCCGACCGCAAGGCCATGGAAGTCGATTCCGGGATCGTGATGATCGGAATTCTGCCGACCCTGGACGACCGGCACCTGGTCTTCTCCAACCTCTCCGACGACCACCGCTACACCCTCCTCAACGACCAGGTGGTCGCCGCGCGGGGCGAGCACTTCACGATCGACATCGAGGGCGTCGAGCGGCTGACCTGCACCGCGGGCTCGATCGCCCCCGAATCCGCCTGCACCTCCGTGCAGTTGCACCTCCAGGTCACCCCGCGCAGGTTCGCCGCCGTGTGGAACGCCGCGCAGGTCGCCGCCGCCGCCCAGATCGCCGTCGGGGCCAACTCGCCCTTCCTCTTCGGGCGGGAGCTGTGGCGTGAGTCCCGGCCGCCGCTGTTCGTCCAGTCCACGGACACCCGCCCGCCCGAGCTCAAGGCCCAGGGGGTCCGGCCGCGGACCTGGTTCGGGGAGCGCTGGATCGATTCGGCGTACGACCTCTTCGAGGAGAACCTGCGCTTCTTCCCGCCCCTGCTGCCCATCTCCCACGAGGAGGACCCGCTGCGGGTGCTGGAGGAGGGCGGGGTGCCCGCGCTGCACGAACTGACCCTGCACAACGGCACGGTCTACCGCTGGAACCGGCCGGTCTACGGCATAGCCGACGGCGTACCGCACCTCCGCGTCGAGAACCGCGTGCTGCCCGCCGGCCCCACGGTCACCGACGTCATCGCCAACGTCGCCTTCTACTACGGGCTGATCCGCGCGCTCGCGGAGGAGCCCCGCCCGGTGTGGACGCGGATGCCCTTCCCGGTGGCCGCCGACAACTTCGACGCCGCCTGCCGCCATGGCATCGACGCCTGGCTGCGCTGGCCGAAGGGCGGCAGGAACGCCCCGCTCGCCCGCATGCCGGCCGTGCGGCTCGTTTTGGAGGACCTGCTGCCGATGGCCGCCGCCGGGCTCGACGCGTGGGGCGTCGAACCCGCCGACCGGGACCGCTACCTCGGCGTCATCGAGGGACGCTGCCTGCGCCGGGCGAACGGTGCCTCCTGGCAGGCGGCCACGTACCACCGGGCGCGGGAGCGGGGGTTGGGGCGGGACAAGGCGCTGGCCGCGACCACGCGCCGGTACTGCGAGCTGATGCGGACGGGGGAGCCGGTGCACTTGTGGCCCGTGGGTCCTGGAGACTGACGGGGCCTCCACCGCGTGGCCCCCTGCCTCCCCGGGGCGGCCTGGATTTTCCAGCCCGCCCGGCGTTTGACAAGCTGGGGGCCCATGACGCAGGGGACACGCAAGGTGGAGGCGGTTGTGCCGCAGAACGCGCGGGGCGAAGGCGGCGCGCTGCCGGCGCCCGAGGCGGCCGCCCGTCGGCTGCTGGGCAACGAGACCCTCCTCGTCCTGGCCCTGTCGCTCGGGGCCAGCGCCGTCTCCGCGCTGATCAGCTTCGTCGGCGCGGCCACCCGCCCCGGCGGCCTCAAGGAACAGGCCGCCCGGCTCAACGCCTCGCACGCCCCCGGCCGTCCGTGGCTGGACCTCGCCTGGCAGGTCTTCGGCATCGCGACCGCGCTGGTGCCCGTCTTCCTGGTCGCCCATCTGCTGCTGCGCGAGGGCGCGGGGCTGCGGGCCATCGGCTTCGACCGGCGGCGCCCCGGCTCCGACCTGGGCCGGGGCGCGGCGGTCGCGGCGGCCGTCGGCGGCACCGGGCTGCTGTTCTACCTCGGTGTACGGGCCGCGGGATTCAACCTGACCGTGGTGCCCGAGTCGCTGCCCGACGTCTGGTGGAAGCTGCCGGTGCTGGTCGCCTCCGCCGTGCAGAACGCGGTGCTGGAGGAGGTCGTGGTCGTCGGCTATCTCCTGCGCAGGCTGGGCCAGCTCGGCTGGACGCCGGCGGCCGCGCTGGCGGCGAGCGCGGTGCTGCGCGGCTCGTACCACCTGTACCAGGGGATCGGCGGGTTCGCCGGCAACATGGTGATGGGCGTCGTCTTCGTGCTGCTCTACCGGCGCTGGGGCCGCGTCGGGCCGCTGGTCGCCGCGCACGCGCTGATCGACGTCGTGGCCTTCGTCGGCTACGCGCTGCTGGCCGGGCGGGTGGGCTGGCTGCCCACGGCGTGAGCGGTTCCGGGCGCGGGCCCGCCGCCGCCCGTGGCGGTGCGCCCCGAGGACACCGCCGCGCGGCGGGCACGGCCTACGCGAGCAGCTCGCCGTCGATGACCGTGACCGCGCTGCCCGTCAGCAGTGTGCGGTCGCCGCGTACCGATGTGCGTACGAGTCCGGTGCGCGCGGACGCCTGGAGGCCCGTCAGGTCGGCGCGGCCCAGCCGGGCGGACCAGAAGGGGGCCAGGGCGGTGTGCGCGCTGCCCGTGACCGGGTCCTCGTCGATGCCGACGTTGGGGAAGAAGCAGCGCGAGACGTAGTCGTAGCCGGCCGAGGGGTCCTCGGCCGCGGCGGTGGCGATGATGCCGCGGCGGGAGTGCCGGCCGAGCGCCGCCGTGTCGGGGGCCAGCGCGCGTACGGTCCGCTCGTCGGCGAGCTCCACCAGCAGGTCGCCGACGTGCGGGCCCGTGTCGTGGGTGCCGAGCGGCTCGGCGCCGAGGGCCGCCGCGACGCCCTCGGGGACGGCGGTGGGGACGAGCGGCGAGGTCGGGAAGTCCAGGGTGATCGCGCCGTCCTCGCGCGCGGTCGCGGTGAGGATCCCACAGCGGGCGGCGAAGCGGACCGTGCCGGTGGCGGCGCCCGTCGTGCGCAGGACGTGGGCGGTGGCGAGCGTGGCGTGCCCGCACATGTCGACCTCCGCGGCCGGGGTGAACCAGCGCAGCGCCCAGTCCGCCTCGCCGCCCTCCGGCAGCCGGCGGGCGAACGCGGTCTCGGAGAGGTTGACCTCGGCGGCGATCCGCTGGAGCCGGGCGTCGTCGGGGAAGGCGTCGGAGTCGAAGAGGAGGACCCCGGCCGGGTTCCCGGCGAAGGGGCGGTCGGTGAAGGCGTCGACGATTCGTATCCGCATGGCGTGACGGTAGGAGTTCCGCGAAGCCGCAGGCCAGAGCCAATGCCCGGGAACTGGCCCGGAAAAGCGTTGTCGTCCGATCGGTTCCGATATATCGTTGAAGCATCGCGACCGATCAACGATGGGAGGAACGTCATGTGGCGTTCATCAGGACACGAACACGAGCACCGTGGCGCGCATCGGCATGGTGCGGGCGACTTCGAGGGACGGCGCGCCGCCTTCGGCCCCTTCGGACCCGGCTTCGGCGGACCGCCGTTCGGCGGCGGCGGGCCGTGGGGGCGCGGGCGCGGCGGCGGTCCGGGCGGCAGGGCCCGGCGCGGCGATGTGCGCGCGTCGATCCTGGCGCTGCTGAAGGACCGGCCGATGCACGGCTACGAGATGATCCAGGAGATCGCCGAGCGCACGGGCGGCGCCTGGAAGCCGAGCCCCGGCTCCGTCTACCCGACGCTCCAGATGCTCGAGGACGAGGGTCTGATCGAGAGCGCGAGCGAGGGCGGCAAGAAGCTGTTCACGCTCACCGGCTCCGGCCGCGCCGAGGCCGACGCGGGCTCGCAGACGCCGTGGGACGAGGTCGGCCGGGGGTTCGACCGGGAGGCGGCCCAGGAGATCCGGCAGGCGGGCTTCGGGCTGATGGAAGCCTTCGGGCAGGTCTGGCGGACCGGCAGCAAGGAGCAGCGTGAGAAGGCGCTGGAAGTCATCAACGAGTCGCGCAAGAAGCTCTATCTGATCCTCGCCGAGGAGGGCTGAGCCGGCGGAGCCGGGCGGCGGGTGCCCCTGAGATGCCGGCACCCGCCGTCCTCCTCAAGGAGGAGGCGCGCGCCGCCCGTGCCCACCTCTCGTCGGATGCGCGAATGCTTCCCGCCGGGGATGCTCCGACGGCGCGTTCCTGGTGGGGTGGAAGGGTGCAAAGCCGTACATGTGACAGCGGACCGGCCGGCGCCGGCTGCGCGGGCCGGTTCAGCACCGAGCTGGCCTCGGCCGCCGCGGGCGCCCGCAGGCGTGCCGTGCGCGACGCCGACCGCCAGACCGACACCGCCCATCTGCTGCACACGCTGCTGGAGACGGACCCCGAGGTGCGGCGGGCGCTGGAGGGGAGCGGCGCGGGCACGGTCGTACGGCTGCTCGGCTATCTCGTCCAGCGGACCATCGGCTACGGCCTGCGCTGGAGCGGCACGGCCGAGGACTCCGGCGCGCTGCCCGTCCTCGCGGCGGGCCGCTCGCCGGAGTGGTCGCCCGCCGCGGCCGCCGCGCTGGAGGGCGCGCTCGCCCGCGCCCGTGCGCGCGGCGCGGCGCGGGCGGAAGGGGTGGACCTGCTCGCCCGGCTCGCCGGCGACCACGGCTGCCGCGCCGCCGAGGTGCTGGGCAGGGCCGGGGTCGACACCGGCACGCTCGTCGCGCGCCTCGACGCCGACGCGGACGAGCCGCCGTCTGTCATGAGCGAAAAGGGTGACAGTCCTGTCGGCGGCTGACATGCTGCTCGCATGCAGACGTCTCGGGGGAGGAGCGCCGGACTCGGCCTGGCCGTGGTCTCGGCGCTCGCGTACGGCGGATCGGGTGTCGCGGCCAAGCCGTTGATCCAGGCGGGCCTCGACCCGCTCCATGTCGTATGGCTGAGGGTGGCCGGGGCCGCGCTGGTGCTGCTGCCCGTGGCCTGGCGCCACCGCGCCCTCGCGGCCCGGCGCCCCGCGCTGCTCGTCGGCTTCGGCCTGCTGGGCGTCGCCGGCGTCCAGGCATGCTACTTCGCGGCGATCTCCCGCATCCCCGTGGGCGTCGCCCTGCTCATCGAATACCTCGGTCCCGCGCTGCTGCTCGGCTGGGTGCGCTTCGTCCAGCGGCGCCCGGTGAGCCGGGCCGCCGCCGTGGGCGTGGTGCTCGCCGTGGGCGGCCTCGCCTGTGTGGTGGAGGTCTGGTCGGGGATGGGCTTCGACGCGTTGGGCCTCGTCTTCGCCCTCGGCGCCGCCTGCTGCCAGGTCGGCTATTTCGTGCTGGCGGACCACGGCTCCGGCGGCGACCGGCCGGCGGATCCGGTCGGTGTCATCGCCTACGGCCTCCTCGTGGGCGCCGCCGTCATGACCGTCGTCGCGCGCCCCTGGGGCATGGACTGGGCGCTGCTGGCCGGGTCGGCGGAGATGAACGGCAGCCGGGTGCCCGCCGTGCTGCTGCTCGCCTGGATCGTGCTGATCGCCACCGTCGCCGCCTATCTCACCGGCGTGGTCGCCGTGCGGCGGCTGTCGCCCCAGGTGGCCGGGGTCGTCGCGTGCCTGGAGGCCGTCGTCGCCATCGTGCTGGCCTGGGTGCTGCTGGGCGAGAAGCTCTCGCTGCCGCAGACCGTGGGCGGGGCCGTGGTGCTGCTGGGTGCCTTCATCGCGCAGAGCTCGACGCCCAAGGCGGCCGCGCCGGAGCCGGTGGCCCGGGGCGAGGGCGCTTGCGCCGCCGCCGAAAGGGAGTTGTCCGGCGGAGGCAGGCCCGCATAGGGTGCCGATCATGCCGATGACCGTTCTGCCGCCTCCCGCCGCCTAGCGCGGGCGGCCGCTCCCGGAGGACCGGGCCCGGGGTGTCACCACCCCCGGGCGGATCGCCGTTGCCCGCACAGGGACCACGCGATCACCTCATGTCTTCCGCGGGAGAACCAGTCATGCAGTCCGTCCGTTCCTCTCTTCCGGCATGCCCTGCCCCGGGCCGGGCACCCCGCCCCGCCGGGCGGCTTCCCGTCGGCCGGGGGCTTCTCTACGTCGCCTTCGCGGCCACCTCCTGGGGGACCACGGGCCCCTGCGCCGACCTGATCATGCGCGGCAGCGGGCTCGGCCCGGTGGCGCTCACCTTCTGGCGCACGGCCGGTGGCCTCGTACTTCTGCTGGCCGTCCGGGTGGTGATGCCGCGCCGTACGGGCGCGGGGGGGGGGGGGGGGGGGGGGGGGGGGGGGGAGGGGGGGGGGGGGGGGGGGGGGGGGGGGGGGTGGGGGGGTTGGGTCGCCCCCCCTGCCCCCCCCGTCCCCTGCGTAGTGCG
>NZ_JBVHLW010000063.1:0-2997 GCF_055558795.1 Streptomyces sp. NPDC025618 | reverse complement strand
TTCTTTCTGCTTTTTTCTCCTCTCTCTCTCCTCTCCCCCCCGCCCCCCCCCCCCTCCCCCCCCCCCCCCCACCCCACCCCCCCCCCCCCCCCCCCCCCCGCGCCCCGCCCGGCCGTACGAGCCGCTGCCGGGCCGGTGCGCGCGGCTGTTCGTCACGGGTGCCGGCCTCACCGTCTTCCAGGCCGCCTACTTCGCGGCGGTGGAGGCGACCGGTGTCACCGTCGGCACCGTGGTCACGCTGGGCGCCGCGCCGGTCCTCGCGGCCCTGGGCGGGCGGCTGTTCATGGGTGAACGGCTCGGCGCGGGCGGCCGGTCGGCGGTGTCCGGTGTCTTCGCCGGGCTGGCCGTGCTGATGCTCGGCAACGACGGTACGGGCGCGGTGCGCCCCGCCGGCGTGGGGCTGGCGCTGCTCTCGGCCGCCGGCTACGCCGTCGTCACCGTCCACGGCCGTCATGTGGGGCGCGCCGGGCGCGCGTCGGATCCGTTCACCACGACGCTGACGTCCTTCGCGGTCAGCGCCGTGTGCCTGCTGCCGCTCGCGGCCGCGGAGGGGCTGTGGCCGCACACCCGTGAACTGGGCCGCACGCTGGCGATGACGGCGTATCTGGTGAGCGTGCCGACCGCGTTCGCCTACGCGCTGTTCTTCGCGGGTCTCGCCGTCGTGCGGGCCACCACCGTCACGGTGATCACCCTCCTGGAGCCGGTCACCGCCGCCGTCGTCGCGGTGCTGCTGCTCGGTGAACGGCTGACCGCCGCGACCGCGCTGGGCACGGTGGTGCTGCTGTGCGCGGTGGCGGGGCTGGCCGTCGCCGAGACGCGCGCCCCGGTGGCGGCCGAACCGGTCAGAGCGCGGTGACGTAGGCGGGCACCGGTATGCCCGGGGCCAGGTCGTCGGCCGGCACCGGCGTGCCGTAGGCGGTGGTCACGGGGACGACGCCGCTCCAGTGCGGGAGGGCCACGTCCTCCGCGTCGTCCGACGGGCCCCCGGAGCGGATCTTCGCGGACACCTCCGTGAGGTCGATGCGCAGGACGGCCGTCGCGGCGAGCTCCTTGGCCGTCGGCGGGCGGGAGTCCGCGGACCGGCCCGGCACGACCTGGTCCACGAGGGCGTCGAGGGCGGCGCGGAGCTCGCCCTCCTCGGTCACCTGCCGGGCCGTGCCGTGCACCACGACCGAGCGGTAGTTGAGCGAGTGGTGGAAGGCGGAGCGGGCCAGGACCAGGCCGTCGAGGTGGGTGACGGTCAGACAGACCGGCATGCCGTCACCCTCCCGCCGGCTCGCGTCCCGCAGAGGGCGCGAGCCGGTGGAGCCGTGCACATAGAGGCGGTCGCCGATCCGGCCGTAGAGCGTCGGCAGGACCGCGGGGGCGCCGTCGCGCAGGAAGCCGAGGTGGCAGACGCTGCCCGCGTCGAGGATCGCGTGGACCTGTTCCCGGTCGTAGGAGGCGCGGTCGCGGTAGCGGGTCGGCGTGGTGCGCTCGGTGGGCTCGTACGCGCTACGGCCGTGCGGGACGGACGATGCGGAAGCGTCAGATGGGGTGAAAGCGTCAGGTGTGGCGGATGCGGCGGGCATGGCGGGGTCGACGGGAATTGCCATGGCGAACTCCATTGCACTAGTGCATACTGGGCTTTGTGCTAGGAGAGTATCGGATCGAAGGACGCCGCGCAGCGGACATCTCCACCAGCGTGGAGCGGGCCGTGGGAGCCGGGCTGCTCGCGCCCGGCGAACTGCTCCCGCCCATCCGCGAGTTGGCCGTGCAGCTGGACGTCAACCCCAATACGGTCGGGGCCGCCTATCGCCTCCTGCGCGACCGGGGCGTGATCGAGACGGCCGGGCGCCGGGGCAGCCGCGTGCGCCACCGCCCGGCCAGCACCTCGCGCGAGCTGATCCGCGTGGAGGCGCCCGAAGGCGTGCGGGACGTCTCCACGGGCAACCCCGATCCCGCGCTCCTGCCCCCGCTCGGTGCGGCGCTCGCCGCCGCGGCCGCCCGCAGCGCCGAGCGCCCGGTGCTCTACGGCGAGCCCGCGGTGGACACCGAGCTGGAGCGCATGGCACGCGCCGCCTTCACCGCCGACGGGGTGCCCGAGGGGCCGGTCGCGGTCACCTCGGGCGCGCTCGACGGCATGGAGCGCGCGCTTGTCGCGCACCTGCGGCCCGGTGACGCCGTCGCCGTCGAGGACCCGGGCTGGGGCAGCCTGCTCGACCTCGTCCCGGCCCTCGGGCTGCGGCCCGTCCCCGTGCGCGTCGACGACGACGGCCCGCTCCCCGAGGACACCGACCGCGCGCTGCGCGAGGGCGCGCGGGCCCTGGTCGTCACCGACCGGGCGCAGAATCCCACGGGTGCGGCGATCGGCGCGGCACGCGCGCGTGAGCTGCGCGCCGTCCTCGCGGACCACCCGGGGATCCTGCTCATCGAGGACGACCACGGCCACGGCATCGTCGATCTCCCCCTGCGGCCGCTGGCCGGCGCCACCGACCACTGGGTCGTCGTCCGCTCGGCCGCCAAGGCGTACGGCCCTGACCTGCGGCTCGCGGTGCTCACCGGGGATGCCGTCACGGTGGACCGGGTGCGCGGGCGGCAGCGCCTCGGCCCCGGGTGGGTCAGCCATCTCCTGCAGGACGCCGTGGCGCATCTGTCGCGGAGCGGCGCCGTGGACCCGGCGGCCGTCGCCGCGTCGTACGGGCGGCGCAGGGAGGCGCTCGTCGCGGCGCTGCGCGAGCGCGGGGTCACGGCGTACGGGCGGAGCGGGATGAACGTCTGGCTGCCGGTGCCCGACGAGACCGCGGCGGTGGCGCGCCTTCTGCACGCGGGCTGGGCGGTGGCGCCCGGTGCCCGCTTCCGGCTCGCGTCGCCCCCGGCTGTGCGGCTGACCGTCTCCCCGCTGGCCATGGACGACATAGGGCCGGGGGGGGGGGGGGGGGGGGGGGGGGGGGGGGGGGGGGGGGGGGGGGGGGGGGGGGGGGGGGGGGGGGGGGGGGGGGGGGGGGGGGGGGGGGG
>NZ_JBVHLW010000062.1:0-27745 GCF_055558795.1 Streptomyces sp. NPDC025618 | reverse complement strand
TTTCTTTTCAGCCCGTCCGGCGCTTGAGGACGCGCCCGCAGGGCGCTCCCGCCGCAGGCGGCAACGAAACCCGCAGCCGGGGGTCTGGGGCACGCGCGCCCCACGCGGTGGAGCCGCACATCAGACGCAGCCGGGAAGGGGCGGGTAGGGGAAACAAGCAGCCCGTCCGGCGCCTGAGGACGCGGCCGCAGGCCGCCCCGCCGCAGGCGGCAACGAAACCCGCACGCCAGGGGGCCTGGGGCGGAGCCCCGGTTCCGGGGCGCGCCACGTTGGGGGCTGAGGGCTTACCCCACGCCGCGGAGCCACACATCAGACGCAGCCGGGGAGGCGCCCTGCCCAAAACCCCGAACAAGTAGCGCCCACCCCACCCCGGTGTCACCGTACGTACAGAACCCCTCACCAACGGGAGGCCCCATGCCCCGCATCACGCCCACCCTCTGGTTCGACACCAACGGCAAGGACGCCGCCGAGTTCTACGTATCGATCTTCCCCAACTCCGAGATCAAGCGCGTGCTGCACTACGGCGAAGCCGGGCCCCGGCCCGCCGGGAGCGTGCTGACCGTGGAGTTCTCGCTCGACGGGCAGGATTACGTCGCCCTCAACGGCGGGCCGGAGTTCACGTTCGACGAGGCGATCTCGCTGATGATCAACTGCGCCGACCAGGAGGAGGTCGACTACTACTGGACCAAGCTGTCGGCAGGCGGCCAGGAAGTGGCGTGCGGGTGGCTGAAGGACAAGTACGGGCTGTCCTGGCAAGTCACACCGATCGAGCTGCTGTCGCTGATCAACGATCCGGACCCGGGGCGGGCGCAGCGGGCCATGCGGGCGATGATGGGCATGAAGAAGATCGACCTGGCGGAGGTGCGGGCCGCGGCGGACGCGGCCGGATAGCGGGAGAGGCGGCGCGGACTGCCCCAACTGGCCCGCGCCGCAAGGCCGGTGGGGCTCCCGCGGGTTCGCCGCGCGCCGCGCCTTCCCCGGCCTGCCCGGTCGCGTCCTCGCGCCTCCGGGAGGGAACCATCGGCTTGTCCCGCCCGCCGCTCTCGCCAGAGGTCAGGCGCACGCCTGGAGCGTCTACCGCCGCTGGAGCCGCCGCTCGGCCGGGACGGCTCCGGCGCTCCCGTTCCGGATGGCGATCGTCATGCTGGGGCCGGCGGGCAGCCCCCCTCCGTGCGCGACCCCTCGTCAACCACGGCGGGGGTCCCGGCCAGGAATGCTGCGGACGCCAATGCTGCGGACGCCCCAGTTCCGGTGGGTCGTGCTCCGCACGGGAAGGCGGCGCCCGTCAGCGTCCCAAGGACCGCTTGAGCTCCGACTTGTTCATCGAGGAGCGGCCGTGGATGTTGCGGCGCTGCGCCTCCGCGTAGAGCTGGTCGTAGGTGGGTCCCTGGGCGCCGCTGTGGGAGCGCTGTCCGCCGCGCTTGGACGAGGACATGTCCTGCGTGGAGCTCTTGCTCGCGGTGCGGGACTCGCCGGACCGGGCGCGCTCCTTGTTCACGGTGCGGGCCGCGATCTCCTTGGCCCGCTTCGTGCTCTCGCCGCGCTGCTCGGCGCTCTCCTTGATGTGCTCGTACTGGCGCTCACGCTTGGGGCTCGATCCTTGCGGCATCTCTCTCACTCCTCAGCGGCGCCCGGGCTCCGCGCCCGGCGCTCGTACGGGGAAGTGGCTTCGTCCGTTCCACACTGGGACGCGACGGCCGCGGATGCAACCGCTCCCTTCCGGGGCATGGCGGAGGCCGGACGGGGTACCCGGCGCGCAGGCGAGAGCTATCGGGTGACGGGAACGCCATGGCAGCGAGTGGAGCGCGGGACGAGCCGGGAGCGTCCGGCCCGCCCACCGAGCCCGGGGAGCCGCCGCGGCGCGGCCGCCACGAGACACCGGACGAGCGGGCGGACCGGCGCTGGAGCGAGCTGCTCCAGGAGGTGCGGGTCACCCAGACCGGGGTGCAGATCCTCTTCGGCTTCCTGCTGACCGTGGTCTTCACCCCGCGGTTCGCCACGCTGGGCCACACCGACCGCGTCATCTACGTCGTCACGGTGGTGCTCGGCGCGGCCACCACCGGGGCGCTGGTCGGGCCCGTCTCCTTCCACCGGATCGTCAGCGGCCGGCGGCTGAAGCCGCAGACGGTGGCCTGGGCGGCCCGCCTGACGATGACCGGCGTCGTCCTGCTGCTGGCCACGGTCACCTCGGCCCTGCTGCTCATCCTCCGCATCGCGCTGCACAGCGCGGCCGTGCCCTATGTGGTCGCCGGGGTGGTGGCGTGGCTGGTGCTGTGCTGGTTCGGGCTGCCCGGCTGGGCGCTGCGCCGCTACGGGCACCGGGAGTAGCCCGGCATTCCCGTACGCGGGCACCGTGACCGGGGGTTTCCGTGGCGGCCGACTGGTTACCCGGTGGCCGAGAGCCGCCCTCCAGGAGGTCCCCCGATGACGGAATACGGCTATTTCCTCTCCAGCGAGGAACACGGGCCGGACGAGCTGGTCGAGCAGGCGCGGATGGCCGAGCAAGCGGGTTTCACCAAGCTGTGGATCTCCGATCACTACCACCCGTGGAACGCGGAGCAGGGCCAGAGCCCCTTCGTGTGGTCGGTGATCGGCGCGCTGTCGCAGGCCACGTCCCTGCCGGTGCAGACGGCCGTGACCTGCCCGATGATGCGGCTGCACCCGGCCGTGACGGCGCAGGCCGCGGCCACCTGTGCTGTTCAGCTGGGCGGGCGGTTCCGGCTCGGCGTGGGCAGCGGGGAGGCGCTCAACGAGCACATCCTGGGCGCTCCCTGGCCCCAGGCGGCCGTCCGGCTGGAGATGCTCCAGGAGGCGGTCCATGTGATGCGGCTCCTCTTCGAGGGCGGGGAGGTCAGCCACCACGGCAAGCACTACACGGTGGAGAACGCCCGGCTGTACACGGTGCCCGACGAGCCCGTGCCCATCGACATATCGGCGTTCGGCCCGGCGGCGACCGAGCTGGCCGGGCGGATCGGGGACGGCTTCATCACCATGACGCCGGACGGTGAGGCGGTGGACCGCTTCCGGCGCAGCGGTGGCGGGGTGAAGCCGGCGCAGGCCGGGCTGAAGGTGTGCTGGGGGCTGGACCGCGAACAGGCGGTCCGTACGGCGCACCGGCTGTGGGCCAATGAGCAGCTCCCGGGCGAGCTGCCCCAACTGCTGCCGACGCCCCGTCACTTCGAGCAGGCCAGTGAGCTGGTGACACCGGAGCAGGTGGCGGACGCGGTGGTCTGCGGCGACGACCCGGAGGCGCACGTCGAGGCGGTCACGGCGTACGTGGAGGCCGGCTTCGACACGGTCTACGTCAACCAGATCGGCCCCGATCAGCAGGGTTTCTTCGACTTCTACCGCACGAAGGTGCTGCCCCGGCTGCCGGGCCGCGAGGAAGGGGCGTAACGGCCCGGATCCGGTCAGCTGCCCAGCGTCGTCCGGGCCCGCGCCACGAACGCGCGGCCCGCCGGGCTCGCCGGGCCGTCGGCGCGCCAGGCGAAGGCGAGGCGGCCGCGGAGTGCCGGGCGGTCGATCGCGATGCTGCGCAGTTCGCGCGACCGCGCGTCGGCGAACGCGCCCGGCAGGATGGCGGCACCGAGGCCGCGGGCGGCGAGCTGGGCGAGGACGCCGGGGTCGCTCGCCTCGAAGGCGATCCTCGGGGTGAAGCCGGCGGCCGCGCAGGCGTCGTCGAGCCGGGTGCGCAGGCCCGTGCCCCTGGGGAGGCTGATGAGGTCGCGGCCGCGCAGGGTGTCGACCGAGATGGTCCGGTGGATGGCGAGTTCGTGGTCGTGGGCGACCGCGGCGACGATCGGCTGGTCGTCGACGACCCGGATGTCGAGTCCGGCGGGGGTGGTGCTGCCGATGCTGATGAGCGCGGCGTCGAGGAGGCCCGCCCGCAAGTCTTCCATGAGCCGGTCGGAGTTCGCCTCGGTGAGGGTGATGTCCACCGCCGGGTGGTCGCTGTGGAATCCCGCCAGCAGGCCGGGCAGGTCGACGTCGTGCGAGGTCACGGTGCCCACGGCGACGTGGCCGCGGAGAAGTCCGGTGAGTTCGTCGACGGCGAGCCGGGCGCCTTCCACGGCGGCCAGCGCGGCCCGGGCGTAGGGCAGCACGGCCTCGCCCGCCTCGGTCAGCCGCACCTCGCGGCCCGAGCGGTCCAACAGCTCCTGCCCGAGCTCCCGTTCGAGCTTGCGGATCTGGGCGCTGACGCCCGGCTGGGCCACGCGGGCCTTCTCCGCGGCGCGGGTGAAGTTGCGCTCCTCGGCGACGGCGACGAAGTAGGCGAGCTGCCTCAGTTCCATAACTGTTGATTCTAGCGGTCAGATAAATCATCTCTTGGACTTCTGATCATCGCTGCCGGAGAGTGGAGGCGAGAGAGAGGAAGTCACCATGACTGAGCACCGTGAGCACCGTGCACCCGCCCGCACCCCCGAGGACCTGGCCCGCTTGTTCGTGGAGCGGGCCAACGCCGGCGACGCCGAGGGCCTGGCCGCGCTCTACGCGCCCGACGCCGTGCTCGCCTTCCCGCCCGGGACCGCGACGGTCGGCAGGGAGGCGATCCGCGCCGTGTGCGAGCGGATGCTCGCCCACGCGCCGCTGCCCTTCGTGGTGGAGGAGCCCCTGCCGACGGTCCGCTACGGCGACCTCGCCCTCACCTCCACCCGCCCGGCGGATGGCACGGGCGGCCGCGTGCAGGTGGCGCGCCGCGAGCCCGACGGCACCTGGCTGCGCGTCATCGACCGCCCCGAGATCCCGGCCGGCCGATGACCGTGCTCATCGCCGGTGCCGGCATCGGCGGCCTCACCACGGCACTGAGCCTGCACGCGGCGGGCATCGACGCGGTCGTGGTGGAGAGCGCCCGGGAGATCCGCCCGCTCGGCGTCGGCCTCAACCTCCTGCCGCACGCCGTACGCGAACTGACCGAACTCGGCCTCGGCGACGCCCTCGCCGGGACCGGGGTGGCGACCGCCGAGATCGTCCACTGCGACCGCCGCGGCCAGGAGATCTTCTCCGAGCCGCGCGGTCTCGCGCAGGGCTACCGCTGGCCGCAGTTCTCGGTCCACCGCGGCGAACTCCAGCTGCTGCTCCTGGCCGCGGTGCGCGAACGGCTGGGCACCGGCGCGGTCCGTACGGGACTCCGCCTGACGTGCTTCGAGGAGGCGGCGGGCCGCGTACGGGCCGGCCTCCTGGACCGGGCGACGGGCGCCACCGGCGGCATCACCGCCGACGCGCTCGTCGGCGCCGACGGCCTGCACTCGGTGGTACGCGCCCGGCTGCACCCGGGCGGCGGGCCGCTGCTGTGGTCGGGCATCCGCATGTGGCGGGGCACGACGCGGGCCGAGCCGTTCCGCGCCGGGCGCTCCATGGCGATCCTGCGCGACGGGGACACCCAGCTCATCGCCTATCCGATCGGCCGGGGCCGGATCAACTGGGTGTGCCAGGTGCGGGAGTCCGCGCCCGCGCCCCTCGCGGAGGAGGCGGGCCGCCCCCGTACCGCCCGCGTGGCGGACGTGCTGCCGCACTACGCGGGCTGGCGGCTCGGCGGGCTGGACGTGCCGGCCCTGCTGGCGGGCAGCGAGGAGATCCTCACCTGTCCCATGGTCGACCGCGACCCGCTCCCGGCCTGGGGCCGCGGCCGCGTGACGCTGCTCGGTGACGCCGCGCACCCCATGTATCCGGTGGGCGCCAACGGCGCGTCCCAGGCGGTCGTCGACGCGCGGGTGCTCGCGTACGAACTCGCGCGCGCCGACGGCGTGGCCGAGGGGCTGGCCCGCTACGAGGAGGCCCGCCGGGAGCCGACGTCGGCCGTCGTCCTGGCCAACCGCACAATGAACCGTGCCACCGTGCGGTCCCCGCGCGACCTGGCCCGCATCACGGAGACCTACCGGCACACCACCGGGAGCGACGTGGACGTGCTCAACGCCCGCGCTTCCCTGACGCCCCGTTAGAAGGAGTTATCCATGGCCACGTTCGTACTCGTTCCCGGCGCCTGGCACGGCGCCTGGTGCTTCGAACCGCTCGCGCGCGAGCTGCGGCGGCACGGACACGAGGCGTACCCGGTCACGCTGACCGGGGTCGGGGGCCGGAAGCACCTCCTCACGTCCTCGGTGAATCTCGACACCCACATCGACGACGTGGCGAACCTGCTGGTGGACGAGGACATCACCGACGCGGTGCTGGTCGGGCACAGCTACGGCGGCATGGTGATGACGGGCGCCGCCGACCGGATGCCCGAGCGCGTCAAGGGCCTCGTCTACGTCGACGCCTTCGTCCCCGCCGACGGCGACTCCTGCTGGACGCTGGCCAACGCCCCCGTGCGGGACTGGTATCTGCGGGGTGTGGGAGCCCTGGGCTACGCGACCGCGCCCCTGCCCTTCCTCGACCCCCGCGCGACCCCGCACCCGCTGGCGTCCCTGCTCCAGTCGATCCGCCTGCGGGGCCGCCTCGACCAGGTCCGGCGCAGGTATTACGTGTACGCCGAGCGGTGGGAGTCGGAGACGCCGTTCCGGCCCACGTACGAGCGGCTGCTCGGCGATCCGGCGTGGCGGGTGCGCGCGGTGGCGTCCACCCACAACGTCATGCGGGACGCGCCGGACGAGCTGCTGAAGGTGGCGTTGGAGGCGGCCGGCACCGACTGAGGCCGACTACCGCGGGGGCGTCCGCTCGTCGAGGCTGGTGCCATGCGATCTCCCCGCCGCGCGGCCCGGCTGCGCTCCCCCGCCATGGTGCTCTGCGCCCTCGTCGCCACCTGCGCCCTGCTGCCACCCGCGGCGCACCCGCCGCAGGTCACCCGGGTGCGGGCGGACGCGGCGCTCGAGCGGGCGTTCACCCGGTATGCCGAGCGGGACCGCTCGCCGGGGCACTGGACCGGCGGCGACAGCACATATTCCGTGCCCGCGCCCAAGGGCGAACTGTGGGTCTTCTCCGACACCTTCCTCGGCACCGTACGCCCCGACGGCTCGCGCTCCCCCGTCACCGGGCCCGGCTCCACACCCTTCGTGCACAACAGCTTCGTCCTCTGGAACAGCACCGGCCCGCACACCGTCACCGGGCGGGACGCGGCCAGCGGGCCCACGTCCCTCGTGTCCGGCTCGGGGCCCGACGACTGGTACTGGGCGCGGGCCGGAATCCCCGGCAGCGGCGGTGTCCAGGTCGTCTACGCGCACTACGCGCGCACCGGGCCCGGCCCCCTGGACATGGCCTGGCGGGGCAACGCGCTGGGCCGGTTCGGCCCCGGCGGCGGACCCGGGCCCCGGCCGCTGACCCCGCTGCCGTCGTCGGCCGGTGTCTCGTGGGGCGCGTGGCTGTCCCGGGAGGGCGGGCACACCTACATCTACGGCACCGAGCAGGTCCCCGGCCTGGGCAACCACCTCCACCTGGCCCGCGTCACCGGCTCCGACCTGCGCGCGCCCTGGCAGTTCTGGGCCGGCCGCGGCGGCTGGTCCTCCGACGAGCACCGCTCCGCCCGGCTGTCCGGGCCCGACGGTGCCGCGCTGCGCACCTCGGACGAGCTGAGCGTCGTGCGGCACGGCGCCTGGTACGTCCTGTGCACCCAGCGCGTGGACCTGCCCTTCAGCGCGGAGGTGCAGCTCGCCTGGTCGCGCACGCCCGACGGGCCGTTCACCCGGCCCCGTACGGTCTTCACCGCCCCGGAGGCCGGGCCGGGCGGCACCTACCGCAACCGGAACGTCTTCGCCTACAACCCGCACGAACACCCGGAGCTCGAGCGCCGCGACGAGCTCGTCGTCTCCTACAACGTCAACAGCCTCGACCCGGACGACGTCATCCACCACGCGGACATCTACCGGCCCCGCTTCCTGCGCATGACCCTCGGTCACACCCGTCCGTAGCCGCCCGCGCCCTGACCGGCAGACTCTCCCCGTGCGTCGGCCGGCGCGCCGAGGGCACGGGCGAAGTCGCGCAGGAGGCCGTGGTAGCGGTAGCGCCCGGGGGCGGGGGTCTCCAGCATCGAGGCGTCGGCGAGGGACTCGGCGAGTTCCTCCGCCGCGTCGCGGGGCAGTCCGAGCAGGGCGGCGACGGCGTCGAGCGGCAAGTCGGGGGTGTCCGGGACGGCGAGCAGCCGGAAGGCGCGCGCCTGCGCCGGCTCCAACCGGTCGTAGCCGGAGCGGAAGACGGTCTCCACCGCGAGGTCGCCGGTGCGCAGGAAGTCGAGGCGGCGCCGGCCGTCGGCGAACTTGGGGAGGATGCCGGCGAGGGTCCAGAACGGGCGGTGGACGAGCCTGGCGGCGGTGATCCGGACGGCCAGGGGCAGGTGGCCGCAGGCGGCCAGCAGTTCCCGGGCCGCGGGCTCGTCGGCGCGCACGCGGTCCTCGCCGACGATGGCGGTGAGCAGCTGGAGCGCCTCCTCGGGGCCGAGGACGCCCAGTTCGGCGGGGTGGGCCGTGGTCAGGGAGGTGAGCCGGGCGCGGCTGGTGACCAGCACGGCGCAGCCGGGCCCGCCCGGCAGCAGGGGACGCACCTGCCGGGCGTCCCGCGCGTTGTCGAGGACGAGGAGGACGCGGCGTCCGGCGAGCACGGAGCGCAGGAGGACGGACCGCTCGGTGAGCCCGGCGGGCAGCGCGTCCCGGCGGATGCCGAACGCGCCGAGGAAGGAGCCGAGGATCTCCTCGGGCGGCGTGGGCCGGCCGTCCTCGCCGTGCAGGTCGGCGTAGAGCTGGCCGTCGGGGAAGTGCGCGGCCAGGGAGTGGGCGAGGTGGACGGCGAGTTCGGTCTTGCCGACGCCGCCGAGGCCGCAGACGACGGCGACGGGCGTCCCGGGGGCGAGCAGGGCCCGGCGCAGCGCGGCCTTCTCGGCCTGCCGTCCGCAGAAGTCCGCCGATTTGGCGGGGAGTTGCCTGGGGGCGGGCAGGGATGTGGGCGGCAGGGCGAAGGGCTCCGGCGAAAGGGTGGCGGGCGGCGCGGCCGCGGGCGCCTCGGACGCGTTCGCGGTGGTGCGGAGGGGACCGGGGGACGGCGCGAGGGCGGGGTCGGCGGCGAGGATCCGGCCGTGCAGTTCCCGCAGCTCCGGGCCGGGTTCGACGCCGAGCTCGGTGATCAGGGTGCGGCGCGCGGCGGCGTACGCGTCCAGGGCCTCGGCCTGGCGTCCGGCACGGTAGAGGGCGAGCATCCGCAGGTGGGAGACGCGCTCGCGCATCGGGTGCGCGTCGGCCAGCTCGGCGAGCTCCCCGGTGATCCGGTCGTGGCGGCCGAGCTCCAGCTCGGTCTCCAGGCGGGCTTCGAGGAGTTCGAGGCGGCGCTCGGCCCAACGGGCGCGCTGCCGTTCGGCGTACGGGCCGGGGAGTCCGGGCAGCGCCTCGCCGTGCCACAGCGAGAGGGCCTGCCGCAGCGCCGTCAGGGCCGCTTCCGGCCGGCCGGCGGCGCGGTGGCGGGCGGCTTCGGCCGCCAGGCGTTCGCATTCCGCGGCGTCGACGGATCCGGGGGCGGCATCGACGCGGTAGCCGCCCGTGTCGGGGCCGATCGTGCCGTACCCCAGGATCCTGCGCAGCCGGTAGGCGTAGGTGCGCACGGTGCCCAGGGCCGCGAGGGGCGGCCGCTCCCCCCAGAGGGCGTCGACGAGTTCCTCCGCCGGGACGGTGGTGCCGGCGCGCAGGAGCAGCACGGCGAGGAAGCAGCGCTGCTGGCGCGCCCCCAACGGCAGCTCCGTGATGCCCCGCCAGGCCCGTACCGGCCCGAGGACGGTGAATCGCAACGGATCCGCGGGTTCTTCCCCACCCATGCCCAAAGCCCCTGTCCCCCTCAAGAAATCCCTGGTCACAGGGTAAACGGGCGTGGTCCGTGCCCCGGCGGACGAGAAAGCCGCGAGACCGGGGGCGGTCTCGCGGCTTCGGGTGGGGCGGCGCGTCAGGAGGCCGGGAGCGGGTCCGACAGCTGCTCGCTGATCCACTGGATGGGCCCCTGGCCCATGCTCGGGACGTAGGTGTAGGCGTCGTGCTTGCCGCCCTCGATCACCTTCACGTTGGTGTGGACCGGGCCCTTGCCGTAGGTGGCGACGAACTTCTTGACCCCGTTGATCGTGATGGGGTCCTCCCGGGTGCCGTACTGGAACGCGATGTAGACCTCCGGACCGCCCTTGGCGATCAGGTCCTTGGCCAGCAGCTCGGGGTTGTTCTCGTCCATCTCCTTCTTGTGGCCCTTCCACAGCGGGGAGTCCGGGACGATGTCCGGGCCGGAGGCGATGGCCGCCTTGAAGCGGTCGGGGTGCTTCAGGACGGCCTTCATGCCCGCGAAGCCGCCGGAGGAGGAGCCCATGAAGGCCCAGCCGTCACGCGACTTGATGGTCCGGAAGTTCTGCTTCATCAGGTCCGGGACGTCGTCGGTGAGCCAGGTGCCCATCTTGGGCTGGCCCGGGATGTCGCTGCCGTCCCAGTACGTCCCGTTGTTCTTCGGGTTCAGCACCGGCATGGCCAGCAGGAAGGGCTTGCTCTTGCCCTCGGCGTACCACTTGGAGATGGACGACTGGAGCTTGAGGTTGGTGCCCATCCAGTAGTTGTCCGGGAAGCCGGGGCCGCCGGGCAGGGCGATGAGCACGGGGAAGCCGCTGTTGGCGAACTTGGCCTCTCCGTACTCCTTCGGGGCCCAGACCCAGACCTTGCCCGTGAAACCGGACTTCTTGCCCTCCAGGGTGGTCACGGCGATGTGCGTGCCGTCGCCCAGGGTGTTGACGTTCTTGAACTCGGCCTGGGGTCCGGTCGGCATCAGGACCTTGGAGTCGGCCACGGGCTGCGCGCCGTTGTTCCCGCCGGCCTGCCCGCCGTTGCCCGCGGGGGCCTGCTGGCCGAAGCTGACCTTCTCGCCCTTGTCGGAGAACGGCCCGATCTTGAGATAGTCGAGCACGCCCCCCGTGAGCAGTCCGAGTACGGCTATGGACGCCACAACGATGGTCCATCGTTTGGCGCGGGATGCACGGCGGTGGCCCCGGGACTGGTACGCCCCGGAAGGTGAGTGCGTCATCGCGTCGCTCCGGATGATGCTGTTGCCCCGAAGGACATGATGGTCTGTTCCGTCCTACTGGAGCGTCTGCCCCCGCCACAGGTTCCCACCGAAGATCGTGACCTTGGTCATCCCGGGCGCGGGCCGCGGCCCGGGGACCGCGGTCCGCGCGGGCGCCCCCGGTGCCGTCAGGCGCGCCACTCCGCGGTGCGCTCCGGCGTCGCCTCCGCCAGCAGCTCGCGGACCGTCTCCGCGCCGGCCGCCACCCCGTAGACCGGCTTCCCCGGCTGCTGGCGCCAGGAGTCGTCCAGGCCGCCCGTGTCGACCGTGTCGAAGCCGATGCCGTCCACGAGTTCGCGGACGATCCGCTTGGCCTCCGGGTCGTCGCCGGCCACGGGGAGGGCGATCCGGTCGGGGTCGCCCGCGGGCCGGGGGCGGTCGAGCAGGTCCTGGGCGTACGTGCCGTTGAAGACCTTGACGACGGGCCGGCCGAGGTGGCGCTCGGTCCAGCGGCTCTCCAGCAGCCCGTCCTCGATCTCGGCGATGCGGCCGTCACGCTGCTGGGGGTAGTAGTTGCCGGTGTCGATGACGACCAGGTCGTCCGGCGCGTCGGCGAACAGCCCGGCGGGCAGGCCGGGGACGTTCTTCAGCGGCACGGTGACGATGACGACGCGCGCGCCACGCGGGGCCTGCTCGACGGTGACGGGCGTGGCCCCGGTCTCCTCGGCCAGTGCGCCGAGGGTCTGCGGACCGCGGGAGTTCGCGATCGCCACGTCGTGGCCGGCGGCGGTGAGCAGCCGCGCGAGGTTGCCGCCGATGTTGCCCGCTCCGATGATGCCGATCTTCATGTGACGCACCTTCCGTGTCGCGCTACGGGTCGGCCGGCGGATGCCGCGGGGCTCCGGCCGTCACGGGAGTAACACGGGAAGCGCGTCAGCTGTTTCCCGTCCCTGCCGCTCACCGCCGAGGGCGGAGCGGGCTGGCGCTCGCGCAGGGCAGGGGTACGCGGCCGCCGTCGGCGTGCCGCGCCGGGTCGTCGCCGGCCTCGGGGGCGACAGCGACTTGCCGTAGCTTGGGCCGTGCCCGGCGGACGTGGGCATCGATGCGGGCAGGGGGCGGTAGTGAGCGATACGAGCGGGTCAGGCATAGCCACCGGGGCACCGGCGGGGCGGCTGCGGCCGCGTGGCCTGGTGGACTTCCGGGGCGCGGACGGCGCTCCCGCCCTGCTGTCCTATCCGCCCGGTGCCGTGGTCGTCGTCTCGGGCCTGCCCGGCAGCGGCAAGAGCACCCTGTTGCGCCGCTGGGGCAGGGCCGTCACCGCGGTGGATCCGCGTGACGTCCACGAGGCGTGCGAGGCGGTGATGCCCGCGCGGCTGCCGTACGCGGTCTACCGGCCGTGGGCGCGGCTGGAGCACGTCCGGTGGCTGCGCGCGGCCGTGCGCTCGGGTGGCCCGGTGCTGGTGCACGACTGCGGCAGCCGCCCGTGGCTGCGGCGGTGGCTGGCCCGGACCGCCGGGCGGCGGGGGCGCGAGCTGCACCTGGTGCTGCTGGACGTCGGCGCGGCCGAGGCCCTGGCGGGCCAGGACGCCCGGGGCCGGTGGGCTCCGGGCCGGGTCTTCGCCCGGCACGACCGGCGGCTCGCCGTGCTCCTGCGGGCGCTCTCCGGCCCCGGCGGGGCGGGCGCCGTCCCGGAGGCGGCCTCGGTCGTCCTGCTCGACCGGACCTCGCGGCAGCGGGTGGCGGCGGTGGAGTTCGTCCCGGAGGGCGCGGGCGTCCCCGGCCCGCGGGCCGCTCCCGCCGCGTGCCGGGAGGGTGCGTAAGACTTTCGTCATCGCCGTCCCGGAGCGCGGGCGCCACCGCGGCCCGTTGGAACCACTGACAGCACATGGCTTTCAGGAGGACGAGATGGGACGCGTACGACGGATGCTCGGCAGGCCGGTCGTGGTGGGGCTGCTGGTGGCCGGGCTGGTGGCGGTCGGCGCGGGGGTGGCCTGGTTCCAGCCGTGGAAGCTGTGGGTGGACACCACCGTGCGGGAGACCGTGCCCGCGGCGGCGGAGGCGCCGGGGCGCGGCCCCAGGACCCTGGCCGTGGGCGAGCTGATCAGCCATGAGCACAGCACGAGCGGTACGGTGCGGATCCTCGAACTGCCCGACGGCACGCGCACCTTGCGCCTGGAGAACCTCGACACCAGCAACGGCCCGGACCTGCGCGTCCTGATCACCGACGCCCCGGTGAAGGAGGGCCGGGCCGGCTGGTACGTCTTCGACGACGGTGCCCACCGGAGCCTCGGCTCCCTCAAGGGCAACAAGGGCGACCAGAACTACGCCCTGCCCGCCGGCCTGGACCTCGGCCGGTTCACGAGCGTCAGCATCTGGTGCGACCGCTTCGACGTCTCCTTCGGCGCGGCCGCGCTCACCCGCGTCTGACGCGGGGCCCGGCCGCGCCGTCCGCCGGTCAGGCGCCTCCCACCTGCGTGGTGGCGGCGACCGGGGCGGTGCCCGATATCGAGCAGGCGACGGTGACACCGAAGACGTGCACGGTGGCGCCGCCGGGCGAGAAGGTCGTGGTGCCTGCGTTGTCGAGCCGGGCCGACGCCTTGCCGCCGGTCACCGTGACCGGGGTGCCGCTCGGGATGGCGTCGGAGTTGGTGAAGCCGGTGGCGGTGACACTGCCTGTCGCCGCGCCGCCGAGGTCGAGGTTCAGCTCACCGCTCACGCTCCCGGCCGGGATGTCGACGGGCGCGGTGAGCGTCGTGATCACATCGACGGTGACATCCGCGGTGCCGCCCTGCTCGACACTGGCCGGAGCCGTCACAGCGATGTTCAGGGACTGCACGCCGCCGGGGGCGCCGGGTCCGGTGCAGGTGTACTGGACGGCGACGGTGTCGGCCAGGGCAGGCGGTGCGGCGAGCCCGACGCCGGCGCCCGCGAGGACGGCGGCCATGGCCACGCCGGCGAGAGTGCGGGGGCGGGTGGAGGGTCTCTTCGTCGTACGCATCGTGTGCTTCCTTCCTGCCCGGGGTGGGGCCGGGCGGACACGAAAAGCGGAGTGACGTGTACGCGTCATGAGTCCCACGGGGCGGCGGAGAAGTCAACAGCCGAACACAAAACCAACCAGCTGGTTTTCTTGCCTGATCTCAGCCGGGCATGGACGGGTGGCAGACATGCGAATGGCCGGGCCGCCCCCCGCGCGGCCCGGCCAAGTCAGGTGGGGGTCAGCCCTGGAGGGCCTGCCCGTCCTCTTCCGCGGCCGCGCGCGCCCGCTCCTTGTGCGCCTCCCAGATCCGGCCGCCGCGGTCCGGCGCGGTGTCCAGCCGGCCCAGGACACCGGGCACGGCGATGCTCGGCAGGAAGCAGTCGTAGAGCATCGCGATGCGGTTCTCCAGCGCCTCGCCGTCGCCGGCCGCCGCCGTGGCGACGATCTCCACGCCGGTCCACGCGCTCACGAAGAGCACCGAGATCTGCCGCGGGTCGACGTGCGGCAGCAGCTCGCCCTGCTCCTTCGCCGCGGTCAGCATCTCCGCGAGATAGTCGATCCACCCCGCCCACGACGTGCCGAACAGCTCCCGCGCCCTGCGGTCGGCGGACAGCCGGATCGGGGCGCTGAGCAAGGGCTCCTTCGGCAGCCGGTGGGCGAGCACCATACCCACGTCCACCCACTCCTGGACCTTGGACTCCTGCGGTATGACGCCTTCGGTGGTGATCGCCGCCTCGAGGACCCCGCGCGCCAGCTCCTCCTTGGAGGCGAAGTGGAAATACAGCGCGCCCTTGGTCACACCCGCCCGCGAGAGGATCTCGGCGATCGTCGCGGACTCGTACCCGAACTCGTCGAAGACGGCACCGGCCGCTTCCAGGATCGTGCGGCGGGTCTGGATCGCCCGTGCCTGTTTCGCCACGAGGGCACCTCCTGTATCGCACGAAAATAAAACCGGCCAGTTCGTATCTTACATCGACGGCCGGATCCCTGGGCGCCCCCTGGACGCTATCGCGTACGGGAACCGGCCCCGCCAGGGGCGACCGCCCGGGTGGCACCACGGCCGATCGGGTGTCCGAGGGGGTGGTGAGCGGGAAGGGGCACAAGGTGCCTGCGCTCTCCGACCCCCTGACAACACTGGTGCGGCGCGGCCGGGAACCGGCGGTCGTGCAGACGGTGCGCTCCACACTGGCCGCGGTCATCTCCTATGTGGTGGCCCTGTGGCTCAGCCGGGAACCGGCGCCGCTGACCGCGCCGCTCACCGCGCTGCTGGTCGTGCAGGTGACCCTCTACGCCACCCTGACCACCGGCATCCGCAGGGTGAACTCGGTGGTGGCGGGCGTGCTCATCGCCATCGGCTTCAGCGTGCTGGTGGGGCTGACGTGGTGGAGCCTCGGGCTGATCATCCTGGCGTCGCTGGTCATCGGCCGGTTCGTGAAGGTGGGCGAGTTCGTCCCCGAGGTGGCGATCAGCGCGATGCTCGTCCTGGGGGTCACCCGGGTCGCGGAGACCTCCTGGGACCGGGTGCTGGAGACGCTGATCGGCGCGGTCGTGGGCCTGCTGTTCAACGTCCTCTTCGTGCCGCCGGTGTGGGTGCAGCCCGCCGGGGAGGCCATCGAGGACCTGGCGGGCCGGATGCGCCGGCTGCTCCAGGACATCGGGCAGGAGATCAGCGGCCACACCACCGTCGCCGAGGCGGCGGCCCGGCTGCACGAGGCGCGGAAGCTCGACCACGACATCGTCGAGGTCGACGCCGCGCTGCGGCAGGCGGAGGACAGCCTGCGGCTCAATCCCCGGGTCCGGGAGGGCCTGTTGTTCCGGGTGGTGCTGCGCACGGGTCTCGACGCGCTGGAGATCTCGGCGGTGGTCCTGCGGGTCGCCGCCCGGACGCTGACCGACCTGGCCAAGGAGCGCACCGACGAGCCGCTGTTCACGGAGGACGTGGCCGAGGCCCTGGAAGAGGTCTTCGACCGGCTCGCCCTCGCGGTGCAGAGCTTCGCGGTCGTCATCACCACGCACGTGACCACGAACGCGGAGGACGCCGAGGTCCGGCTGGGCGAGGCACTGGCCGCCGGGCGCGCGGCCCGCGACCGGGCGGCCGACCTGCTGCTCGACAAGGTGCTGGAGCATCCGCGCCAGTGGCAGCTGCACGGAGCCCTGCTGACCGAGATCGACCGGATCCTGGACGAGCTCGACGTGGAGAAGCGCACACAGCGCCTGGTGGAGGAACTCGACCACCGTTCGCAGGAGCAGCGGGAGCGCCACCCCGTCCTCGACAGCCTCAAGCGCCGCCTGCGCAGCAGCCGTTTCGGCCGCCGCAGCACCCTCGGCTGAGCCTGCCTCACGCGCGGCGCGGGAATACGGCCGATATGACGGGAAGTTGGCCTGGCCGTACGGACCGTGACGGTCAACTATGTGTCAAAACCTGGCAGGAGACCCAGTGACGATCTACGATCACACCGGCCGGGGGGCAAGTGCGAAGGGGCTCGTGATGCTGCCAGGAACTGTCCGGGGGAAGGGACAGCGAGGGAGCCGCATCGCGTGCTTCCCCGGCCGTCGCGGTCTCACGGTGACACCGTGACGCGCCGCGGATACCGGGTTCTCTGTCCCCCCGTCCCGACCCTTCCTGGAGAGCCGACCGAGATGCACTGGAGGCGTCTGCGCCGTCGATGTCAGCAGGTCATCGGCGGCATTCCGATCCCCGACCCGTTCTCCGCCCAGGAGTTGTGCGCCCGGCTCGCGGTCGAGCGCGACCGGCCGCTGCGGCTGCTGGCGCTGCCCACTCCGACGGTTCCCGGCACCCCGTCGGGCATGCTGCTGTCGGTGGACACGGAGGACTTCGTGCTCTACGACGCGCAGACCAGCCCCCTGCACCAGGAGCACATCATCGTGCACGAGATCGGGCACCTGGTCTGCAACCACCGCTCCGCGGTGGCCGACCAGGAGCTCTACCGCCATCTCGACATCAGCGACCCGCGGTCCGTGCGGCAGGTGCTGGCCCGCATCCGCTACGGCGACGAGCAGGAGCAGGAGGCGGAGATGATCGCCACGCTCATCCTGGAGGCCGCCGGGCGGGTCCCCGCGCCGACGCTGCTGTCCGGGATGCTGGGCGGGCTGGAATCGGCCATGGGCCTGCGGACCGGCCACCGTGCGGGGGCGTCGTGTTCCACTCGTTAGACCAGCCCTGGGTGGAGAACGCCGGCATCGCCGCCCTGTGGACGGTGGCCGTCGTCCGGGCCCCGCAGGGCATCCGGCACCGCGAGCAGCGGCCGCTGTGGTTCGCGCTCGTGATGATCGCGCTGGCGATGTCGATGCATCTGGAGCCGGTCACCGACATGCTGGCGCGGGTGATCGCGGACGCGCACTGGATCGACCTGTCCACGCACCTGTTCAGCATCGTCGACGCGGCGGCGGTGCTGTGGTTCATCTTCGGCGCGGCGGGGCGGCGGCGCCGTACGGCCCCGGTGTTCGGGGCCGCGCTCGCGGTGATGGTGGCGCTGGTGCTGCTGGACCTCTGCGGCCCCCCGCACGCGCGCAACCAGATCGCGCCGTCCCGGGACATCGCGAGCGTGCCGGACGCCTATTGGTGGGTGTTCTTCGCCTTCCACCTGACCGCCGACACCACGTGCGGCATCGTCTGCTGGAGCTACGGCCGCAGACCGGGCACGCCACGGCTGCTGCGCCTGGGCCTGCGGCTGTTCGGCACGGGCATCCTGCTGGCGTCCTTGCTGTGGGTGCTGAAGCTGTTCTATCTCCAGACGCGGTCCACGGTCTTCGCCCCGCTGTTCTCGCCGGTCACCGGCGTGGAGGCGGCGTTCATGGCGCTCGGGGCGGCGCTGCCCGTGCTGGCCCTGGTCCGGGACCACTGGCGGGACCGCAGGTCGTACCGCGGACTGGACCGGCTGTGGCAGGACCTGACGGCGACCACGCCGGACGTGGTGCTGCGCCCGGGCAACCGGCTGGGCGCCGCGGCCGTGCCGCTCCAGCTGCTGCTCTACCGCAGGGTGATCGAGATCAGGGACGCGATGATCGTGCTGCGGAACTACGTGACCCCCTCGACCCTCGGCGTCGTCCGCACGCACGTCACGGGCCAGGGCGTGCCCGAACCCCTGGTCGACGCGCATGTGACGGCGTGCTGGCTGGCCGCGGCCCTGCACGCCAAGCGCTCCGGGCAGGACCCGCAGGCCCAGACGGCCAATCTGGCGGGGCCGGGGGCGCAGGACCTCGCCGACGAGATCGGCAGCCTGCTGAAGGTCGCGTCGGCATACCGCTCGCCGGCCGTCCACGCCTACCGCGCTTCGCTCGGCGACCCGGTCTGACCCGGCCCGCACACCTCTCACCACCTCTCATCACTTCTCGTCAAAGGAAAAAGCACCGTGCTCATCTCCTTCACGCTGACGCCGCTGGGCGTCGGGGAGTCCTTCCCGGAACACATCGCGGACGCCGTGCGGATCATCCGCGAGTCAGGGCTGCCGACCCGCTCCGACGCCATGCACACCACGATCGAGGGCGAGTGGGACGAGGTGATGGACGTCGTCAAGCGCGCCACGGAGGCCGTCGCCGCCAGGGCGCCACGGGTGCAGCTCGTCCTCCAGGCCGACCTGTGGCCGGGGATGGAGCGTCCGCTCGACGGCAAGGTCGAGCTCATGGAGCGGCACCTGCCGGGCTACGGCACGCCCTGAGGACCGGCGTGGCGGCGTTGGGCCATCCGTGTTGCGATGGAGGGAGCGAAGGGCCCGCCGCCGGGCCGGTCCGCGGTCCGGGGCCCAAGGGACGGACGGCCGGAGCCCGACGCACCCCATCGTCGTGCGCGCAAGTCAGGAGCGATCATGGCTACGAGAAAGCAGCTCAAGGCCCGCGAGATCATGTCCGCGGGTGTGCAGTGTGTCGACGAGCAGCAGTCGCTGGCCGACGCGGCGGAGATGATGCGTGACCTGGCGGTCGGCTGCCTGCCCATCTGCGGTTCCGACAACCGTCTCAAGGGCCTGATCACCGATCGCGACATCGTCGTGAAGTGCGTCGCCGAGGGCCACGACCCGGCGGGCATGAAGGCCCGCGAGCTGGGCTCGCAGCTGCACTGGATCGATGCCGAGGCGGACGCCACCGAGGCGCTGGAGATCATGGAGCGCCACCAGATCAAGCGGCTCCCGGTCATCGACGTCCGCGGCGACCACCGTCTGGTCGGCATGATCACGGAGGCGAACCTCGCGAAGAACCTCAGCGACGAGCAGATCGCGGAGTTCGCGGCCAGGGTCTACGCCACGGCCCACTGACCCGCTCCCCTGACGGGCTTTCGGCTGATCGGCCGACAGGGTGTCACCCTCCTACCGGACGGACCATCAGGTTCCGGGAGGACCGCTGGCACCTCGTCAAAGTGCGCTGTTCCCAGGGGCGATGGAGGTGTCGCGGGGTTTCTGACGGAGGGAAAGACGGCGGCCGGAGCGGCCTTGGGGCACCCCCTTGGCCGCTGTCCGATTGCGGGGTCCTGGGGGTGGCCGCAAGGTGATCGTGAAGATCCCTCCGCTCCAAGGAGTACGTTCATGCCCGCTCCTCGCACCACCGGCCTCGCCCTCGTCACGGCAGCGTGCGGCACCGTCGCGCTCGTGATGACGACCTCTCTGGCGACGCCCGCACCCGCGGCTCCCCCGCACATCACCAAGACCGCGGTCACCAGACCTGTCGCACCGGCGGCACCGGCCGGACTCGCCGCGCCGGCACCCGACGCGCTGCGGCGGGCCGCCGCCGACGCGATGAAGACCATCGACAACAACGCCATCACCGCGGCGAGCACGACGGCCGCGCAGAACTGTGACGCGGCGCAGCCGACGCCGCAGAAGGACGTCCGCAACTGCGCCGCCGTCAAGGAGAACCTCACCAAGCTCACCACCGCCCGGGCCGCTCTCCAGCAGCAGTCGACGGCCGCGGCACCCGACGTCAACGCCATCACGGGGGCGACGACCGAGGCCGTCGGGGCGACGGCGCAGCTCGCCAGGAACGACATGTCCGCCGCCCCGGACACCCGCAACATGAACGGGCACTTCGGCGGCGGTGGCCTGCTGTCCGTGGCGACCAATCTCGTCGGCGGCCTCGTCCACGCCCTCAACCCCGTGGTCGGCGGACTGACGATCCTGGTCAGCGACCTCCTCAGGGCCCTGCTCACCTGAAAGCCCGCCCAGGAGCGGCGGCCCCGTACAGCTGGACCCGACGGAACAGCGACGAGGCCGCCCCCTGGGGCCCGGCACCCGGCCGGCGTCAGCCGGTGCGCTCCGGCTTGGCCTCGCTGGGCCGCACGATGACGTGCCCCTGCCCCTCCAGCTTCAGCTGCACCGCCTCACCGGATCCGCCGCGCAGCATGGAGCCGAGGCTCTGCGAGCGGTGGAGGGAGGTGTGCAGGTCGGTGGTCCAGCCGACGACGGCGTCGGTGTCGACGAAGACCGGGGCGCCGGGGGTGACCGGGATGACGATGGGGTGGCCCTCGCAGATGACGCCGAGCTTGCCGTGGCCGGTGAAGACGGAGTTGAAGATGCCGCCGCCGGTCATGCCCGCGCCCTTCACGACCTTGATCTCGTAGGAGAGGGTGGGGTCGAAGCAGAGGACGTTGCGCCCGTTGATGGTGAGGCTCTGCCCCGGCGCGATGTCCGCGATGAAACAGTTGGCCGCCTCGTGCGCGAACCAGACGTCGCCCTGGCCCTTGACGGTCATCAGCGCGAGGCCCTCGCCGGTCACGGCGCGCTTGAGGAAATTCCCCACGCCCTGACCGAGCTTCTCGAACTGGAGGTTGCCGCGGAAGGCGACCATCGCGCCCTGGCGCGCGTAGCACTCGCCCTGGACGACGTACTTGATGGACTTGGGGTTCTGCAGGGTCATGCCCGGCGCGGCGGCGGGCTGAACCATGTTCTCGGGGGCGAAGAGGTCGCTGTGCATGAGGAGCATGATCCACGGCAGCCCGCCGATCGCCAAAACGCGGCCCGGCCAGGGCGGTCGGGCGCGAGCGTCAGCCCATGCCCATCCGGTCGAGCCAGGCCAGCTGGATGGATTCGAGGATGCGCAGATTCACCCGGGTGGGGTCGCCGCTGAAGCCGCTCAGCCCGGCCACCCGGTCGCGCAGATCCAGGAAGTCGACCTTCAGGGGCTCCGCACCGGGGTGCTGCTCGGCGAGGCCCGCCGCGATCCGATCGATGTCAGTCCACTGCATGGGCTGAAGTGTGTCCCACCCGGCCCGCCGGGTCCAGGCCACCACCCGCCACTCTTCCCGCCCACCCGGCCCGGCGGCCCGGTGCCTCAACGGGCGGCGGCCGGCGGCACGTCCTGGAGGGTGCGCAGATGCGTACGGACATGATCGGCGGCACCCTCGCCACCGGGCACCCGCTCCCACAGGGCGAGCAGCCCGGCGGCCAGGCCGGGCGCCTGCTCCCCGCTGTGCTGCCAGCAGTAATGGGCCCGCTTCACCGCGGCGACCGCCTCGGCGTCGCCGGTCCCGCCGCGCTCCAGCCGGGCGCGCGCGGCCGACATCCACAGCTCCGCCGCCCGCCCGTGATCACCCGCCAACCTGGCCAGATCGGCCCGCACTTCGGTCCAGAGCCCCGCTTCCGGGCTGTGCGGACCGTGCCGGCGCAGTGTCTGCTGCTCCCACGCGGCGGCCATCGCGGCCGCCTCGTTGTGGCGCCCGGCACGGGCGGCGGCGAGGATCCCGGCCAGCGGGTCGTCCTTCGCGGGCGCCGCCGCCACGGGCACGGGCACGGCGTCGGCGGGTGCCCGTACGGTGACGGGCACGGGCGTCAGGGGTGCGAGGGCAGGTGCCGGTACGGCGTCGCGGACCGGCGCCCGCTCGGGCGCGGGGGCCGAACGCGCCTGGTGGGCCGTGTTGTTCAGGACCGGTCCTGACACGCCGTGAGCCAGGGCCAGCGCCCGGCCTTCCAGCCCCGACTCGGTGAGCGCCCACCGGTGCACCGCCTCGGCGTCCACAGCGGGCCCCGCGCCCGGGCTGCCCGCGCGCAGCACGCCTAGGAAGGCGCGGGTGTAGGGGCCGGCCTCCTGGGCGGGCGCGGGCGGGGCGGGAGTGACGACACCGAACAGCGCGATGCCCTCGGACAGTTGCCCGCTCTCCGCGGCGTCGGCGACCTTCGGCCAGGCGGCGGCGTCGGCCTCGACATCGGCCACCAGCAGCACCGGGCCCTGGTGCGCGCCGAGCGTGCGGGTTAGCCATGCCCAGGGCAGTCCCGTATAGCGGACGCTGCCCGGCGTGCTGCCCGACAGGGCGAGGTGCACCTCGCCGCCACCGCGGCGGCGCGAGGAGGAGGCCATCAGCCGTCCGGTCACCCAGACCAGGAGCGGTCCGGGGCCCGCGGCGGCGTGCTGGAGATAGGCCAGTACGTTCTGCTGGCCCGCGGCGCCGGGCAGTTGGACGACATCGACCGCCTCCGCGGACACGAGCCCCCGCGGATCCGCCCCCACCACCGCGTGCAACGTGGGATTCGGCACCGCACCACGACGCCGGTCAGGCGTGCCGTCCAGCAACAGCACACAACCCCGACTCGGGTGATTCACAGCCCACATCCCTCCGGCCTGACCGCTCTCCCCAGCCGCACCCCCGCCACCCCGGGCGGTACGGGGAGGCAACAGCAACTGTAGAGGCCATGGCCCTCATCGGGGGCGGGATGCCCCACGGCCACCGCGCCCGGGGCGCGCCGAAATCCGGCCCCTGCTACCGGAATCGGTGCGATCCGGGCGCGGTGACCGCAGTCAGGAAGGGGCGGCGGCGCCTCGCGCCGCCGCCCCGGCCGTTCCGCGCGTCAGCCCATCGCGGCCCGGACGGTCGGGCTGTCGTCCATCGCGGTGTGGGCGACCTCCCGGCAGAGCGGGACGTTGCCGGTGCTGGTGACGTACACCGCGCTCACCCAGGTCGGCCGGTCCTTCAGCTGGTACCACACGTTGTTGCCGCTGACGTCCTGCGCGCGGACCTTGCAGCGCAGCGCGGCCTTGGTACCGCGGGCGAGCGTGGCCCGCACCGGGGCGTCGATGCTGGGGTAGGCACGCTCGTTGAGGCCGGTCGTGCTGCTGATCGTGCCGAAGGGCTTTCCCGGTACCGGTACCGGTGCCGACGCGTGTACGGGCGTGGCTGCCAGCATTCCCCCGGCCAGCACGGCCACCGAGAATGCCACGCCACGGGCCACGAGTGTCTGGGTCATAAACAGCTCCCTGTTGTCCGGAGTGGATAACGCACTGCCCAATTTCCCACCCCTCAACCAGGGGTAAACCGGAATAAACAGAGACATACCCATCCAGACCTGATGACCGCCGGACCGGGACCCTCCGCCCCGGCCCCGGCCGGGTGACGGCCGGTCAGTCGCCGGACGTGTCCGGCGGGGCCTTCTTGCGGGCGCGGCTGGGCTGGACCCGCTTGGGCTCGCCCTTCATCTTGGGGTGCTCGGGCGGATAGGGCAGGTCGCCCAGCCCGTGCTCGCGCTCGTCGCGGTCCGCGAGCTCCAGGGCCGCCTCCAGGCCGCAGGGCTTCTCCTCCATGCCCGCGTGCACGTCGCCCACGCGCGCGTAGCGTTCCGGCATGCTGCCGAGGTCGAAGTCCTCCGGAACCGCGCTCGGCACCTCGTCCCACGCCAGGGGCGCGGACACCGGGGCGTGCGGGCGGGGGCGTACGGAGTAGGCGCTGGCGATGGTGCGGTCGCGCGCGGTCTGGTTGTAGTCGACGAACACCTTCTCCCCGCGCTCCTCCTTCCACCACTTCGTGGTGACGCTCCCCGGCATCCGCCGCTCCAGCTCGCGGGCCACGGCGATGGCCGCGCGCCGCACCTGGACGAACGTCCACCGGGGCAGGATCGGCACGAAGACGTGCAGGCCGCGCCCGCCGGAGGTCTTCGGCCAGCCGGTGAGCCCCAGGTCCGCCAGCACGCCGCGCAGCTCCAGGGCGGCCCGCACAGCGTCGGCGTACGAGGTGCCGGGCTGCGGGTCCAGGTCGATGCGCAGCTCGTCGGGGTGCTCGGTGTCGTCGCGCCGCACAGGCCAGGGGTGGAAGGTGAGGCACCCGAGGTTCGCCGCCCACACCACGGCCGCGACCTCGCGGGGGCACAGCTCGTCGGCGTAGCGGCCGCTGGGGAAGGCGATCCGGCCGGTGGGGATCCAGTCGGGGAGGTTGCGGGGCGCGCGCTTCTGGAAGAACGACTCACCGCCGACCCCGTCGGGATAGCGCTCCAGCGTCGTCGGCCGGTCCCGCAGCGCGCGGACGATCCCGTCCCCGACGGCGAGGTAATAGCGGACCACGTCGTATTTGGTGAAGCCGCGCTCGGGGAAATACACCTTGTCCGGGTGGGAGATCCGCACGACCCGTTCACCGATGGTGAGTTCCATTGCCTCGCCCATGCCCTCACGCTAAGCGCGCCCCCGGCGGCCCGCCACAAGGCGCCGGGCGCGGGAGGCCGACAGGCGCGGAGATCCACGCGCCCGCACAATCGCGCTCATGGAACTCCCCGTCATGCCGCCGCTGCGGCCGATGCTGGCCAAGACGGCACCGGCCATTCCGCCCGGCATGCAGTACGAGGCGAAATGGGACGGCTTCCGGGCCGTCGTCTTCCGCGACGGCGACTCCATCGAACTGGGCAGCCGCACCACCAAGCCGCTGACCCGCTACTTCCCCGAGCTCGTCCGCGCCCTGCTCGACGGGCTGCCGCCGCGCTGCGTCGTGGACGGCGAGATCGTCATCGCCCGGGACGGCCGCCTGGACTTCGACGCCCTGCTCGAACGCATCCACCCGGCGGCTTCCCGCGTCACCCGTCTGGCCGAGGTCACCCCGGCGAGCTTCGTCGCGTTCGACCTGCTCGCCCTCGGCGACGACTCGCTGCTCGACACCCCGCAGCACGCCCGCCGCGAGGCACTGGAGAACGCGCTCCGCGACACCGCACCACCACTGCACCTCACTCCGGTGACCCACGACCGGGCCACGGCCCAGGCGTGGTTCGAGCAGTTCGAGGGGGCCGGCCTGGACGGTGTCATCGCCAAGTCGCCGGACCTCCCCTACCGGCCGGGCGAACGCGTCATGATCAAGGTCAAGCACGAGCGGACCGCCGACTGCGTGGTCGCGGGCCTGCGGCTGCACAAGAGCGGCCCCGTCGTCGGCTCCCTGCTGCTGGGGCTGTACGACGCGACAGGCCGGCTCCAGCACGTCGGCGTGTGCGCCTCCTTCCCCATGCGCCGCCGCCAGGAGCTGATGGCCGAACTCGCGCCGCTGCGCATGGAGTCCGCCGAAGGCCACCCCTGGCAGCAGTGGACGGACCCGCGGGCGCAGGCCACGGGCAGACTGCCGGGCGGCCCGTCGCGGTGGACGGGGACCAAGGACCTCTCCTGGCTCCCCCTGCGCCCCGAGCGGGTCTGCGAGGTCGCCTACGACCACCTCCAGGGCGACCGCTTCCGCCACACCACCCAGTTCCGCCGCTGGCGCCCCGACCGCGAACCCGGACAGTGCACGTACGCCCAACTGGAGGAAACGGTCCGCTTCGACCTCGCCGACGTCCTCGGGAACGGGGCCGCGTAGGCGGTCAGTCCTGGGCGCGCTGGGTGACCTCGGCGTCGGTGCGGTCGCCGAGGAACTCGTACCAGCGGCGCCGCAGGCATACGTAGCGGGTGTCCGCCTCCACCAGCTGGAGGAACGCGGCGACCGCCTCGACCAGCCGCTCATGGAGGCCGGTGTCCGCGAGGTCCCCTCTGTCGGTGAAGCCCTCGTGCGCGCGGGCGAGGCTGAACATGTCGGGGTAGACGCGGGTGCCCAGGTGTTCGAGCGGCACCCGCAGGGCCCACAGGCCGCGGTTTCCGCCGATGAGGGACGGCGAGGCCGAGACCAGCAGCGCGTGCTTGTCCTTGAACGGCTGCGGCCGGAACCGGGACACCCAGTCGATGGCGTTCTTGATCCCGCCGGGGACCGAGGCGTTGTACTCCGGGGACGCGATCACCACGGCGTCGCTGCGCGACAGCCGCTCGCTGAGCGCCAGCGCGCCGGGCGGCAGCCCCTCGGCGGTCTCGGTGTCGCCGTCGTAGACCGGCATGGCGAACTCCCCCATATGGGCGAGATCCGCGGTGGCACCGGCCTCCTCGACCAGCCGGGCCACCAGCGCGGCCAGCCGGGCGTTGAGCGAGCCGCCCCGCAGGGAGGCGCCGAGGACCAGCACGCTCATCGGCGCGGGCGAAACGTCGGTGGCCATACGAGCCCTCCTCCTGGCGACCCCGCTCGGTGGTCCCGCGTCCAGCGTCCGCTCTCCGCTCCCGCTCCGCACCCCGTACGGATCCGGGTAGGGATGGCTGAAGGACACGGATCCCGGCGGCAGAGGCCGGCTTCCGGCAAGGGCTCGGGAAGCATCGGGAAAATCGCGAAGACTCGGGAAGAGAGGACCGGCCATGGTACGGATCGAGGGCGCGACCGTGCTCGTCACCGGCGCCAACCGTGGTATCGGAAAGGCCCTTGTGGCGGAATTCCTCGCGCGTGGCGCGGAGCGCGTCTACGCCGCCGCGCGGAATCCGGCAGCCTTGTCCTCGGATCCGGCGACGGGTCACGGCGACGGCCGGGTGGTGCCGCTCCGGGTGGACCTCACCGAGCCCGGCACGATCGCCGCCGCGGCGCGCGCCGCGACCGATGTCACCCTGCTCGTCAACAATGCCGGTCAGCTCGGGGCCGGCCATCTGCTCGACATGGACCTCGACGACGTCGACCGCGTGATACGCACCAACTACCTGGGCACGCTCCGGATGATCCGGGCCTTTCTGCCGGTCCTCGAAGGCCGTGAGGGCGGGGCGATCGTCAACGTCATCAGCGTCGGGGCCTTCGGCGGGACACCCTCGCTGGGCGGCTACCCGCCGTCGAAAGCCGCCCTGAATTCCCTGACCCAGGCGATCCGGCTGGACCTGGCACCACGGTCCATCACCGTGCACGGCGTCTTCCCGGGCCCGGTCGGCACCGACATGCTGGACGACGTCATCGACCACGACCCCGCGCTCGGCGAAATCCCGGCGGCGACAGCGGAAGAAGTGGCACGGGCGACGCTCGACGCCCTCGCATCCGGCGACGAGGACATCTTTCCCGACGCGTTTGCCCGGCAACTGCGGGCCGAGTGGGAAAGGGACCCCAGGGCCGCGGAGCGCATGCTGGCCGGAAACGCGTAAGAGGGGCGGAAAAGGCCCGCCTTATGCGGGGCTGCGTTCTCCGACCCGGCCCGTGACACCCGCAGACTCCGACCCACCCGGCGCCACCACCGACACCCCACCACCCCCACCACCCTCACGACGGCACCCCACCCACCAAAAACACAACGGACCCAACGCCGTCACCAACGCCAACAACGCCCACACCCGCATCACCACAAAATCATGACCCCACACCACCGACCCCACCAAACACCCCCCGAACACCACCGCCCACCCCACATGCGTCCGGAACGTCCCCACACAATCCCCCGACACCGCACCCCCCTTCGGCGTCACCACAAAACCCGACCGCCGCCGCAACAACGCCTGCCCCAACGCCCGCGCATACAACGGAGCCGCCACCGCCGACATCACCATCCCCGCCACCCCCGACGACCCCACCGGCTCATGCGGCGACACATTATGACGACGATTCACCACATACAACACCACCTGCAACACCAACGCATCCCCATACAACATCAACCACACCGGCCACGACACCCCCAGCCCCGCAGCCCCCAACACCAAAAACAACACACACGACACCCCACCCAACACCCACGTCAACGCCGCCATCGGGTAATACGCCACCAACAACCCATAATTCCACAACCGCCCCCACGACAACCCCCACACCGCCCCACC
>NZ_JBVHLW010000061.1:2909-28199 GCF_055558795.1 Streptomyces sp. NPDC025618 | reverse complement strand
GCAACCGCCGGAACCCCACCCGATACACCCCCTCCGGCACCTCCCCCGCCACCCCCGCCAACTCACTGAAACCCACATAGTCATAACCACCCCCACCCCCAACCCCACCCCCACCAACCCCGTCCCCACATCCATCCCCCGACACCACACCCGCCGGACCCGGCACCCACACACCACCCACCACAACCACCACCCACTCCCCCCACCGAACCCACTGTCGACCAAACACCTCAATCAACCTGAAAAACGTAGCAACGTACCTCAACGCTCATCTGACCATCACACCCAACACACTCATACAAATCACCCACATGGCGTCATAGGGCCGCGACCTTCGCGAGGCGCCCCGCCCCCCGCTCACCGTTTGACCGGATATCAGCGCCCGGCTTGGAACTGCCGATCATCAGCGATTACCATCGGATTGGTTGCCTTAGTCAACCTATAACGGGGGACCACAGCCACCAGGAGGGGAAACACCCATGACCGTCGCCACCGAGCGCTTCCGCAGCTATGTGGAGGAGAACCTCGACGCGCTGGGACAGGAACCGGACAACGAGGCCGTGGTGTACCACGACCGGCGTATGACCGCGGGCGAACTGCGCGGCCTCATCTATCGCATGGCCCGTGCCCTGCGGGCCCAGGGCGTGCGCCGCGGACAGACGGTCACCCTCCTCTGCGGGAACATCCCGGAGACGATCGCCGCGCGTTATGCGGCCAATCTGCTCGGCTGCCCCGTCAACCACCTCTACAACAAGCTGTCGGCCGACGTGCAGGCCAACATCGTCCGGGACGTGGAGACCCACGCCCTGATCGTCGACCCCGCCTACACCGACCGCGCCGCCGAGCTGACCTCGCGGGCGCCGGTGCCGCACGTGCTCGTGCTCGGGCCGGCGTCCGTGGGGGTCGACCTGCTCGCGCTCGCCGCCGAGGAGTCCGCCGAGCCCTTCCCCGGGCTCGCGCGGCCCGACGACACCTGCACCATCCGCCACACCGGCGGCACCACCGGCCACCCCAAGGCCATCTGCTCCTCCTTCGAGCAGGGGCGGGGGATCAACGCCGACTGGCACGACGAGGACGGGATCCGCGCGCTGGTGTGCACCACGCTCGCGCACGCCGCGGGCCTGGTGGCCGACCGCGCCCTGAGTGTCGGCGGCACCGTCGTCCTGCTCGACGACTTCGAGGCGGGCGCCGTGCTGTCCGCCATCGAGCGGGAGCGCATAACCCACCTGTTCCTGCTGCCGCCGCTCCTCTACCAGCTGATGGACCACCCGGACGCCACCCGCACCGACACCTCCAGCCTGCGCCGGCTCACCTACGGCGGCTGCCCGGCGTCCCCGGCGCGGCTCGCCAGCGCGGTGCGGTACTTCGGCCCCGTGCTCAACCAGTTCTACGGCCAGAACGAGGCCGGCGGGATCAGCATGCTCGAGCCCGAGGACCACGACCCGGCGCGCCCGGAGCTGCTGCGCTCCGCCGGGAAGATCATGGACGACGTCGAGGTCGCCATCCGTGACGAGCAGGGCCGCGACCTGCCCAACGGCGAGCACGGCGAGATCTGCGTGCGCTCGTCGCAGGTGATGCAGGGGTACTGGAAGCAGCCCGAGCTCACCGCCGAGGTGCTGCGGGACGGCTGGCTGCACACGGGCGACGTGGGTTACCTCGACGACGCGGGCTATCTGACGATCGTCGACCGCCTGAAGGACATGATCGTTGTCGTCGGCGGCCATGTGTACACGGTCGAGCTGGAGGACGTCCTCAACTCCCACCCGCAGGTGCTGCAGAGCGCGGTCTTCGGCGTGCCGGACGCCAACCTCATGGAGCAGGTGCACGCGGCCGTCGTCCGCAAGCCCGGCAGCGAGGTGGACGAGGAGGAACTGCGCGCCATGGTGCGCGAGGAGCGCGGCGCGATGTACGAGCCGGCGCGCATCGTCTTCGTCGACGCCCTGCCGCTGACCGACGCCGGGAAGCCCGACAAGAAGCTGCTGCGCAGCCAGGCGGGTACGGTGGGTGCGCCGCTCGGCTAGCCTGAGGCCACAATGAACCGTTTGATGACGTCATGGGGCGAGTACGAGCTCGCTCGCTTCCCCGAGGACCCCCGCGACAGGCTCCGTGCCTGGGACGCTGCCGACGAGTATCTGCTCAGCCATCTCAAGGGCACGGACGGCGAGCCCGTCGGCCTGTCGGGCAACGTGGTCGTCGTGGGCGACCGGTGGGGTGCGCTGGCCGTCTCGCTGGCCGGTCACCGTCCCGTGCAGATCACCGATTCCTTCCTCGCCCGGGAGGCGACCCGGGCGAATCTGGAGCGCAACGGGCTCGCCCCGGACGCCGTGCGGCTGCTGTCGACACAGGATGCTCCGCCCGAGCGGATCGACGTCCTGCTGATCCGCGTGCCCAAGAGCCTGGCGCTGCTGGAGGACCAGTTGCACCGGCTCGCGCCGCACGTGCACGCGGGCACCGTCGTGGTCGGCACGGGCCGGGTGACGGAGATCCACACCTCGACGCTCAAACTGTTCGAACAGATCCTGGGTCCGACACGGACGTCGCTGGCGGTGAAGAAGTCGCGGCTCATCTTCTGCTCGCCGGACCCGGAGCTGAAGCGTGGCACCAACCCCTGGCCGCACAGCTACGCACTGCCCGCCGATGTCGGGGTGATGTCCGGGCGGACCGTCGTCAACCACGCCGGGATCTTCTGCGCGGAGCGTCTCGACATCGGCACCAGGTTCTTCCTGGCGCACCTGCCGCGCCGCCGGGGTCCCGAGCACATCGTGGACCTCGGCTGCGGCAACGGCGTGGTGGGGACGGCGGCGGCGCTGGCGAACCCGGCGGCCGAAGTGACGTTCGTCGACGAGTCCTTCCAGGCGGTGGCGTCCGCGGAGGCCACCTTCCGGGCGAACGCCGGGGCCGGTGCCACCGCGTCGTTCCGGGTGGGTGACGGGCTGTCGGGGGTGCCGGCCGGATCGGTCGACCTGGTGCTGAACAACCCGCCGTTCCACACCCACCAGGCGACGACGGATGTCACCGCCTGGCGCATGTTCTCCGGTGCGCGCGACGCGCTGCGCGCCGGAGGGGAGCTGTGGGTGGTCGGCAACCGGCACCTCGGCTATCACGTACGGCTGCGGAAGCTCTTCGGCAACTGCGAGGTCGTGGCGAGCGATCCGAAGTTCGTCATCCTGCGGGCCGTCAAGCGCTGACGGCACGGGCCGACGGCTCGTATGCCCCGGTGGCGCCGAAGGGGGGCGCGTGCGCTGTGGATGCGCACCCGCGCGCCCCCGCGTGCGCCGGGGTCATGGGTGGCGCGGGCCGGGATGGTGGTGAGGGTCATCGCCGCGCACCGGACCAGTGAGCGCAAGGGGGGCGTCATGATTCACATCAGTGAAACCCTGGCCGTCCAGACGGTCGAGAACTTCCTCAGTACGGAGGAGTCGGCCCGCCTTGCCAAGATCATGGACAGCGAGGCCGCCGGGTGGCGCCCCCGCACCCAGGCAGAGGTGCTGCCGGCCCCCGCGCTCGCGCAGGAGATCCTCGCCCTGGCCACCGTCCGCTCCCTCCCCGCGATCCGCCGCGGCATGCCCTCGATCGCGGCCGCCACCGCGTGGGGGTACACCGAGCTGACGGCGGGTCAGTGCGTGCCCTCGCACCTCGACGGGATCAGGAGCCCGCGCACGGCTCCGCGCCGGATCGGCCGGATCAGTGTGGTGATCGCGGAGGCGGAGGAGGGCGGGGAGTTCTACACCGAGACGACGGCCGACCCCGCGCCCTGGACCACGATGCTGCTGGGCGTGGCCGACGGCTATGTCTCCGGCACTCCCCTGGCCCGCAGCCTGCCGCACGAGATCGCGGCCGACCCGCACGCCGCCGAGGCCGAGTGGCTCGCGGCCACGCCCAGGACCCGCTGGACCGCCCGTGCGGGCCGCGGTGTCGCCATCGCGTACGGCGCGCAGCTCATCCACGGTGTGACACCGGTCGTACGCGGCCGGCTGCGGAAGTTCGTCACCGATCTCACGGACGCCCCGGTGTCCTGAACCACGCGTGCTCGCGGTGCCGCGAGCACGCGTCCCTGGCTACCGCCCACCGTGCGGCCTGTCCTGTCCGGGCTGCACCGTGGGTGGTCAGGTATTTTCAGCGGCGTCGCCCAACGGCGGCGCCGCTGTGCCGTGTTCGCGGCGAGCCGGGGGCCGACTGTGATCAAGCTCATGGTTTCGGCGCCGGTGAAGGGTTCGGGGCCCGGTGGGGCGCATGGCATGATCATGCAGATCATTACCTGCGGGTAACACCACTCGCACGGTCCCGTGTGACGCGGTCCGAAGGCGCACGTCCCCGTGGCCTCTCGGTCCGCCCCCACCTCACGCTCCCGAGGATCCTACGTGCGCAGAACCACTGCCAAGGCCATCGCTTTACCGGCCATCACCGCCGCGTCCCTGCTCGTGGCCGGGTGCTCGGCCTCCGGGCCGGCACCCGCCTCGGACCGCGCCGCCGCCGAGCCCGCGGCCGCCGCCGCTGACGCGGCGTCGGCCGGGGACCGGGAGCTCGCCGTCAAGGCCGCTCCCGACGGCGCGGCCGCGCCGAGTGCCGTGGCCCATCCGACCGGCGGCGGAAGCCAGGCGGAGAAGTCCTCCCTGAAGGTCGCCTCGTTCGACCGGAAGAGCGGACGCGCCGTCCTGTCCGACGCGCCGAAGAAGCCGGCGGCGAAGAAGCCGCCGGCCGCCGCCCACCCCTCGTCCCCCGCCCCCTCCGGCTCCGCCGGGACAGGGCAGAACTCCCACGTGGCCGTCGGCGACATCATCGCCAGCGCGCCCGCGCCCGGCGCCCCCGACGGGGTGCTGGCCAAGGTCACCCAGGTGCTGGGCAAGACCGAGAAGGGCACCGAGGTCAACACGGCTCCGGCCACCCTCGGCGCGCTGCTCGGTGACGCCAAGGCCGACGGCAAGGTGCCCGTCGACCCCTCCACGATGACGGTGGAGCCGCTCGTCAAGGGCACCAAGGTCTCCTGGGCCAAGACCGGCGACGCCCACTTCGGCCCGAAGGGCGCGCAGTTGCCGCTGGGCAGCCTGCGGATCGATGTCGGTACGTCGATCGCGACGGCCAAGGACGCCCCGGCGTCCGCCGCCGCCTCGGCCGCGGGCTTCGTCCAGCTGGCTCCCGAGGTCGACTTCTCGTACGACGGCCGGGGCTCCGGCACGGCCGGCTCGCCGGGCGGCGCCTCGCTGTCGCTGTCGGGCGACTGGTCGTCCCAGTGGGAGCTCAAGGGCCAGGCGGCCGGCACGACTCCGGGCGGCAAGCCGCTGCGGGTGCCGTTCGCCAAGCTGCACGCCGCGCCCGTCATCCAGGTCGGCCCGGTGCCGGTCGTCGTCAACCTCGGCCTGACCTGCTACCTCCAGGTCGACGCCGACGGAAAGATCGACGTCGACGTCAAGCAGGACATCAAGGGCGACTTCCGCGTCGGCGGCAGCTACGCCCACGGCAAGGGCTGGACGCCTGTCAACTCGTCCGAGATGAAGGCCACTTCACCGCGCGCGACGGTCACCGCCGCGGGCAAGGTGAAGGCCGCGCTCGGCGCGGAGGCGAGCGTGGGCCTGTACGGCGCCGTCGGTGTGACCGCCGACGTCGCCCCGTACCTGCGGGCCGAAGCGGAGGGCCAGGCCACCGCGGCCACCGACGGCAGCGCCTCCGCCTCGGGCCGGTGGAAGGCCTACGGCGGGCTGGATCTGACAGGGGCCCTGCAGCTCCAGCTGAAGATCTTCGACACGCCGGTCTTCGAGAAGCCGATCCCGCTCGGTGCCCTGCACCGGGAGTGGAAGATCGCGGAGGGCTCGGGTGCCGTCTCCACGCCGGGCAAGCGGCGCGGCTGACATCTGAGGCGGACCGGACCGGGGGGGGGGGGGGGGGGGGGGGTCGCTTTCCCCCCCCCCCCCCCCCCCCCGTCCCGTTTCCGCCCTCAGCTCGGGGCGCGCGGCGCATGGACGAGCGGAACGGCCGGGCGGCGCCAGGGCAGTTGGCAGACGATGGCGGACCAGGGCGGGTGCCTCTGGCGCCCCACGCCTTGCGCGCCGAGGAATCCCCGGCGCGCACGCGGGAAAGGCCCGTACGGCTGTGGTGTCTTCGCCGCAGCCCACCCCGTACGGACCTTCGTGCCCCGGGCGCATGGCACCCCCAAGTGCTCGCGCCGGGCCGGTGTTTCCCCAGTGACTCCGGCGTCGCGCGCGTGCGCACACGATGCCGGAGTCGTTCACCGGGATCCGGACCGGCGGTGCCGGTCCCCCGTTGTTTCCCCCGTTGCCGCGGCCTCGTCGGCGGCGGTGGGAAGACGTTATGCCCGGGCGCCGGGGCGGCAATACCTCACGGGTGCACGTTCCGGTGCCGCGCACTGTCATCGATGCACAGTCCCGCTGGATGACCTGTGCGAATGTCCGTGTGCCGAGGGCGGAAGAAGCGTCAGAGGAGCGTTGCCGTGGGACAGCCGCCGAATGCCGGGAGTCGCGTACCGTCCACGGCGGCCAGCGCGAGGACCAGTTCGTAGAGGTCGCCGCCGCCGGTGAACAGCTGGCGCCTCAGCAGCGGTTCCGCGCTGCGGACGTGCTCGCGCACGGTCTGGGGGTGCAGGCCCAGCCGGCCGGCGGCCCGTTCGACGCCGGTGTTCTCCGCGATCCAGGCCCGGAGGGTACGCCGCAGGTCCCGGTCGTCGGCGTCCAGCCTGCCCAGGAGCTCCGCCGCCCAGCCGCGGACGCCCTCGGTGTCCAGCAGCCTGTCCAGGGGCGCGGCGGGGCCCGGCTCGGCGGGCCCGTGCGCGTGCGTGTGCAGCGCGAGGTGCAGCGCGGCCCGCGCGCGTACGTCGGTGAGGTCGAGGCCCAGCAGCCCGCCGACGCGATCCATCCGCGCGCGTACGGTGTTGCGGCTCACCCCCAGGATCCGCGCGGCGTTGACGGCCGTGAACTCCAGGCCCAGGCCGACGGTCGCGAGCAGCGGGCCCTTGCCGGGGTAGGGCAGCGAGTCCAGCGGGCGCAGCGCTTCGGCCGCCCAGCGGCCGGTCGCCGCGGGGTCCAGGATCTCGGTCAGCCGGGTCTGTGCCGTGTGCGCGGCCATCCGGTCGGGCCTGAGCCGCGCGACCGCGAGCGCGCGGGACGCCTCGGCGTACGCCTCCGACGTCCGCTCCAGCGGATGGCGGCCGCTGCCGCCCAGGAACACCCCGTCCTGGGCGGCGACGGTGCGGCGCAGCGCGGGTCCGACGCCGTCCGTCCGCTCGTCGCACACCGCCGCCTCCGCGGGCAGTGGTACGACGGCGATCAGGTGCTGCTCGTAGGCCGGGCAGCGGACGAGCAGGGCGCGGCCGTCGACCACCGCCTCGCACGCGTGGGCCAGTGGCTCCCGGCGGCCTTCCGGGGCCTCCAGGATGTAGACGTCGGCGCACTCGGCGTCGAGGAGGCCCGGGTGCAGGGGGGCGGCGGTGCGCTGGGCCAGGGGCACGTCACCGCCCATCAGGAGCTGGAGCACCGCGAGCCGCAGGGAGGAGACGGCCTCCTCCGCGCGGCGGCGGTGCTCCTCGGCGTCACGGGCCCCGATCAGCAGGGCCAGCACGTCGGCGGCGTGGTTGACCAGTGCGGTGCTCTGCTCGTCGAACGGGCGGTCCCGGGCGACGGCGAGGACCGGGTGCGGGGCCCGCCGCCCCACGGCGACCAGCCGCAGGTGCGCGTGGTCCTCCTGGACGGCCGCCGCGTGCAGCCGCCCCTCGGTCAGGTCGGCGATCAGCCGCGGGTCGGCCGCCTCGGGCGCCGTGCCGCGCCGGCCGGTGAGCGTCACGGCGGCGCCGACGGCGTCGGCGAGCCAGGCGGTCAGGCGGCGTACGGCGGTGCCGGCGTCGTGCGTGCCCGTCCGGGCGAGCTCCAGCAGTGCGGTCAGCCGCGCCGCACGGCCCGTCGCCTGCCGCAACCGCTCGTCGTCGAGGGCGCGTTGGACGCGCTGCCAGGGGACGTCCTCCGACATCGTCAGGAGCGGTATGCCCAGCCGGGCCGTGGCCTCGACCAGCGCCTCCGGCGGTCCGGACGAGGCCGCCACGACCAGGGCCGCGGGCCCGTCGGCCGCCAGGCGGGCCAGGCGGATCTCGGCCCGCTGCCGGTCGTGGGCCCAGTCGCCCTCGACGGGGATCCGTACGAGCTGCCCGGCGAGGCTGCCGGTCCGCTCGTGCGCCGCCGTGGTCCCTTCCGCCAGTGTCGCCGTGCCCGTGACCGTCCGCCGTGCTCCGCGCTCCCGCGATCCCGGTCCGAACCTCAGCGTCAGCTCCGGAATCCCCGCGAGCAAACCCACCGTGACCACCGGTTTCTCCCCTCGAACAGTCCCCGCAGGGCTACTTGAGCACGAACCGGCGCGGATCGGGCCGCCCAGGAGCGCGATTTCGGCCACGCGCCGGGGTGCGCGAGCGGCGGCACCACCGCGGGCACGCCCTTCGCGTGGTGAGCGCCGCGGTGCGGATCAGTGGTGCGGTGCGGGTAGGGAGGGACCGCGCGCCACGGATGGCGTGCCTGGGGCTTCTCGGAGGGGTGTCCATGGTGGGTGTGCCCGGTGCGGTGGTGGCGTTGTGTGCGATGGTGCTGACGGGTTCCTCGCTGGTCTGCGCTCCGGCGACGCAGGCCGAGGGCCTGATCGTCTGCGCGGGCGCGGAGGACACGATGTACAGCCCGGGACTCTCGTTCGCCCAGCGGCAGACGGAGATCCGCGCGAGGAGCGCGTACTCCTGCTCGGGGCCGCCCGGCAGGACGGTCCCGGTCACCGGGGAGACCTCCGCCCGGTCGGCGTCGGCGTCCTGTCTGGCGTTCGACGCGCCGGTCGGGCGGGAGCGGTTGCGCTGGGCCGACGGCCGCACGGCGGTGATCGCCTACGACCAGGGGACGGCGGCGCGGGTCGCCGGTGGCAACGTGGTGCAGCTGACGGGTCGGATCGTGGAAGGCCCAGGGACGGGTGCCATGGTGACGCGCGACGTAGGGCTGTTTCCGGCCGATCCGGCGGGCTGCCTGGAGGCGAGGGGCATGACGCACGCGATCGGCCAGGGCCAGCTGAGGATCGCGCTCTGACGTGGGGCGGGGCTCTCCCCGGCCCCGCCCCACCCGGACCGGCGCCCCACGCCGCGCACCGGCCGTCGGCCGGTGTACGGTCGGGTGCCGGTTCATGTGCGGAGCCGGTTCATACGCAAAGCCGGTTCACGCGCGAAACCGGGTTCATGTGCGAAAAGGAAAGAGCTTGACGATGACTCCTCGCCGGAGCGCCGCCGACGACGGGCCGACCTTCCGGGAGCGTGCCCGCCGGCAGCAGATCGTCGAGTGCACCATCGACCTGATCTCCACGCGGGGCTTTCCCGCGACGTCGCTGTCGGCGATCGCCGAGGAGGCCGGGATCTCCAAGGCCGCCGTCCTCTACCACTTCTCGTCGAAGGACAACCTCACCCGCACGGCGCTGCATCAGGTGCTGGAGCGGTTCACCGCGTATGTCGAGGAGCGGGTGGCGCGGGAGACGGACCCGCTGGCCGCGGTCGTCGCGTACGTGCGCGCGATGGTGTCGTACCAGCAGGCCAACCGCCGCCATGTGCGCGTGATCACCGAGATGCTGCTCGACGACGAGGGCGGCACGCGCCTGAAGGCCCCGGGTTCCCACGACACCCACGGGCGCCGCCAGGCGCTGGCCGCCCTCCTCACCGCGGGCCAGGAGTCCGGCCAGCTGCGCCGCTTCGACCCGGATGCCGTGGCCCTGGCCATCGGCGGCGCGATCGACGGCGTGATCTCGCACTGGCTCGCCCACCCGGACTTCGATCTGGACGCGGCGGCGGACGAGTTGGAGACGTTCACCCTGGCCGCGATCCGCCGCTTCGATTAGGCCGCGGGCCGGAGCCTCGTCTCCCTATGCCCGCGCGAAGTCCGGCGCGTGCTCCGGCCGTATGCCGATGGCGCCGAAGTACGCCGTCACCCCGCGCAGCGGCGGCACCTTCTGAAGGAGCCGCAGGGCCGGGGGCACCGTGTCGGGTTCGAGGGTGCCTTCCAGGACGGCGCGGAGGATGGCGTGTTCGCCCGCCTGGGACTTCTGGACCATGGCCATCGGCAGCCAGCGCCGCTTCTGCACGCGGGCCAGGTCGTGGACACAGACCGTGCCGTCGCGCAGGGGTCCGGCGAGGATGCGGGCGGCCGCGACGGCGTCCTGGACCGCGAGGTTGACGCCGACGCCGCCGACCGGGGACATGGTGTGGGCCGCGTCCCCGATGCAGAGCAGGCCGTTGCGATACCAGCGGCGCAGGCGGCCCATGGTGACCTCCAGCAGTTTGACGTCGTCCCACGAGCCGATGCCGTCGGTCACCGCCGCGTCCCAGCCGCACAGGGCGCCGAGGCGGTCGCGGAACCACTGGATGTCGTTGGCCCGCAGCTCCTTGTCCCGGCCCTTCCCGATCAGGTAGGAGGTCTGGTAGTAGTCGCCGCGGTCCATGGTGACGGCCGCCTGCCCCTGGCCGAAGCGGGCGAGGACACGGCCGTCCTTGAGGCCGCCGCGCGGCCCGTCCACCCTCACCTGCCATACGTCCATGGGCACTTCGAGCTCCTCGGGGCGGAGCCCGGCCTCGTGGCGGACGAGGGAGTCGCGGCCGTCGCAGGCGACCGTCAGGCCGGCCGCGAGCTCCCCGGGGGTGCCGTTCTCGTCGACGTAGTGGACGCCCGTGACCCGCCCGCCTTCCCTGCGCAGGCCCGTGACCGTGGTGCGCATGCGCAGGGTGAACGACGGCTCGGCGGCGGCCGCACCCGCGATGAGGTCGAGGAAGTCCCACTGCGGGACCATCGCTATGTACTTGTGCCTGCCGGGAATGCGGCGGAGGTCCGCCGCGACGACGGAGGCGGTGCCGAACTGCATCCGCATCTCCTCCATCTTGGGGAACGGCAGTTTCGCGAACTGCTCGCCCAGGCCGAGCTCGTCGAGCAGGTGCAGGGTCGAGGGGTGGACGGTGTCCCCGCGGAAGTCCCGCAGGAAGTCCCCGTGCTTCTCCAGCACGGTCACCTCGATGCCGGCCCTGGCCAGCAGCAGGCCGAGCATCATGCCCGCCGGTCCGCCTCCCACGATGCAGCACGCCGTGCGCTCCATGCTTCCGCCTCTCCTCAGCGCGAATCTCTGACCGATCGGTCAGTAATCTAACCGATCGGTCAGGGCGGAGTTCAAGGGGGTTTTCCCAGGACCCCTCGACCTCCCGGATCTGAAGAGACAAATGAGACGAGTGATGATGAAGTGAAACCAACTGAGCCGACGCGGCGTCATGGATGACGTACTGGCCGCAAGAGAGCAGGAGGACGCGAACGTGGAGACCGCAGGAGCACGCCCGACCCGCCGCGCGATACTGGCCGTCGGTGCCGGGACGGCGCTGGCCGCCGTGTCCGCCGGCGGGACGGCGTACGCCTCGACGCCCGGCGAGGACGCGCTGACCAGGCGACTCAAGGAGCTCGAACGCCGGCATTCCGCCCGCCTGGGGGTCTACGCCCGCGACACGGCCACGGGCAGGACCGTGCACTACCGCGCGGACGAACGCTTCCCGATGTGCTCGACCTTCAAGACGATCGCCACCGCGGCCGTTCTGCGGGACCTCGACCGCGACGGCGAGTTCCTCGCCAAGCGGATCCGCTACACCAAGAAGGACACCGACGCGTCGGGCTACGCCCCGGTCACGGGGAAGGCCGAGAACCTCGCCCACGGCATGACCGTCGCGGAGCTCTGCTCCGCCGCCGTCAGCTACAGCGACAACGCCGCCGCCAACCTCCTGCTCCACGAGCTCGGCGGCCCGGCCGCCGTCACCCGCTTCTGCCGCTCGATCGGTGACGGCACGACACGGCTCGACCGATGGGAGCCCGACCTCAACTCGGCGGAACCCGGGCGCCGGACCGACACCAGCAGCCCGCGCGCCATCGGCTCGACCTACGCGCGCCTGACCCTCGGGAACGCGCTCGACGCCGGCGACCGGAAGCGGCTCACCGGCTGGCTGCTGGCCAACACGACCAGCGGCGAGACCTTCCGCGCGGGCCTCCCCGCCGACTGGACCCTGGCCGACAAGACCGGATCCGGGAAATACGGGACCCGCAACGACGTGGGCATCACCTGGCCGCCCGGCCGGTCACCGATCGTGCTGGCCGTCCTGACGACGAAGCACGACATCGAGGCACCGGCGGACAACCCGCTCGTCGCCGAGACCGCCCGCCTCGTGGCCAAGACGCTCGGCTGATCGCTGTCAACGGCCTTCCGGTGGCCCCTTGACGCGGTTTCCTCGCCATACGACGGCGAAGGCCGGCAGGTGCTCGGGCTCGGATCCGCTTCCGCACACGTGCTCATGAGCGATCCGGCACTGCGTGCCGCGGCCGGGGGTGCCCTTGATCGCCCGGCCGTCCCGGGCGATGAACCAGCGCAGTTCTTCCGGCACTTCACGCAACAGCAGCGGGATCCAGTCGAGGAGGACGTGCCGTCCGTGGCCGGTGGGGCGGCGGTCCTGCTCGTGCCCGCACGCGGGACAGGCCGCGGGCGCGGGTGGCCCCGGGGCGGTGGCCCCCTCGCTCGCCGCCTGGGCATCGTCGACGGCGGTCTCCTCGTCGGCGAAGCACGTATCGCAGAACGCCCCCCAGGGCCTCCCCCGGCCCCGGACGTCGTCCCCGGTCCGACGGCATCGACGGCAGGTCCGCGGCACCCCGAATTCCCCCATATCCGGAGCGTGGGGGCATCTCGCCCGGACGACCAGCGGTGCTATCGGTCGTCCGCGCCGGGGCCGGGGGCCGCGGATGCGACGGGAGGCGTCGCGGGGGTTGTCATCCGGCGCGTTGACGTACAGCGGGGGTGGCCGGGCGGGCGTACTTGCCCGGCGCCGGTTTCTCCGTCAGGCCGCGGCTCCCGTACGCGGCGCGGGCGGCCCGGCCATGAGGACGATCTTGCCGGTGGTGCGGCCCGTCTCCAGCAGCCGGTGCGCCTGCTCCGCCGAGGCCAGGGGAAAGGTCCGCGCGATCTCCACGCGGAGGCGGCCCGCCGTGGCCAGCGCCGCCAGCGCCTCCAGGCCGGGATGATCGGGCTCGGTGCACACCACCACCGCCCGCACCCCGAGCCGGTCGGCGCGGCGGCTCGTCTCCTCCGAGGGGTGCACGGCGATGAGCGTCCCGCCCTCGCGAAGGGTGGGCAGCAGGGCGTACCCGTCGCCCACGGCGTCGAGGACCACATCGGCGTCCCGCACGCCGGCGCCCACGTCGACCGCCGTGTAGTCGACGGCTTCGTGGACCCCGTGCGCGTACAGGAAGGGGTGCTTCGCCGCACGCGCGGTGCCGGTCACATGGGCTCCGCGGGCGGCGGCGATCTGGGTGGCGAGGTGCCCCACACCGCCCGCCGCGCCGTTGACCAGCACCCGCTGCCCGGCCCGGAGGCCCGCGGTGTCGATCAGGGCCTGCCACGCGGTGAGCCCGGCCAGCGGGAGACCGGCGGCCTGCGTGGGGGAGAGCGCCTCCGGTCTGCGGATGAACTGCCGGGCGGGCGCTGTCACATATTCGGCGTAGGCACCGGCCAGGCGCGGGTACCACGGCATCCCGAACACCTCGTCACCCGGCTCGAACCGGGTCACTCCCAGACCGACGGCCTCGACCACCCCGGAGACGTCGTACCCCGGGATGTACGGCGGCGTCCGGGGGATGCCGCGCCCCGAACGGCTCTTGCAGTCGGTCGGGTTGACGCCCGCCGCGACCACCCTGACCAGCACCTCACCGAGCCACGGCTCGGGCCGCTCGACCTCCGCCACCGCGAGCACCTCGGGCCCGCCGGTCCCGGTCGCCTGGACCGCCCGCATCCGCTCCGTCATCCGCGCCATCTCCTTCGCCCCGCGGGCCTGTTCCCGCGCGTTCATCCTCGGCGCGGGGGCCGCCCCTCGGCGAGAAGGCACTTCTCTGTACGGTGGGCACGTGACGGAAACCGCCTCCGACCTGCCCGGACGCCGCCCCGACCTGGACGCCTACGCCGCGTACTGCCCGGCGCGGGGCGTCCTGGGGCTGGTCGCGAGCAAGTGGACGGCGCTCGTTCTCGCCTTCCTGACGGACGGGCCGCACCGGTACGGCGAGCTGCGCCGCAGGACGGAAGGCGTCAGTCAGAAGGTGTTCACCCAGGTCCTGCGCAATCTGGAGCGGGACGGGCTGGTGAGCCGCACGGTGCTGCCCACCTCGCCGCCGAGCGTGGAATACGCGATGACCTCGCTCGGCCGGGAGGTCGTGGCCCTGCTCACCACGCTCAAGGAGTGGTCGCAGGCCCGGTCCGGCGAAGTCCTCGCGGCCCGCGCCGACTTCGATGCCCGCACGGCGGCGGCCGGGGCTCCCGGCGAGGACCGCCGGGGAGATCAGTCGGAAGTGCGGCGCAGGACCAGGGAGACGAAGCCCCAGCTCGACCGGTAGGCGCGCAGCCATTCCGTGCGGCGGGTCGCCGCCGTGGCGAGCACGTCGGCACTGTCGGGGTGGGTGGGGTGGTCCAGGGCCCATGAGGCGAGCGAACCCCAGCAGGCCCATTCGTAGTCGTCGAGCTCCCGGCGCGTGCTGACGTGCCCGTGGACGGGGGTCCATCCGGCGGCGGTGACGCGGTCCACGGTGGTCGCCAGGTCGGCGAAGTCCCCGAGGATCCCGACAGCTTCCGGGGAGGGTTCGCTCTCCCACAGGCCGTCACCCACCAGGACGCGCCCGCCGGGAGCCAGGTGCTCGCGTGCCGCTTCGAGCGTGGGGAGCAGGCCGCCGAAGGCGTGGGTGGCGCCGACGCTGAGCACCAGGTCGAAGGGGTGCGGCGAGCCGAAGCCGGCGGCCGGCCGGTGGTGGAGGGTCAGCCGCTCCTGGACGCCGCGCTCCCGCGCGGCCGCGCGGGCCTCCTCCAGCGCGACGTCGGAGATGTCGACGCCCTCGGCCCGCAGGCGCGGGTGGGCGGTCAGGGCCCGGAGGAGCCATTCGCCTCCGCCGCAGCCGAGGTCGAGGACGCGGGCGTCGTCACGAGCGATGGCCCGTTCCAGCAGCAGGCGGACGGAATCGTCGTCGAGCGGGGCCTTGACGGGGTGGCCGGCATGAGCGATCGCGGATATCTGTTCACGGTTCACCGGCGCAGCGTGCCACCGCCGGGGGTCGCGCGCACCCGCTTTTCCCGGTGGCCCGGCGCCGTCCGCGTGGCCGGGACGGGGGCCGGTGACATGCCGCCGATGGCTTAATGCCGAGGCGGGGCCGCGCTGCCGCGCAACGCTGCCTGCGTCGACCATGGTCTCAGGAGCCCGCCGCAACCCGCTGGGAGTGACAGGTGAACCAGCAACACCGCGGCGACGGCTGCGGCCCCTCGGGCCGCCACGCGGCGAGGCTGAGCAACGCCGGCCTGGAGATGCCGGCTCCGCCCGCCTGGATGCGCTGGCTGCCGGCCGCCTATGTCGCGGTCGTCCTGCTGCTCGAACCGCTGACTCCGGTGCAGTGGCCCGTGAGCTTCCTGCTCATCGCGCTGCCCGTGGTCGCCGCGTACACCCTCGGACCCGTCGGCGTCGTCGCCGTCACGGTCTTCGCCATCGCGTTCGAGGGCGTCCTGGCGGGCACTCCGTGCTGTGCCGGCCGCGTCACCAACGACCTGTGGGAACGGCATTACGTGGGCGCGTACATCTCCACCGCGCTGGTCGGCCTCCTCGGGACGGCCCTGGCCGCGCACCGACTGCGCCAGGAGGCACACCTGGTCCGCGCCAACTCGGTCGCCGAGGCGCTGATGCACACCCTGCTGCCACCGGTGCCGCACAGGGTGGGCCACGTACGGGCGGCCAGTCTCTACTGCCCCGCCGAGGCGCGCACCATGGTCGGCGGCGACCTCTTCGACATCCGCGCCACCGAGGAGGGGACGCGCGCCATCATCGGCGACGTCCGCGGCAAGGGCCTCCAGGCCGTGCGTACCGTCGTGGACGTCCTCGGCAGCTTCCGTCAGGCCGTCTACGACCCGGGCGGTCTGCAGCAGGTCGCGGCCGGCATGGAACGCCGCATGGCCCACGAGGCCGAGTCGATCCGTGACGACGAGTTGTTCGTCACGGCCGCGCTCATCGAGTACGACCCCTCGGCCCGGCAGGTGACGATCGTCAACCACGGCCACATCGAGCCGGTCGTCATCTCCCGCGGCGAGGTCGAGGCCCTCACCGGGCCGCCCGCGCTCCCGCTGGGCCTCGGCGCCCTGGACTCCGAGCGCCCCGTCGCCTACACCCACCGCTTCGCGGACGACGACGTCCTTCTGCTGTGCACCGACGGGCTGATCGAGGCCCGCGATCCGAGCGGTGCCTTCTATCCCCTCCTCGACCGCCTCCGCCGGCGCTTCGCGGGCCGGCCCGCGCCGACCCCCGCGGACGTCGTCGACTTCCTCGACACGGACCTGCCCCGTCACGCTCCCTCGCTCCACGACGACGTCGCGATCCTCGCCCTCGCTCCGCTCGGAGAGCCGTAGGCCCGACGACTTGTCATGTACTTCTGGATCTTGCTGGTAGCGTCTTCCGGATTTGTTGACGCGTCACCACCGTGGCGCCGGCACGGGAGAATACACACGCGATGATGGGCCACTCGCACGCCGTGAGCGGAGCGCTGCTCTTCGCGGGCACCGCCGCCTACCTGCCGCCGTTGGTGATGGACACTCATCTGGCGCCGCAGGAGATCCTGATGGGCACGGTGCTCTGCGCCGGGGCCGCGCTGCTGCCCGATCTGGACCACCACGACGGCACCATAGCCAACTTCCTCGGTCCGGTGTCCAAGGCACTGTGCCGCTTCGTCTCCTGGGCGTCCGGCGGACACCGCCACGCGACGCACTCGTTGCTGTTCGTCGCTCTGATGACGCTAGGCAGCTGGGCGGGAGTGACGTATCTGGGGCGGCCGTTCACCCTGGGCATGACGTTCTTCCTGCTGGCCCTGGCGGTCCGGGCGCTGAACATCTGCCCGCCCGGGCACGGCTTCCACGCCTGGGGCACCATCGTGGCGATGGCCGGCATGGGCACCGCCGTGATCGCCAAGTTCATCCCCTCGGCACCGGTCTGGCTCCCCTACTCCATCGGCCTGGGCTGCGTCGCCCACCTGCTGGGGGACTCCATCACGAAGCGGGGCGCGCCGTGGCTCTGGCCTCTGAAGACCCGCTACGAAATCGTGGTCATCAAGCACAGCGGCAACAAGCTGGAGACGGAGATACTCACCCCCGTCATGGGCGTGGCCACCGTGGCCCTGCTCTGGTTCACGGCACTCTCGCCGCACGCCGGCGGCTGATTGTCCGCCGCGCCGCCTCGCGGCGCAGGATGCCCCTCACCCCGAGAACTGCCGCATCAGCCGCATCCCCTGCGTCGGTGTCATATGGGGGAGGTATGCCTTGCCGATGGCCCGGGTGATGGCGGGGAGGGCCGCCGGGTCCGGGTAGGACATGTAGAGCGGGTGGTACTGGGGCTGGAATTTGGCCTTGAAGTTGAGGAGCGAGCGGAATCCGTAGACCGGTTCCAGGACCTTGCCCGCGTAGTCGAGCATGCGTTGGAGGGCGGCGGGGGGTTCGGCGGTGGCCTTGCGGGCGAGGGGGGCGCCGGAGAGGCTGAGGAAGCGGGCGCCTTCCTCCTGGAAGCCCAGGGCCGCCGAGGCGATGAGGAATTCCATCGAGCCGCGGAACCCGCCGGCCCGGCGCCGCATGAAGTCCAGTGTCCAGCCGACGGGGTGGCCGTCCTCGAAGACCGGCATCCAGCTGGTGATGCCGTGCACCGTGCGGTCGGCGTCGACGGCGAGGAGGCAGCGCACCGCGGGGTCGTCGAGTTCGTCCAGGCCGCCCAGGGTGAAGCCCATCTCGGGGAGGCCCTTGTCGGCGACCCACTCCTCGGAGATCGAGCGCACCTGGTCGGTGAGGGCGACCGGGGCGTCGGGGTAGGACCACCACTCGGCGGTGATGCCCTCCTTCTTCGCCTTGTTGAGGGCGGTGCGCACGTCCTGCCACTTCTTCCCGGTGAAGGCGAGGCCGGGCAGGGGCACGACGGTGTCCTCGGCGACCTGCACCGATCTCCAGCCCAGCCGTTCGGCGGCCGCGCGGGTCCCGGCGCCGACGCTGTAGAAGCAGGGTGTCCAGCCGCGTTCGTCGCAGTGGCGGGCGAAGCCGGCGACAGCGGCCGTGCGCGCGTCGGGCGCGCCGAAGGGTTCGCCGGTGGTGAGGGCGACGGTGGCGATCACGCGGTAGGCGACGGCGGCCCGGCCGCTGCCGTCGAACCAGTAGTAGTTCCCGTCCCAGGTGGTGATGTAGGAGAGCGTGGAGCCGCCGTGGGTGCCGAGGATCTCGCGGGCCCGTACGGCGGCGTCGGCGTCGGTGTGCAGGCGGGGGCGGCGGAAGGTGACGAGCAGCGCGATCAGGGTGATCAGCCAGAAGAACAGGCCGCAGTAGTGGAAGAGGGCCTGGGCGGTGCCGCCGACCGGGACCGGCCACTCGGTGAAGACGTCGATGAGGGTGGGCGGCAGGAATTCGGAGGCGAGCCCTTGGAGGAGCCCGGCCGGGGTGGCCTCGGGGTCGTACTGGTCGCGCACCGCGTAGCCGATGCCGGTGTACGCGGCGCAGGCCAGCACCAGCGCGCCGCCGACGACGGCCGTGAGCCGGTGCGTCGCCGAGCGGGGCAGGCGCAGGTCGAAGCGGGCGCGGGTGACGACGAGGAGCAGCAGGACGAGGGCGGGCAGCAGCATCTGTTCCGCGAACGACTGGGCGTAGGTGGACCGTTCGGCGGGCGCGGCCCAGCCCGCGGGGTGGCTGAGGAAGTCGTGCAGCCAGTAGGAGAAGAGCGCCATCCACGCGAGGTGGACGAGCACGGCGAGCCACCAGGCGAGCCGCAGCCCCCTGCGCAGCCCTTCGGCGAGGACGAGCAGCAGGGCGGGTACGAGCACGGCCATGACGGCGGCGGGCGAGTCGTAGAAGCCCCGCAGCGCGTGCGCGTAGTGGCAGTCGGCCGCGGAGGAGGCGCAGGCGTCGGCGACCTCCCGGTCGGTGGGCTGGACGGCGACGTAGAGCTGGAAGGAGTTGAAGGGGCCGTAGGCGTCGCGGTAGAGGATGGCGGCCATCGGTCCGATGGCGGCGGCGGCCACGACGAGCGCGACCAGGACGCGGGCCTCGGTGTGGGAGGAGTGGCGCAGCCGCCAGGGGCCCTTGCGGTGGAAGAAGGCGGCTCCGGCGAGGAGGCCGACGACCGCGCCGCCGAGCCGCAGCACGCCTTGGAGGTGGCCGATGTAGAGGGCCATGACCAAGGCGAACGCGACGATGGTGAGGCGGGTGCGGCGGCGCCAGAGGGCGCTGAGGCGGTAGCTGAGAACGCCGCCGACGGCGAGGGCGCCGACGCTGGGGGACACGGCGAGGTCACCGGCGAGTTCCTCCAGCCACCACTCCCCCGCGAGGTCGCCGAGCTTGACGGCGCCGACGCCGAGGAGGGTGCCGAGGATCTGGCCGCCGAGCAGGGCGGCGGCCGTGCGGGCGACGCCCAGGCGCCGTTCGGTGGGGGTGACCAGGAGCAGGACGATCAGGGTGGAACCGATGTAGCCGCCGAGGCCGGGGCACCAGAGCAGGGAGCTGGCGGGGGTCCACCAGCGGCCTTCGGCCAGCGCCGGGACCCCGACGGCGACGTCGTCCATCCGGTGTCTGCCGGGGCCGGAGCCGAGGCTGTGGGTGACGGCTCCGACGGTCCACAGGACGGCGAGGAAGCCGAGGGTGAAGGGGGCGTGGCGGACGGGGGCGAGGAGTCTGTCGAGGGTGATGCGCCAGCGGTGGCGGGCGTCGCCGGTGACGGGGGTCACGGGCGGCGGGGCGGTGGGGTCCGTCATGGGATCAGTCCCGTCTGCCGGGCCAGCCAGGGCAGTTGGCGCTCCAGGCCGGGGCGCCAGACCTGCCAGCTGTGGCCGCCGGGGAGCAGGATCCATTCGGCGCGCATCCCGGCCTTGACGGCCGCGTCGTAGACCTTCCGCTGCTGGGGCCCGTAGGTGCTGTCGCCGCTCCCGGCGACGAACGCGGCCTTGGTGTCGGGGAATCGCTCGCGGGCGAGTACGTCGAGGGGGTTGACCTTGGCGAAGGCCGCGGGGTCGCCGCCGAAGGCCGTGTCGAGGGTCTTCCCGCGGCTGCCGAGGGTGGGGGCCTCCTGGCCGGAGATGTCGTTGACGACGCCGTAGACCTGGGGGGCGTTGACGCCGAGCTGGAGGGAGCAGGTGCCGCCGAAGGAGATGCCGGAGATGATCCAGGAGGTGCGGGCGGTGGCCACCTGGAGGTGGCCGCGGATCCAGTCGGGGACGTCGGTGGCGAGGTAGGTCTGGACGTTGCCGAGCTTGGAGTCGACGCAGAGGGTGTTGGCGAACTGCGAGCCGAGCGGGTCCACGACGACGACCACCGGGGCCAGTCCGCGGTGTCCGGCGGCGAAGGTGTTCATCATGTCGACGAGCCGTCCGGAGTTGATCCAGTCGTCGGGCGATCCGGGCTGTCCGGCCATCAGGACGAGGACGGGGAGCAGGGGCCGGGGCGTGGCGCGGTAGGCGGGCGGCAGATAGACGTATCCGCTGCGGGCGCCGAAGCGGGAGACGGCGCCGGGGATGGCGGTGCGGGAGAGGGTGCCGTCCTTGGGGAGGTCCGGCGGTGGCTTCCAGACGTCGAGGACCGTCTTCCCGGCGGGGACCTCGAGGGCGGGTTCCGTGGGTCCGGTGGCGTCGGTGAGGCGAGTGGTCTTCGTCAGCCAGGAGTTGAGGGCGGTGCGCGCGGTGGGGTACTGGTCGAAGTGTTTGTTGATCTCCGAGGCGCCGAGGAGGACGACGACCAGGCCGGCCAGCACGGCGCCGAGGCGGCCCTTCCAGCGGAGGGTGGGCATGCGGAAGAGGGCCAGGCACACGCCCAGGACGGCGACGCCGGTCCAGATCACCACATCGGTGGGCAGCGGGTCGGGGAAGGGCTGCAGCCAGTCGTCGACGGCCTTACGGAGCAGCCAGGTCAGCAGCGCGGCCAGCAGGACGGCGGCCGGGAGCAGGCGGGTCCACCAGGTGCGCCTGCGGGAGAGGAGCAGGACCGCCAGCGCGCACAGCCCCACGGCCAGCAGGGTGAGCGGGATCCATCCGCTCACCAGGGACCAGTCCAGCGGGCCTGCCGCGATCCGCATGCGTCGCACCACGTCCGTGTGGGGAGTGTGGGTGAACGGGCCGCCCGGCCGCGCGCCACGGCCCCGGTGGGGAGCCGGACGGCCTGGGGCGCACCGGCTGCCCGTTCACCCAGAATGCTACTTATCGCACTTTCTCCGGCAACTCGTGCGGCGGCGGCCGTGCGCCGCACCGGGCGCCGGGTGGCGGAATCGCGGCTCTTGTGGGAGCGGGGCCAGGGGGCTGGATACTCGGTGGCGCGGCCTCGGCCTCAGCCGAAGAGTCCTCTGGCGAAGGAGCTGCCCTCATGCCTATGGCCCCGATGAGGAGCGGAAGAGCGAACGCACTCGATCTGCCGAGGACCCCGACCGGGGTGTCGCAGGTGTTCCACGCGTTGCGGGCCCGTACTCCACGGCGCGGCTCCGGCCTGCCCGCGGAGCCGCGCTGGCGCAGTGCGTTCGTCGCGCGGGAGGCGAGCCCGCCGCGGCTGACGCTCGGCGCGTTCGGCTACGCGCCTCACGAACTCGGCCGCTGGCGGGACCGGACCGACGACACCGCCGTCGTCGGTCCGTGGCAGATCCTCACGAAGGACGGGCTGGAGCGCCTCACCGAGGTGTGCTGGTCCCTCGAAAGGGCAGCGCGCGGCAGTGAGTTCATCGCCACACGACGGCTGCGCGGCGCCGATCTCCTCTCGCCCTTCCTCAACAACATGATCCGCGACCGCGCGTTCCTGCTGACCTGCTCCCGGCTGGTCGGCGTGCCCCTCATCCCGCACCCGCTGCGGCTCCCCACGGCGCAGATCAATTACAGCGACGGGCAGGGGCGGCCGGAGATCGTACGGTGGCACCGCGACGGCATGGATTACGTGTTCACCATTCAGCTCAGCGGCTACGAGGACTACGCGGGCGGCCGGTTCACCTATTTCCAGGGGCGTACGGATGAATTCCCCGGCGCGAAGCCCGGGGATCCCCGGATCCGCGAGGCGCCGTGCGGGGAACGCGGGGCCACGCTGTTCCTCCACGGGAGCCGGATCTTCCACGCGGTCACCCCGGTGACCGACGGACGCCGGGCCACCCTGGTGCTCTCCCTGTTCTGCCCCTATTTCGCCCGGCAGGACTCCAATACGTTCTGGCACCTGGCGGGGGACGACGGAATTCCCGCGACGGTGCCCAGCTGGCTGCGCCTCAAATGGCCGGTGCGGAACCCGGCGGTCGATTTCAGCCTGCGCGCCGGGTGCCCGGTCATCACCTGGGACGACATCCGGTAGCAGGCCGCCCCGGTCGTGCCTATGGTGGGCATCAATCATGACGTACCACCCAGGCCGGGACGTGGCCCTCCAGGTGCCGCGTCTCCCCCACCGCGCTCGCACGCTCGTCGTGGCCGCGTACGTGCTGCTCGCCGGCGCCGTCGCACTGGACGTGACGACGGATCCGCAGTGGACGCTGTCGCCGGTGCTGGCCACCGCGCCCGTGCTGGCGAGCATCGGCACCCGGCGCGCCCTCGTGCCCCTGACGGTCGGGGTGGCCGCGCTGGTGCTCGTGCCCCTGCTGGCCCTGGCCGACCCCGGGGTGCCGCTGTCCGACCACCTGACCATCGGCGTCACGATCCTGGCCATCACTTCCATCAGCACGGCGAACGTGGTCCTGGTCGCGACGCGGGAGCGTGAGCTGGTCCAGTCACGCTCGGTGGCCGAGGCGGCGCAGCGCACTCTGCTGCGCCCGCTGCCGGAGCGGATCGGGGGGACGCGGACGGCGGTGCGGTATCTGGCCGCGGCGGCGGAGGCCCGGGTCGGCGGTGATCTGTACGAGGCGCTGGTGACGCCGTACGGGACCCGGTTCCTGCTCGGTGACGTGCGGGGCAAGGGGCTTGGGGCGATCGAGACGGCCGCCGACGTGCTGGGGACGTTCCGGGAGGCCGCGCAGGTCGAGGCCGGCCTGGCCGCGGTGGCGGGGCGGCTGGACGCGGCGATGGCGCGGCGGCGGGGGGCCGGTGAGGAGTTCGTGACGGCCGTGCTGGTGGGGCTGGCGGAGCCCGGTGGCCCGGCCGAGGTGGTCAACTGCGGCCATCTGCCGCCGCTGCTGCGGCGCGCGGGCCGGGTGACGGAGATCGAGTCGCCGGTGCCGGAGCCGCCGCTGGCGCTGCTGGAGCTGGTCGGAAACGCGTACCACCGCCGCACCTTCGCCTTCGAGCCCGGCGATCTGCTGTTGTTGTACACCGACGGGGTGACGGAGGCGCGGGACTCCTCCGGCCGTTTCTATCCGCTCGCCGAGCGGCTGGCCCGGATGCCGGAGGCGGCGCCGGCGGACCTGCTGGACCGTGTGGTGGCCGATCTGCTGGCGTACGTGGGCGGCGAGCTGTCCGACGACGCCGCGCTGCTGGCCGTGCGCCGGGAGGGGTGAGCGGCGTGCCGGTTCCCTCCGGCGACCGGGGCCGGCGCGCGGCCGTCCTCCGGCGTGCCGCGGCCGCCCTCGCCCTGCTGTTCTGGGGCGTGGGCTCGCTCATGGCCTGCGCCTCCGGTCACCACGACGACGCCGGGCCCGCGCGGCCGAGCACCGCCGCGGGCGCCTCGCCGACGGCGGAAGCGGCCGTACGCGCCCTGGTGCGGCTCGCCGCCGAGCGCGTCGCGACGGCGGACTCGGTGGCGGCGGCCAAGTGGGGCACCGAGCAGCCGGTCGACGACCCGGTGGCGGAGCGGGCGCTGCTGGACGCGATGGACACGCGGGCCGCGCGGCTGGGGGCGGACCGGGAGGTCGTACGCCGGGTCTTCGAGGACCAGATCGAGGCGGGCAAGGCGGTGCAACGGGCCCTGCACGAGCGGTGGGAGGAGGACTCCGAGCTGCTGCCCGCGCTCCGCCCCGACCTCGCCAAGCAGGTCGACCCCGTGCTCGACCGGCTGGGCGGGCAGCTGCTGGAGGCGGTCCGGGCTGCCGGGCCGCTGCTGGCGGGGCCGCGGTGCCAGACGGTGCTGGACCGGGACAAGGCGCTGACGGCCCGTGCGGCGGGCCTGGACGCGGTGCACGGAGACGGCCTCGACCGGGCGCTGGCTCACACCTGCGGCCCCTCGTGACGACAAGCGCCGCCGAAGGGTCCCCCGACAGCCCGCTCGTCCCCGGCCCTTGGCCCGGACCGCGTCCTTGTCTAGCGTCGATGCCATGCAGACGATCACCTTGGGCGGGGTGGAGATCTCCCGCGTCGTGGAATGGCACGCAACGATCTCCCCGACCACCACCGTCTTCCCGTCCGCCGGGCCGCGGATGTGGAAGGAACACGAGTCCTGGCTCGCGCCGGACTTCTGGCAGCCGGCGGACGACGCGCTGTTGGTCAACGTGCAGACGTGGGTGCTGCGCAGCGAGGGCCGGACCGTTCTCGTCGACACCGGGCTCGGCAACGACAAGAACCGGCCGCACATGCCGGGCTGGTCTCACCTGCGGACCGATTTCCTCGACCGGCTCGCCGCCGTCGGCGTCCGGCCGGAGGACGTGGACGTCGTCGTCAACACCCACCTCCACTCCGACCACGTCGGCTGGAACACCCACCTGGTGGACGGCGAGTGGGTGCCCACCTTCCCCCGGGCCACCTATCTCATCGCCAAGGCCGACTTCGACTACTGGAATCCGGGCAACGACCGCCCCCGGCGCGGGATGCTCGGCGACGTCAGCGTCTTCGCGGTGGGCGGGGACATGTTCGAGGACAGCATCGTACCGGTGCACCGGGCGGGGCAGGCGGTGCTCTGGGAGGACGGGTACCGCATCGACGCCGGTCTGAGCCTGGAGCCCGCTCCCGGGCACACCCCGGGCTCGGCCGTGCTGCGCCTCGAATCGGGGACCGACCGGGCGCTGTTCATCGGGGACCTGGTGCACAACCCGCTGCAGATCGCGGAGCCCGACTGCGACACGTGCCTGAGCGAGGACCAGCGGGAGGCCACACGGTCGCGGCGGCGGATCCTGGAGGAGGCCGCGGACACCCGGGCGCTGGTCTTCCCCGGTCATCTGGCGGGGCACGGGGCGGCGGAAGTGCGCCGGGAGGGCGGCAAGTTCGCCATCGAGCGGTGGGCGGCCTTCGGCCGTTCGGGCCCGGAATTCGCGTAGGACAGCGGGGGGGGGGGGGGGGGGGGGGGGGGGGGGGGGGGGGGGGGTTGGGGGGGGGGGGTTTGGGGAGGAGTGTTTTGTTTTGTGGG
>NZ_JBVHLW010000061.1:0-2899 GCF_055558795.1 Streptomyces sp. NPDC025618 | reverse complement strand
AGATCCCCCCCCCCCCCCCCCCCCCTCTCCCCCCCCCCCCCCCTCCCCCCCCCCCCCCCCCCCCCCCCCCCCCCCCCCCCCCCCCCCCCCCCCCCCCCCCCCCCCCCCCCGCCCTGTCCGGTCACCGCTCTCCGGAGCTCACTTCTTGCCCTTGATGGCGAAGGGGAGTTGCTGCGAGAAGAACGACTGGTCGCCGTTGCTCACCGACACCCCGGCTTCCGCGCTGGTCACATCGCGGGGCGCGGAGGAGGCGACGGCCACCCGCAGGCGGTAGACGGCGCTCTGGCCGGGGGCGAGCGGCTTCTTCGAGGTGGCGCGCAGCGCGGCGCTCATGCCCGGGTCGCAGCCGCTGGGTACGAGGTCGACGCGCTCCCAGCCGTGCCCGGCCCGGTACTGCTGGAGGACGAGGTCCTTCGGGGTGAGGGCGTGGCCGGTACCCCCGCCGTAGGCGAAGTAGGCGGCGCCGAGCGCGGGATAGGCCCGGTCGGTGGTGTTCTTCACGGTGACGGTGACCTCGCCCGCGGGGCCGCCGCGGGTGAGGGTGGTGTGCTGCTGCCAGCCGCTGACGGAGACGGCGGGGCGGGTGGCCTTGGCCGTACGGGCGGGGCCGCGGTAGGTGTGGCCCTTGCCGTCCCGCAGGGAGGGGGTGACGGTGAAGGTGCCGGGCCGGTCGAGGTCCTGGAGGCGCAGGGCCACGGTGTAGGGGTGCTCGGGGCTCGCCGCGGCGGTGACCGGGAAGGTGAAGACGCCGTGCTGCGGGGTGCCCGGTGCGCTGGGGCCGGTGTCGAGGTCGACCCAGCGGTGCGTTTCCGGCACATAGCGCTGGACGGACAGGGAGTCGGTGTCGAAGCCGTGGCTGTCGACGTCGAGGCGCACGGTGCCCTTGGTGACCGGCGTGCGCAGGGTGACGCCGGAGTGGGTCCACAGCCCGATGGGCGCCTGGCCCGGGAGGCTGTAGGCGATCTTCTCCGTGGTGGAGCCGGTCGCGGCCCGCGTGGGCAGGACGGTGTCCGCGGCGGCTCTGGCGGCCTGCGCGGCGGACACCTGGGCGTCGCCGCAGCCCTCCGTCGCCTTCGTGCCCGCGGCCGGTATGGCCGCGGCCTGTCCCGCCGTCCCGGCGACGAGGGCCAGCCCCGCCGTCAGCGCCAGCGCGGATCCCACGGCGGCGCTCCTCGCGCCCCGCCACCGCCGCCGTGCGACTCTCTGTGTCATGTACCGCCCCCTGCGTCCGGGTTTGTACGCACACTCGTACGTCTCTGGCTTCAGAGATTGCGTTCTGTAGCTGATGGTTCCCTCTGCCGCGCGAAATACCGCGAATTCCTGCGGACGCACGGCGTGTTGCCGAGGGGGCGTGCGGAGGGCGCCCGTCGGGCGCGCGGCGCCCGCCCCGGCGCGTCACCGGGCGCACCGGGGGCGGGCGAGGGCCGCACGGGGCCGGACTAGACGCCCTGCGCCCGCAACTGCCGGAGGGCGGCGACCAGTTCGTCCACCTCCTCGGCCGTGTTGTACAGCGCGAGCGAGGCGCGCGCCGCGGCCTCCAGGCCGTAGTGGCGCAGCGAGGGCTGGGCGCAGTGGTGGCCCGCGCGGATGGCGATGCCGGCCCGGTCGAGGTGGCGGGCGATGTCGGTGGGGTCGTGGCCGGCGAGGGTGAAGGTGAGTACGGCGATCTTCTCCGGGGCGGCGCCCAGGATCTCCAGTCCGGGGACCGTGACGAGGACCTGCTGGGCGTAGCCGAGCAGCGCGGTCTCGTAGGCGGCGACCGCGTTCCGGTCGAAGGAGGTCAGCCAGTCGATGGCGGCCTTGAGCCCGACGACGCCGGAGATGTGCCCGGTGCCCGCTTCGAAACGGTGCGGCACGGGCGCGTAGGTGACCTGGTCGAAGGAGACCGAGTCGATCATGTTGCCGCCGCCCTGCCACGGGGGCATGCCCGCCAGGATCTCCGGTCTGGCGAAGAGGGCGCCGATGCCGGTGGGCCCGTACAGCTTGTGGCCGGAGAAGGCGTAGAAGTCGGCGTCCAGGGCCTGGACGTCCACCGGGAAGTGGGCGACGGCCTGGGCGCCGTCGACGAGGACCTTGGCGCCGTAGCGGTGTGCGAGCGCGGCCATCTCGCGCACGGGCGGGACGGTGCCGAGGACGTTCGACGCGTGGCTGACCGCGACGAGCTGGGTGCGGCAGGAGAGCAGGTCGGCGTAGGCGTTCTGGTCGATGCTGCCGTCGGGCAGCAGGGGGATCGGCAGCACGCGGGCGCGGCGTTCCTTGGCGATCATCTGCCAGGGGACGATGTTCGAGTGGTGCTCCAGCGTGGAGACGAGGATCTCGTCGCCGGGGCCGAGGTTGGCGCGTCCCCAGGTCTGGGCGACGAGGTTGACGGCCTCGGTGGTGCCGCGGGTGAAGACGACGGTGTCCGGGGACGGTGCGCCGAGGAATCCGGCGACGGCCGCGCGGCCGCCCTCGTAGAGGTCGGTGGCCTCGCGGGCCAGGGTGTGGGCCCCGCGGTGGATGTTGGAGTTGGCGGTGGCGTAGAAGGAGGCCAGGGCCTCGATGACCCGGCGGGGCTTCTGCGTGGTGGCGCCGTTGTCCAGCCAGATCAGGGGGCGGCCGTTGACGGGCCGTTGGAGGATGGGCACGTCCTGACGGGCGGCCTCGGGCGTGAACCGCCCGCCGCGGGTGGCCGCGCCACCGGCCGGGAGCTGCGCGCCGGCCGGGGCGGCGGGCGGCCGCGGCGCCGCGGTGGGGAACGCTCCGGTGGCCGCGCCCGGCGGCTGCGGGGCCGCGCCCGTGACGGGCGGCGGGGGCATGGCGGGGGCCGAGGCGGCGGAGTCGGTGCAGCACTCGCTCTTCAGCCTGGAGGGCGGTCAGGCGGCCGCCTCGGCGCTCCTGGACCGCGGCTGCACGGCCG
>NZ_JBVHLW010000060.1:0-28410 GCF_055558795.1 Streptomyces sp. NPDC025618 | reverse complement strand
CCCCCCCCCCCCCCCCCCCCCCCCCCCCCCCCACCCCCCCCCCCCCCCCCCCCCCCCCCCCCCCCCCCCCCCCCCCCCCCCCCCCCCCCCCCCCCACCGCGGGGCTCGTGCCTACTTGATGAACGTCGCCCAGTCCGGGGCCTGCGCCGGGTCCAGCCCGCGCAGCTTCGCCAGCACCTTCGGGTCCTGCGCGTCCAGCCAGTCGGCGAGCTCCTTGAACGACACACAGCGGACACCGTCCCGCTTGCAGACCGACTTCACGACGTCCTCGACGGCCTTCATGTATATGCCGCCGTTCCAGTCCTCGAAGTGGTTGCCCACGAACAGCGGCGCCCGGCTGCCGTTGTAGACCCGCTCGAAGCCGTACAGATAGCCGTCGCGGGTCAGCTTCCGCCACTCCGCGTACTTCGCGGGGTCGCCCTTGGTGTTGTCACCGGACTGGTTGAAGAGGAAGTTGAAGTCCATCGACAGGACCTGCTTCTCGCTCTTCGGGTACGGCAGCAGCTGGAGCGGGAAGTTCCAGATGCCCTGGATCTGGGAGGGCCAGATCTGGAAGTCGCCGGGCGAGCTCGCGTCGTACCGCCAGCCGAACTCCTTCGCCGCCGGTATCAGCGTCTTCTGCCCCTCGAGGCAGGGGGCGCGGCCGCCCACCAGCTCCTTCTTGTAGTCGAAGGGCAGCGGGGGAAGGTCCTTCAGGCCGGTGTTCGTCTTCCAGTTCTCCACGAAGGAGTACGCCTGCTCGATCTCGCTCTTCCACTCGGCCGGGCTCCAGTCGCCGCCGCCCTTGGCGCCGCAGAAGTGGCCGTTGAAGTGCGTGCCTATCTCGTTGCCGTCCAGCCAGGCGCCGCGTATCTGCTCGACGGTGTCCTTGATGTGCGGGTCGGTGGCGAAGTCGATCGCCGCCTCGCCCGGCTTGTGCTGCGGGGGCTTGTACAGCGTGGCCTTCGACTTCGGCAGGAGATACATGCCGCTCAGGAAGAACGTCATGTGGGCGTTGTTCTCCTTGGCGACCTCGCGGAAGTGCGAGAGCTGGTGGTCGTCGCCCTCCAGCGCGCCGTCCCAGGAGAACACCACGAACTGCGGGGGCTTCTCGCCCGGCTTGAGCTTCTCCGCCTTCGCCCGGCCCGGCTGCGGACCGGTGTCGGAGGTCGAGCCGTCACCGAGGACGTGGACCTTGCCGTCCCACTTCTCCTCGGGCTTCTTGCTGGGCCCGGACTCGGCCTCCGGGACGTTCTTCGCCTTGTCCTGCGAGGGCGCGGAGGCGGACGAGGGAGAGCTCTTGCCGTCGTCGCTCTTCTTGGAGTCGCAGCCCGAGAGCCCCACGGCGAGGGCGGCGACAGCGCTCGCGGTGACCAGAGCCGTCCCGCCCCGCAAGGTCCTCTTCGACAAGGTACTTACCCCCTGGCGCCGTAAACAGATGTTCTGGCGGTAAGTATCACAGGTCGCTCGCACGGCCCCGCAGGGCCGGGTGCTCCCCGACCACCGTGCAGGAACCGGGCGCGATCTCGGTGTACCCCGCGTCGTGGACCACCGGCAGCCCGCTCGCCGTCAGCTCCGCCCAGCGCTCCGCGCCCGCCGTGCGCACCGCGAGCGGGAAACCGCTCTTCCGCCAGACCTCGCGCTCCTCGTCGGGCAGCATCCACCAGGCCAGCTGCGCGCCGTGCCCGACCTGCGCCATCGCCTTGCCGGCCGACATCGCCAGGCCGGGGTTCAGCCACATCACCGCCGCCCGGGCGTCCGGCGCCGCCGGGGGAGCGAGCTCGTCCAGCTCGGTGCCCGACACCTGGAGCCGCGCCAGCTCCTTGGGCCAGCCGTCCAGCGGCACGGGCGGGAAGACGCGCACCTCGGCGCGGTCACCGGTCACGGTGATGCCCGGCAGTGCCGCCGCCTTGCGCCACTCCTTGCCCCGCGCCCGCCGCACCACCTTGCGGATGCGGGAGTCCTGCCAGTCCCGCACGGCCCGCGCCCACTCCCCGTCCATCCCGTCGACCGTCAGGGCCCGCTCGTCCGACAGCAGCGTGAGCACCGCCCGCGCCGCGGTCTCCAGGGCGTCCGTGCGGTCCGGCGGAGCGTCCTTCTCGATCCGTACGACGAGCGGCAGGACGAACTCCCGCGCCGCCTCCCCGGGCTCCTCGGGGACGGCGTTCGCGGTGTCGGAAGCGGTGTCGGAACTGGTCACCCGCACAGTCTGCCAGCAGCCTGATGGGTGCATGGCAGAGGCCATTGCAGTGACCGCTGAGACTCAGGGGGCCGGCCGCCGCCACGGAGCGCCCGGCCCGTGGGTGCCGCGCGACATCGATCCGGACGTTTCGCAGGGCGCGCTGCCGCGCGTCGAGGGCACCAACGCGCCTCGGCCGCCCCGCTGCCGGTGGCCGCCTGGCTGGTGCGGGTGGGGCGTGAGGCATGGGGGACCATGGGCACATGAGCGCACACCAGGACGAACGGCACGACGGCTTCGCCGACTGCGTGCACTGCGGCAAGCCCACCGAACACCCGGCGGACCGGCCCGGCATCACGCTGTGCCCCGTCTGCGAGTGGCAGGAGGCGCAGCGGACGGCCTGCTCCGGCTGACCGGACTCCGGTCTGCCGGTCAGTGCTCCTTCTCGGCCAGCGACTTCGCGTCGCGGGCCAGGGCGGTCAGCCGGGATATCGCGCGGAAGTACTTCTTGCGGTAGCCGCCGTTGAGCATGTCCTCGCCGAAGAGCTCGTCGAACGGCCGGCCGGAGGCCAGCACCGGCACCTCGCGGTCGTAGAGCCGGTCCGCGAGGACCACCAGCCGCAGGGCCGTCGACTGGTCCGGCACTGGCTCGACGCCGGTCAGGCACACGGCCTGCACCGAGTCGCACATGGCGCCGTAGCGGCTCGGGTGGACCTTGGAGAGGTGGTCGAGCAGCGAGGGGAAGTCGTCGAGCGAGGCGCCCGGCGTCGCGTACGCCGTACGGGTGACGACGTCGTCGCTGTACGGGGCGGGCGCCTGCGGCAGGCCCCGGTGGCGGTAGTCCTCGCCGTCGATGCGCAGCGGCCGGAAGCGCGCGGACAGGCCCTGTATCTCGCGCAGGAAGTCGGCGGCGGCGAACCGGCCCTCGCCGAGCTTGCCCGGCAGCGTGTTGGAGGTCGCGGCGAGCGCCACGCCCGCGTCCACGAGCTTGCCCAGCAGGGTGGAGACGAGCACGGTGTCGCCCGGGTCGTCCAGCTCGAACTCGTCGATGCACAGCAGCCGGTGCCCGCCGAGGGTCTGCACGGTCTGCTGGAAGCCGAGCGCGCCGACCAGGTTGGTCAGCTCCACGAAGGTGCCGAACGCCTTCTGCTCCGGCGCGGCCGGTGTGGCGTGCCAGAGGGAGGCCAGCAGGTGGGTCTTGCCGACGCCGTAGCCGCCGTCGAGATAGACGCCGCGCGGGCCGTCGGCGGCGGGCTTCGCCTCGCGCCGGAACCAGCGCTTGCGGCCGGCGCCCGTCGCGCTCGCGCCGCCCAGCCCGGCCGCGAAGGTCTCGAGCACGCGCACGGCCTCGGCCTGGCTGGGCTGCTTGGCGTCGGGTATGTAGGTGTCGAAGCGCACCGCGTCGAAGCGCGGCGGCGGCACCATCTCGGCGACCAGGCGGTCCGCCGGTACGTGCGGGGCGCGCGAGGTCAGGGCGATCGGCGAACCGGCGCCCTGCCCGGCTATCGGGCCGGAGGCGTCGGCCGGGGCCGGGGCTGATGAGGCTGCCGGGGCTGCCGCGCCGGAAGTGGATGCGGTGGAGGCTGACACAACCGTCCAGCGTAGTCGCTGTCCGCCCCGCCCCGGCCACCGGAAGGGCGAGGCATGTCACACTGCGGCCTATGCGACGCCTGTTCCCCTCCCCACCGGCCCCGTCAGCCCCGTCAGTCCCGCTGGACCCGTCAGCCCCGTCCTCGCCGTCCGGGACCGAGGAGCGCACCTGGGACCTGGACGAACTCGCCGAGGCGTACGCCTACCCCGACGTCCCCGGCGGCGGCGCCTGGCTGCGGGCCAACATGGTCTCGTCCCTCGACGGCGCGGCCCACCACGAGGGGCGCTCGCAGCCGCTGTCCTCCGACGCCGACATGCGGATCTTCGGCACCCTGCGCGGGCTCGCCGACGCCGTGGTCGTGGGCGCGGAGACCGTGCGGCAGGAGGGCTACCGGCCCGCGCGGGCCCGGGAGGCTTTCGCGGCGCGGCGCGCGGCGCTCGGGCAGGGGCCCGCGCCGGTGATCGCGATCGTGAGCGCCGGGCTCGACCTGGACTTCTCGCTTCCGTTGTTCACCGAGCCGCTGGTGCCCACCCTCGTGCTGACCGGCGAGGAGGCGCCCGCGGACCGCGTGGCGGCGGCGCGGGCGGCGGGCGCCGAGGTGATCGTGGCCGGTGAGGGGCGCCTGGTGGACCCGGCCCGGGTGCCGGGCACGCTGGCCGCGCGGGGCCTGACGCGGCTGCTGACGGAAGGCGGCCCGCTGCTGCTGGGTCAGTTCGCCTCCGCCGGGGTACTGGACGAACTGTGTCTCTCACTGGCCCCGCTGATCGCTTCCGGCACCTCGCCGCGCATTGTGAACGGGCCGCCGATGGCGGTGCCGGAACGATTCGTCCTGGCTTCGGTCCTCGAGGAGGCGGGTTTTCTCTTCACGAGGTACCGAAGGATCTGACAATCGGCGGAATTTTCCACTCCGGTTACCTCTCGGTGGGCAGTATGGAGTCAGACGCACCCGCAGGGGAACGTGATCAGAACAGGCGGGCCCAGGGGGGCACGCGCAGGATGGTTTCTGTTGGGCCCGGTGGCCCACGAAGGAGAAGGGCTCCCACCGTGTTCACGAGTGTATTGATGATCGAGCAGCCGCTGTCCGCCGCGGACGTCGACTTCGTCACCACTCTTCACGACGACCAGATGTCCTTCGTCGTCCTGATGCAGCCCAGAGGCGCCGAGGACCGGCTGCTGCGCGCCATCGACGACGTCGCTCTCGGCGAGCTGGAGCAGGCGGTCCACGAGGCCGACGAGCCCGAGGGGGAGGAGGCCCGGCGGCCCGCCGCGCTCGCCCTCGAACACTCGCTCCGGCTGCTGCGCGACGCCGGGTGCGAGGCCGTCGGCCAGCTCGTCGAAGGGCACCCGCTCGACCTGCTGCGGTCCGTCGTCGAGCAGACGCACGCCGACGAGGTGATCGTGCTGACGGCCCCGCACCTGGTCGAGGAGTTCTTCCACCGGGACTGGGCGTCCCGCGCCCGCCACAAGGTCGGCGTGCCCGTGCTCAAGCTCTACGCCCACAACGACGAGGACACCGCCGCCGCGCGGGAGCGCTGACCCCGGCCCGCTCACCCCTCGCGCAGCCGCCCGTCGGCCATCGACAGCACCCGGTCCGCACGGCCGAGCAGCGCCCGGTCGTGGGTGACCAGGACCGTCGCCGTGCGATGCCGGCGGGTCACCTCGCCCAGCAGCTCCACGATCCGCTCGCCCCGCTCGTGATCCAGCGCCGACGTCGGCTCGTCCACCAGCAGGACGGACGGGCCGCCCGACAGCGCGCGGGCGATGTTCACGCGCTGCCGCTCGCCCCCGGACAGCTGGTGCGGGCGGCGGCGCCGCTTCGCCGCGTCGAGACCGACGGACTCCAGCAGCTCCGCGGCGTGCGACCGGGCCGCCCGCACGCTTTTGCCCCGCAGGTGCGCGACGGCCAGCAGCTGCTCCTCGGCCGTCAGGGAAGGCAGCAGATTCGCCTGCTGGAAGACGATTCCGATCCGCTCGCGCCGCAGCGCCGTACGCTCCTTGCCGCTCATCGCGGCCGTGTCCCGCCCGGCCAGGACCACCCGGCCCGCGTCGGGGCGCAGCAGGGTCGCCGCCACCGCCAGCAGGCTCGACTTCCCCGAGCCGGAGGGCCCGGCGACCGCCACCAGCTCGCCGGGCGCCACGTCCAGGCAGACGTCGTCCAGGGCCGTGAGCCTGCGATCACCATCCGGATAGGTGAGTTTCACGGCTTCCATCGACAGAACGGAAGAGCGGTTCATCGGGAGGCTCCCAGCGCGGTCAGCGGATCGACGGACGTGATGCGGCGTACGGCGAGCGCGGAACCGGCCAGCCCCAGCAGGACCATCGCCCCCACCGGCACGGCCACCGTGGCGGCGCTCAGCTCGAACGGCACCGCGGCGGAGGCCAGCGCCCCGCCGCCCGCCCCCGCCGCCGCCCCCAGGGCCGCCCCGGCGAGCAGCACGACGGCCGCCTGCCCGAGCGCGTCCCGCACCAGATAGCCGCTGCTCGCGCCCACCGCCTTGAGCACGGCCACATCGGGGCGCCGCTGCACCGTCCACACGGTGAAGAAGGCCCCCACCACCAGCGCGCTCACCACGAACAGGAAGCCCTGGAGCAGCTGGAGCGTGCCGTGCTCCGCCGCGTATCCGTCGATCCCTTCCAGCGCCGCGTCCCTCCCCACGGCCTCGGTGGTGCGGGCGGCGGGGCCGTCCGGCCCGCCGGAGCCCTTGACGGCGAGTGCGGTCGGCTGCTGCTGGTGGCTCGCCCGCCGCCAGTCCCCGAGCGTGGTCCACACGCTCGGGGCGTGCCCGTGGCTCCGGTCGGCGGTGATGCCCGAGACGGTCAGTTGCTCGGCGCCGAGGGTGACGCGGTCACCCACCCGGACGCCGGTCGCGCGCGCCAGCCGCTCACCGACGGCCACCGCGCCGTCCCCGGGGGCGGCACCGGAGAGCAGCGGCGGCAGCAGCCGCCCGGAGGCGCCGAACGCGCTCACCGACGTCGCCTTCCCCGCCGTGGTCAGCCGGGTCATCGCGACGCCGAACGGCTCGGCGGACGCCACCCCCGGCGCGGTGCGCCACGCGGCGAGCTGCCCGTCGTCGACGCCGCTGCCGGAGAACGACACCTCCGGCTCGGCGCCCTTCGGCGCGCCGAAGACGATCCGGTCGGCGGGCAGACCCGCGACGGCCGACGTGGCCTCGCGGGCCAGCCCGTCGGTCAGGCCGTAGAGAAAGACCACCAGCGTGGTGATGAGCATGACGACCGAGCCCATGAGGGCGAACCGCCCTCGGGCGAAACGGATGTCACGGAGTGCGACGAACAACGGAACCCTCCCGGGACCTGATCAGGACACCCACCACGCTCCCGCACCAGGCGCCCGCCGCCATCAGGGCAAGGACCGGTTCGCGCACCACCCGTCCGGCGTACCCGGAAATCAATCGAACGGTTGACGGCCCGCGACCGGAGGCCCGTCCAGGGAGCCGTACGCTCGATGGGGTGAGCCGATCCAGCAGCCCCGCACCCGCGAGGCCGTCCCGCGCGCACGCGGAACCGCCGCGGGGGACGGCGCCGACGGACCCCGAGCACCCCGCCTCCGACGCACCCTGGCTGCGGACGGTGACCCTCGCGCTGCACGGCGCCTTCTACGCGCTGCTCGCCGTCGCCCTCGGCCCCGCCGCCGTCGGCGCGAAGCCGGCGGCGCTGCTCGCGCCCGGCATCGCGCTGGCCGTCGTCTACGGCGCCGGAGCCGTGCGCCGGGCGCGGCCCCGGGAGGGGAGCGCCCGCCCGCGCCGCGGCGGCCTGTGGCTCACCGCCGTCACCGCGCTGTGGCTCGTGCTCCTGTGCATGGACCACGGCTTCAGCTACGTCGCCTTCCCGCTCTTCTTCCTCTTCCTGCACGCCCTGCCCGCGCGCTGGTCCCTGCCCGCCGTCGCCGCCGCCACCGGCGCGGTCGTGGCGGCCCAGGCCGCGGCGCCCGGCGGGCTCACCGCCGCCAAGGTGGTAGGCCCGGTCGTCGGTGCCGCCGTCGCCGTCCTGACCGCCTACGGCTACGCCGCGCTCTACCGCGAGACCCGCCACCGGCAGCACCTGATAGACGACCTCGTACGCACCAGGGACGAGCTGGCCGCCGCCCAGCGGGAGGCCGGGCGGCTCGCCGAACGGCAGCGGCTCGCCCGCGAGATCCACGACACCCTCGCGCAGGGCCTGTCCAGCATCGTCCTGCTCGCCCGCGCCGCCGAGACCGCCGCTCCCGACGCCGCCCGCGCCCGGATGCGCGAGGTCGGCCGCACGGCGTCCGACAACCTCGCCGAGGCCCGGCGCTTCGTGCAGGCCCTCACCCCGCCCGCCCTGGAGGACGCGCCGCTGCCCGAGGCCCTGCGCCGCGTCACCGCGCGCGCCCTCCCCAGCGCCGCCTTCCACCTCGACGGCGAGCCCTGCGCGCTGCCCGTCGAGAGCGAGGTGGCCCTGCTGCGCCTCACCCAGGAGGCCCTGGCCAACGTGGTCCGCCACGCGCGCGCCGACCGCGCCGCCGTGACCCTCGCCTACCTCGACGGGCAGGTCACCCTCGACGTCTACGACGACGGCGTCGGCTTCACCCCCGGCGACGGCCCCGCCGACGGGCGCAGGACGTTCGGCCTGCACGGCATGCGCGAGCGCATCGCCGAGCTCGGCGGCACCCTCACGGTGGAGTCCGCGCCGGGCGAGGGCACCGCCGTCGCCGTGACCCTGCCCGCGCCGGTGTCCGTACCGTCCGCCTCCGCGGAGGCGGACGGTACCCGGTGATCCGCGTACTCCTGGTCGACGACCACCCCGTCGTCCGGCGCGGGCTGCGCGCCATGGTCGACGAGCTGCCCGAGGTGAGCGCCGTCGGCGAGGCGGCCGACGGCGCGGAGGCGCTGCGCCTCCTCGACGCCGGGGTCCGGCCCGACGTGGTCCTGATGGACCTCCAGATGGGCGCCGGGATGCACGGCGTCGAGGCCACCCGCCGCATCACCGCCCTGCCCGACCCGCCCGCCGTGCTGATCCTGACCACCTACAGCACCGACGCCGACATCCTCGCCGCCGTCGAGGCCGGGGCGACCGGCTATCTCCTGAAGGACGCGCCGCCCGAGGACGTGGCGGCCGCCGTCCACGCCGCCGCCCGCGGCGAGACGGTCCTGGCCCCGCCCGTCGCCGCGCGCCTGCTCGGCCGGGTCCGGGCGGGACGGCCCGCCCTCTCGCCGCGGGAGGCCGAGATCCTCGGGCTCCTGGCCGAGGGCCTGGCCAACAAGCAGATCTCCCGGCGGCTGTTCATCAGCGAGGCCACGGTCAAGACCCACCTCGTGCACATCTACGGCAAGCTCGGCGTCGACAGCCGCACCGCGGCCATCGCGGCGGGCCTGGCCCAGGGCCTGATCCGCCCGGTATGACGGATATGCGGCGGCCGTGGGACCGGCTGTCGGTACCGGGTGCAACAATCGGGCCTGTAGCTACACCCGGCACCGATTCCCAGGGAGCACCGCACATGGCACCGGCCGTCCCCACGACGATGGACCGACCGCACTTCATCGGCATCGGCGGCGCCGGCATGTCGGGCATCGCGAAGATCCTCGCGCAGCGCGGCGCGCGCGTCGCGGGCAGCGACGCCAAGGAGTCCGCGACCGCCGAGGCCCTGCGCGCCCTCGGCGCCACCGTGCACATCGGGCACGCGGCGGACCACCTCGCGCAGGACGCCACCTGCGTCGTCGTCTCCAGCGCCATCCGCGCCGACAACCCCGAGCTCGCGGCCGCCGCCGAGCGCGGCATCCCCGTCGTGCACCGCTCCGACGCGCTCGCCGGCCTGATGGACGGCCTGCGTCCGATCGCCGTCGCCGGCACGCACGGCAAGACGACCACGACCTCGATGCTCGCGGTCTCCCTCGACGCCCTCGGCCTCGACCCGTCGTACGCCATCGGCGGCGACCTCGACGCCCCCGGCTCCAACGCCCGGCACGGCGCGGGCGAGATCTTCGTGGCGGAGGCGGACGAGAGCGACCGCAGCTTCCACAAGTACGCGCCCGAGGTCGCGATCATCCTCAACGTGGAGCTGGACCACCACGCGAACTACGCGTCGATGGACGAGATCTACGAGTCCTTCGACACCTTCGTCGGCCGGATCCGCCCGGGCGGCACGCTCGTCGTCGCCGCCGACCAGGCGGGCGCGCGCGAGCTGACCGAGCGCGTCTCCGGCCGCTACGACATCGAGGTCGTCACCTACGGCGAGGCCGAGGACGCCGACGTCCGCGTGCTCAAGGTCAACCCCCGCGGTCTGACCAGCGAGGTCACCGTCCTCATCGACGGCAAGATGCTCACCTTCACCGTCTCCGTCCCCGGCCGGCACTACGCGCACAACGCCGTCGCCGCCCTCGCCGCGGGCGTGGCCCTCGGCCTGCCGCTGCACAACCTCGCCTCCGCGCTCGGGAAGTACACCGGCGTCAAGCGCCGCCTCCAGCTCAAGGGCGAGGCGAACGGCGTCCAGGTCATCGACTCCTACGCCCACCACCCGACCGAGATGACCGCCGACCTGGAGGCCATCCGGGGCGCCGCCGACGGCGCCCGCATCCTCGTCGTCTTCCAGCCGCACCTCTTCAGCCGCACCCAGGAACTGGGCACCGAGATGGGCGAGGCGCTGGCCCTGGCCGACTCCTCCGTCGTGCTGGACATCTACCCCGCCCGCGAGGACCCGCTCCCCGGCATCACCAGCACCCTGATCATCGACGCCGCCCTCGCCAAGGGCGCCGACGTCCGCCCCGAGCACGACATGGCTGCCGTGCCCGACGTGATCGCGGGAATGGCCCGGCCCGGCGATCTCGTTCTCACCATGGGCGCCGGCGATGTGACCGACCTCGGTCCGCGCATCCTGGCCCGCCTGGAGAGCTGACCCAACTGCCCGGGAGGGGCGAGATGTCGTACGAGGTCGAGAAGCCGGACGAGCAGTGGCGCGCGGAGCTGACCCCCGCGGAGTACCAGGTGCTCCGCGAGGCCGGCACGGAGCCCGCCTTCCGTGGTGAGTACACCGATACCACGACGGACGGCGTCTACTCCTGCCGGGCCTGCGGGGCGGAGCTCTTCCGCTCCACGGAGAAGTTCGCGAGCCACTGCGGCTGGCCGAGCTTCTACGACCCGAAGGACTCCTCCGCGGTCGAACTGATCGAGGACCGCTCCCACGGCATGCTCCGCACCGAGGTCCGCTGCGCGCGCTGCGGCTCCCACCTGGGCCACGTCTTCGAGGGCGAGGGCTACCCCACGCCCACGGACCAGCGCTACTGCATCAACTCGATCTCGCTGCGGCTGGAACCGGCGGAGAGCTGACCCGGCCTCGTCGCCGAGGCGTCGCTGTGGCCCGCTCCGGCGGGCTCAGCCCTTCCCGAGGTCAGCCCTTCCCGAGGGCCGAGAGGCCCTTCTTGAGGTCGTCGTAGTTCATCACCGGGTGCAGCTCGACATCGGCCTCCATGTCCTGGAAGAGCGACTCGAGCGTGACGGGCAGCCGCGACGGGTCCTCCAGGTCGAAGACGAGCACGCAGGTGCGGCCTCCGTCCATCGCGCCGAAGTAGGCGGCCTCAGGCTTGGTCCGGTCCATCAGGTCCTGGATGAATGTGGCCATGGTGCCGCTTCTGACCGCCTCGTTGGAGGTGTGGGTGTCCATCCGGGCCCTGAGCATCGCGCGCATGGCTCATCGTCCCCTCGGTGCGACGCACCGCACCCGGCGCTCCGGCTCCGCGCTCACTGAGGCACGGATACGCCTGTTTCCAGCGTCTCTCCGGCCCCGCCCCGCCGCAACGGCGGACGGGGCCGGCCGTACCGCAGCACGGCCGCCGACTCGGGCGCCAGGCGCAGGACGCCGTCCGCACCCGGCGGGTCCACCGGCCGCCACGCCGCCAGCACCTCGGCCGCCCCGACGGGCAGCGCCGCCGGGGCCCCGGTCGGGTTGACGGCGACGCACAGGGGCCCACGGCGCAGCACCGTGGTGAGGTCACCGGCGACGCTGACGTCCGTCGCCGCGAGCGGCGCCCGTGCCAGGGCCGGCTCGTCGCGGCGCAGCGCGATCAGCCGCCGGTGCCAGGCGAGCAGTTCCGCGTGCGGGGCGCGGGCCGGCTCCGTCCAGTCCAGGCAGGAGCGTTCGCGGGTGGCCGGGTCCTGGGGGTCCGGGATGTCGGCCGCCGCCCAGCCGTGCGCGGCGAACTCGCGCCGCCGCCCCGTGCGTACGGCCTCGGCCAGCTCGGGGTCGGTGTGGTCGGTGAAGAACTGCCATGGCGTACGGGCCCCCCACTCCTCGCCCATGAAGAGCATCGGGGTGAACGGCCCGCACAGCACGAGCGCGGCCGCACAGGCCAGCAGCCCGGGGGAGAGGCGGGCCGACAGCCGGTCGCCCAGCGCCCGGTTGCCGATCTGGTCGTGGTTCTGGGCGTAGCCGAGGAGGCGGTACGCGGGCACCGTGCCCCGCTCCAGCGGCCGGCCGTGGGGACGGCCGCGGAAGGAGGAGAGCGTGCCGTCGTGGAAGAACCCGCCGGTCAGCGTCTTGGTGAGGGCGTACGCCGGGTCGGCGGCGAAGTCCCCGTAGTAGCCCTGGGACTCACCGGTCAGCGCGGTGTGCAGCGCGTGGTGGAAGTCGTCGTTCCACTGCGCGTGCGTCCCGTGCCCGCCCGCCTCGCGCGGCGCGGTGGTGACCGGGTCGTTGAGATCGGACTCGGCGATCAGGAACAGCGGCCGGCCCAGCCGCGCGCCCAGCCCGTCCACCGCGGCGGACAGCTCGGCGAGGAAGTGCGGGGTCCGGGTGTCGGCCAGCGCGTGCACCGCGTCCAGCCGCAGCCCGTCGAGCCCGTAGTCCCGGAGCCAGGCCAGGGCGCTGCCCGTCAGATACGCGCGGACCTCGTCGGAGCCGGGCGCGTCGAGGTTGACGGCCGCGCCCCACGGCGTGTGGTGGGTGTCGGTGAAGTACGGGCCGAAGGCGGGCAGATGATTGCCGGACGGCCCGAGGTGGTTGTGCACCACGTCGAGGACCACGCCGAGACCGTGCCGGTGCGCCGCGTCCACGAAGCGCCGCAGCCCCGCCGGGCCGCCGTACGGCTCGTGCACCGCCCACGGCGCCACCCCCTCGTACCCCCAGCCGTGCGTGCCGGGGAAGGGGCACACCGGCATCAGCTCCACGTGCGTGACGCCCAGGTCCGCCAGATGCGGCAGCCGCCCGGCGGCGGCGTCGAAGGTGCCTTCCCGGGTGAACGTGCCGATGTGCAGCTCGTAGAGGACCGCGCCGGGCAGCGGCACGCCCGGCCACTCCTCCGGCTCGGGGAAGGCGGCGAAGTCGACGACGGCGCTGAGCCCGTCGGGCCCGTCCGGCTGGCGCCGCGAACGGGGGTCGGGCAGCACCGGCCCGCCGTCCAGGGCGAAGCCGTAACGCGTCCCCGCGGCGGCCGGGGCCTCGCACCGCCACCAGCCGGCGCGGCCGGGATCGCGCTCCATGGCACGCGTACGCCCGTCCGCGCACAGCACGACCTGCCCGGCCTCCGGCGCCCACACCTCGAACAGCACTACGGCTCCCCTCGACGGCGGTGCTGCCCATGGTGCCCTCCGGCAGCGGCCGAGCGGTATCGGTGCGGGCCGTGTGTCCCGCGCCACGGCTGCGCGGAGGTGTCCTCTCCTCCCCGGCCGTCTGCCCTCGCCACAGGCGGCGAGGACGACCGGAACCGGCTACGGGACGAGGTCGATCTGCTCCTGCGCGACCGGATAGCCCGCCTTCGCGAACTGGGCCGCCATCGGGAAGTTGCCCTGGTCCGTCGCGGCGGCGATCCGGGTCGCGCCCTCGGCCACCAGGTCGTGGGTGCACTCGACGAGCAGGTCGTACGCGTAGCCGTGACCGCGCTGCTCCGGCACGACGCCGATGTAGCCCACGCACGGACCGGTGGGGTTGTGCGCGGGGATCTGGATGCCCACCACGCCGCCGTCCGGGGTGAAGGCGAGCTTCCACCACGCGCGGGGCGAGGGCAGCCAGTTCAGGAAGCCGAGCAGGTCCTCGACGGCCGCCCGCGGACCGGACTCGTCGAGGGCCCTGCGGTCGTGGGCGTCGAGCGTGCCCTCCATGACGCGCAGCAGCACGTCCCGCACGACGGCGTCGTCCGGCTCCGGCCGGAACTCCAGCCGCCCGGGGCGCTCGGGCACTCCGCACTCGCTCGTCCACACATACCGGAAGCGCTCGACCAGCGGCCGCATCCCCGCCGCCCGGGCCGCCGCGACGCGGGCCTCGGCGGCGGCCCGTATCTCCGGACGGCCGCGCCAGCCGGGCGGCACCCTGATGCTGTACTCCGACCGCAGCGGGGCCGTGCGCAGCAGCTCGGTGCCCGCTTCCGCCTCGCCCTCGGCGAAGTCGAACCAGTCGAGGCTCACGGGCACCTCGTCGCTCGCCGCACCCCACCAGGCGGCACGCGCCACGACCTCGCCGTCGCGCAGGGCGACCCAGGTCCACTCCGGGCGGTAGTCACCGCCTTCGTGGACGGGTGCGTAGGTGTGGCCGAAGGCGGCGCGGCCGACGAGCCCGGGGTCGTGCAGAGAGGTGAAGAGAGAGGTCTCGTGCTCGGCGAGCGCGCGGACGACCAGCTCGGTCATATATGCCCTTTCGACGGACGGCCCCCGCAAGACATTTGACGGACGGCCCCGGCAAGGTAAAGGCGTGATCATGACCGCGTCCAACGCTTTTCCGTCCGCGGTACTTACCGCTGACGCACCGCACGCGCGCCCCTCAGCCCCGTACGAGAAGGGCCACCGGCCAGTCGTCCAGCAGCTCCGCCAGCGGTACCCGGCCCTCGTGCGGCCGGTCCGTCAGCAGGTCGCGCCAGGGGGTGGTGCCCGGCAGTTCCAGGGACGTGTCCCGCCAGCCGCCCGCGGCGGTCAGCCTGGCGGGGAGTCGGGTGACGGCGGTGATCGCCTCGCCGGAGCGGGCGAAGGCCGTGCAGTGGCCGGCGGCCTCGCCCAGCGCCGGCAGGGGGTCGTACGAGGCGGTGGCGCCGAACCATTCGGGGTGCGCGCGCCGTAGCCGCAGGGCCGTGCGTGTCACGTGCAGTTTCTCGGCGGACAGGCCGGCGGGTTCCTCGTCGGGGAAGGACGGCGGGCGCCGGTTGTCCGGGTCGACCAGCGCGGCGTACGTCCGCTCGGTGCCCATATAGAGATCCGGCACGCCCGGCATCGTCAGGTGCAGCAGGGCAGCGCCCAGCGTGTTGGCCCGCACGGACGGCCCGGTGGCCTCCTCCAGCGGCGCGAGCGCGGCGGCGTGCCGCCCGCCGCCGGGGCCCGCCGTGACGTAGGCGCGCACGGCCTCCTCGTACGCGGCGTCCGGCTCGGTCCACGTCGTGCGCAGCGCGGCCTCCCGGACGCTCTTGAGCACCGCGGGGACGAGCCGCCCGGCGTCGGGGGTGCCCAGCCCGAACGCGCTCTGCCAGGCCACCCACGCCACCTGCGGGTCGGGCGCCGGGTCGGCGGCCAGGCGGGCCGTCAGATCGGCCCACAGGCGCGGGTGTTCGCTCAGTGCGGCGATCCGGGCCCGCACGTCGGCGCTGCGCTTGGTGTCGTGGGTGGACAGGACGGTGCCGGTGGCGGGCCAGTCGCGCTGGAGCCGGGCGCAGTAGGCGTGGAAGTCCGCGGGGGTGACCGCGGGCCGGTCGGGCGTGCCGCCGACCTCCGTGGCCGACAGCAGCGGGGCGTAGCGGTAGAAGGCGGTGTCCTCCACCGACTTGGCCCGCAGGGCGGACGCGGTCTGCGCGAACCGGGCGCAGAAGTCGCGCTGGTCCGGTCCGTCCCCGAGGCGGCCGAGTGCCGCGTCCCGCACGACCTCGACCACCTGGGCCTCCTCGGGGACGGCGAAGGCCGTACGCGCCCCCTGGGCGGCCTCGTCGAGCAGCACCGCGTCGACGGGCGCGGCGGGGCCGCCGGGGAGGGCGTAGGGGCGGTAGACGGGCAGCCTGACGAGGATCTCGCGCAGGGCGGTGCGCAGGGCCCAGGGGGCGTGGTCGCGCAGCCGGTGCGTGCTCTCGCAGACGCGGACGGCGGTGCGCACCAGCCGCTCGACCTCCGCCGCGAGCTCATGGGTGATCACCCGGTAGGCGGCGCGCCGCACCGTCGCGGGCCAGTCGCCGCCGCGGTCCGGCGGCAGGCCGGTGAACGCGCGGTAGAGCGCGCCGAGCTCCGCGGCCCCCTCGGGGTCGACGAACAGGCCGTCGAGGTGGCGCAGGGCGTCATAGCCGGTCGTGCCGGCGACGGGCCAGTCGGAGGGCAGCCGTTCGTCACCGCTGAGGATCTTCTCGACGACCGTCCACCGCCCGTCCGTGGCCGTGGCGAGGCGGCGGAGGTAGCCGGCCGGGTCCGCGAGGCCGTCGGGGTGGTCCACGCGGAGCCCGTCGATCACCCCGTCGCGCACCAGTTCCAGCACCTTGGCGTGGGTGGCGGCGAACACCTCGGGATCCTCCACCCGGACGGCGATCAGCTCGGAGATGGTGAAGAAGCGCCGGTAGTTCAGTTCGGTGCGGGCCAGCCGCCACCAGGCGGGCCGGTACCACTGCGCGTCCAGGAGCTCGGGCAGCGGCAGCCGTTCGGTGCCGGGCCGCAGCGGGAAGGCGTGGTCGCCGTACCGCAGCACGCCGTCCGCCACCTTCAGGCGCTCCAGTTCGTCGCCGAGCCGCCCGGCCAGCACGGGCAGCAGCACCTTGCCGCCGTGCTCGGACCAGTCGATGTCGAACCAGCGCGCGTACGGGGAGGCCGGCCCGTCCCGCAGGACCTCCCACAGCGGGCCGTTCAGCCGCGCGGGCGTGGGCACCGCCATGTGGTTGGGGACGATGTCGAGGATCAGGCCGAGCCCGTGCGACCGCGCGGTGCGGGAGAGGGCGCGCAGCCCCTCCTCGCCGCCGAGCTCCGCCCGTACGGCCGAGTGGTCCACGACGTCGTAGCCGTGCCCGGAGCCGGGCACGGCCTCCAGCACGGGCGACAGATGCAGATGGGACACCCCGAGGCCGGCGAGCCGGGGCACCGCCCGCTCGGCGGCGCGGAAGGGGAAGTCCGGCTGGAGCTGGAGCCGGTAGGTGGCGGTCGGCGCTGCGCTCTCTCGCATCATGGGAACGTACGTACCCACAACGGCGGCTCATGCCGCACGGACTACGCCATGTCGCCGGGCCGCGCCCCGGCCCCGGGCTACGCGGGCCGTTGCAGGACGGCCAGGCTGCGGTCCGTCAGCGTCAGGCTGTCCCCCGCGCGGACCTTCGGCCCGTCCGTCGCGACGCCCTCGGGCCGTGCCGTGTCGACCACGATCTGCCACTGCCTGCCATGGTTGACCGGCACGACGAAATCCAGCGGTTCGTCATGCGCGTTGAACATCAGCAGGAACGAGTCGTCGGTGACCGGCTCGCCGCGGGGGCCGGGTTCGGAGATCGCGCTGCCGTTGAGGAAGACCGTCAGCGACTTCGCGTGGGACGCCTGCCAGTCCTCGTCCCGCATCTCCTCACCCTCATGGGTGAACCACGCGATGTCGGAGAGCTCGTCGTGCGTGCCCTGCACCGGGCGGCCGTGGAAGAAGCGGCGGCGCCGGAAGACGGGGTGGTCGCGGCGGAGCCAGACCATGGCGCGGGTGAAGGCGAGCATCCGGCGCGCCCGCTCGCCGGAGCCGTCCGAGGCGTCCGGCCAGCGCACCCAGGAGATCTCGTTGTCCTGGCAGTACGCGTTGTTGTTGCCCTGCTGGGTGCGCGCGAACTCGTCCCCGTGGCTGAGCATCGGCACGCCCTGGGAGACCAGGAGGGTGGCGATGAAGTTCCGCATCTGCCGCTCGCGCAGGGCGAGCACCCCGGGGTCGTCGGTGTCGCCCTCGGCCCCGCAGTTCCAGGACCGGTTGTGGCTCTCGCCGTCCCGGTTCTGCTCGCCGTTGGCCTCGTTGTGCTTGTCGTTGTAGGACACCAGGTCGTGCAGAGTGAAGCCGTCGTGACAGGTGACGAAGTTGATGGAGGCCAGCGGCCGCCTGCCGTCGCCCTGATAGAGGTCGGACGAGCCGGTCAGCCGGGAGCCGAACTCCGCCAGGGTGGCGGGTTCACCGCGCCACAGATCCCGGGAGGTGTCCCGGAATTTCCCGTTCCACTCGGCCCACAGGGGAGGGAAGTTCCCGACCTGATAGCCGCCCTCCCCGACGTCCCACGGCTCGGCGATCAGCTTCACCTGGCTGACGACAGGGTCCTGCTGCACCAGGTCGAAGAACGACGACAGCCGGTCCACCTCGTGGAACTGCCGGGCCAGCGTCGCCGCCAGATCGAAGCGGAAACCGTCCACCCGCATCTCGGTCACCCAGTAGCGCAGGCTGTCCATGATGAGCTGGAGCACGTGCGGGCTGCGCATCAGCAGGGAATTGCCGGTGCCGGTGGTGTCCATGTAGTAGCGCGGGTCGTCCGCCAGGCGGTAGTACGAGGCGTTGTCCAGCCCGCGGAAGGAGAGCGTGGGCCCCAGGTGGTTGCCCTCGGCCGTGTGGTTGTAGACCACGTCGAGGATGACCTCGATGCCCGCCTCGTGCAGCGCCCGCACCGCAGACTTGAACTCCAGCACCTGCTGGCCCCGGTCGCCCCAGGAGGCGTAGGCGTTGTGCGGGGCGAAGAAGCCGATGGTGTTGTAGCCCCAGTAGTTGGCGAGCCCCGAGTCCGACAGCCGGTGGTCGTTGACGAACTGATGGACCGGCATCAGCTCGATGGCGGTCACCCCCAGCTCCGTCAGATGCTCGATGACGGCCGGGTGGGCCAGCGCAGCGTACGTGCCGCGGATCTCCTCCGGCAGCGCCGGGTGGCACATCGTCAGGCCCTTGACGTGGGCCTCGTAGATGACCGTCCGGTGGTAGTCGGTGCGCGGCGGCCGGTCGTCGCCCCAGTCGAAGTAGGGATTGACCACGACCGAGGTCATCATGTGCGGGGCGGAGTCCATGTCGTTGCGCTTCTCCGGCCGCCCGAAGGGGTAGCCGTAGACCGCCTCGCCCCAGTCGATGGCGCCGCTCACCGCCCGCGCGTAGGGGTCGAGCAGCAGCTTGGCGGAGTTGCACCGCAGGCCGCGGCCCGGGTCGTACGGGCCGTGTGCCCGGAAGCCGTACCGCTGGCCCGGCATGATGCCCGGCAGATAGGCGTGGCGCACGAACGCGTCGCTCTCGCGCAGCTCCACAGCCGTCTCCGAACCGTCGTCGTGCAGCAGGCACAACTCGATCCGCTCGGCGGCCTCGGAGAAGACCGCGAAGTTGGTTCCGGCGCCGTCGTACGTGGCGCCGAGGGGGTACGCCTGTCCCGGCCAGACCTGCATGAGTCGACTCTTCCGTTTTCCTGACGGTTCTTCGGGCTCCGCGCGGGCGGCACGAGCCTGCCATGGATCCGCCATGGGCTCCGGTGCGGAGCCGAACCGGCATCCTCGCCCAACCGTGGCCGTCGAGCCGCCCTTTCGCCAGATCTTCCCCAAAAGGAGCGCGGTCACGGCTCTCTTCGGCTCGCCCAACCGGGTGACCGGCCGGTATCGGACCCATGCCGGGCGGTCCCGGAGCGCGGCCCGCCGGCCGGGGGCATCCGGGACGTATCAGGACGCGTCGGGGCGAGAGCGGGCCCCTGGCGGCTATGAAACGGCTCACTCCTGCCGCGCGGGCCGCTCACAACGCCCTACCCCTCGCTGGAGAGTTGGCCAAGGCCCAGCCGTGTCCGGGTGCGGCGCCTCCCGCCCGCGCAGTAGTCTGCCTTGATCGTTGGACGGGGGCGGAAGGCGGTGCACTGGTGAGCTCGGGCGGGCTGGAGCTGCCCCCTGGGGACGGCAATCCCGGGGTTGACGGTTCGGCCGACACACCACCCGGCGCGGTGTCCTTGGCGCGTCCCGTGGAGATCGGGGCCGCCCTGGACTGGGACGCGGAGGCGTGGGGCGAGGTCCGCACCCGCGCCCGGCGGGCCGGCCGGGCGTACATCTGGCTGAACCTGGTGGAGCAGCGGCTGCGCGCCGTCGTCGCCGCCGTGCTGCGGCCCGTCTACGAGCCGGTGCACGGTGAGGACGAGTGGGTCGTCGCCGCGGCCGGGCCGGCCGGGCAGGAGTGGGTCCAGCGGGCCGTGGCGGTCCGGGAGGTGAGCCGCCGCAAGGGCTATCTGCTGGACCCGGCCGACGACAACGTCCTGAGCTTCCTCACCCTCCCTCAGCTGCGGGAGCTGCTCGTCCAGCACTGGCCGTGCTTCGAGCCGTACCTCGACGACCGGCGCGAGCTCGAACTGGCACTGGACGAGCTGGAGGTGACGCGCAACGTCGTCTCCCGCAACCGCGCGCTCTCCGAGACCGTACTCGCCCAGGCCGAGCGGGCCTCGGCCCGGCTGCTGGCCATCCTCGGCGGCAACGGCGCCGGCAGCCCCTCGGGCGACCGGCTGCCCGTCGACGCCGTCGAGGACATCGTGGGCGACCGCTACGCCGACGTGGTGGGCGTCCACCCCGACCGGGTGCGGCTCCAGCGCCAGCTGCCCGTGGAGGACCTCTTCGGCAGCGCCCGCCGCCTCGACGCGGTGGGCATAGGTCTGAACCTCCTCGTGCAGAACTACTCGGGGAGGCGACTGGTCCGGCTCGCCGAGGCGGGCTGCCGCGCCCGGCTGCTCTTCCTCAACCCCGCCAGCAGCGCCGTGCGCCGCAGGGAGCGGGAACTGGGCATCAAGAAGGGCGAGATGAGCCGGTCCGTCGAGATGAACATCATGCACATGCGCCGGGTCCGGGACCGGCTCCGGGACACCGCGGCCTTCGAGATCCGGGTCTTCGACGAGACCCCGCGCTTCACCGCCTACCTCGTCAACGGCGACGGCTCCGACGGGCTCGCCGTGGTCCAGTCGTATCTGCGCAAGGCGCGCGGCATGGAGGCGCCGGTGCTGGTGCTGCGCGGCGGCGGCAAGGTGGTGCGCGAGGGCCGGGAACCCGAGCACGGGCTCTTCGAGACCTACCGCGAGGAATTCGACAGCATTTGGGTGGATTCGCGCCCTGTGTCCTGATTCCCTGTACGGGATATGACGCCCTGTGGGGCGCACGGGTCCGGTGGGGCGTTGTCAGTGGTGCGTGCGACGCTGGGGACCAGTCGGGGGAAGCACCACGAAGGGGGACCGCGATGGGGTGGCACCAGGAGCTGCTGATCGGTTTCGACCTGGAGACCACGGGCACGGATCCGGCCGAGGCGAGGATCGTCACGGCGGCCGTCGTCGAGACCAAGGGCGGTGAGCCGATCGGCCGCCGGGAATGGCTCGCCGATCCCGGCGTCCCCGTCCCGGCCGAGGCCGCGGCCGTGCACGGCATCACGACCGAGCGCGCGGCGCTGGGCAGGCCGGCGCGCGAGGTGGTCGAGGAGATAGCGGACACCCTCGCCACGCACTGGTCGGCCGGCGCGCCGGTCGTCGCCTACAACGCCTGCTTCGACCTCTCCCTGCTGGCCGCGGAGTTGCGGCGGCACGGGCTGCGCCCGCTCGGCGAGCGCCTGGGGGAGGCGGCGGCGGGCCGGGAGACCGGCCCGGTCGTCGATCCGTACACGATGGACCGCGCCGTCGACCGCTACCGCAAGGGCAAGCGCACCCTCGAAGCGGTCTGCGGGGAGTACGGCGTCGTGCTCGACGGCGCGCACGAGGCGGGCGCGGACGCGCTCGCGGCGGTGCGGGTGGCCTGCGCGCTCGCCGAGCGGTATCCGCACATAGCCGACTCCTCGCTGTGGTCCCTCCACGGCGACCAGGTGCGGTGGTACGCGGAGTGGGCCACGGGCTATGAGAAGTGGCTCCGCCGCAAGGGCGACCCCGAAGCGGCCGTCGACCCGCACTGGCCGCTGCGCTGACGCGGCGCCGACTGCCCCGCTGGGTGCGCCGTCCGCCGCTGGGCGCGGGGCCGCCAGCCGCCCGTGGCGGGGGCGTCCTCGATCGCCGGACAGACCCCGCGCCCCCTTCAGGGCGCTGCCGGACCGCGCTGGGCCGCACCCCGGCCCGCTCAGAACGCGTGCCACCGCACCGTCGCGTCGCCCGCGCGCAGGGAGGCCACCCTGCTGCGGAACTCCGCGAGGGCGCCGGGGTGGCCGGGCGCGTGCTGTGCCACCCACGCGCAGCTCGCCGTCTCCCGCGCGCCCCGCAGCACCTCGCACCCGTCCCACTCCCGTACGTCCCACCCGTAGACCCGCACGAACGCCTCGTACGCGGTGAGGGGCAGGCCGTAGCGGTCCCGGCTCAGGGCGAGCACGACCAGATCGTGCTCGCGCAGGTCGCCGGAGAAGGTCTCCAGGTCGACCAGGACGGGGCCGTCCGGCCCGACGTGCACATTGCGGGGGAGGGCGTCGCCGTGGATCGGCCCCCGCGGCAGGTGCGGGGTCAGCTCGGCGGCGGCCGCCGCGAAGCCGTCCCGCCGCTCGCGCAGATAGGCGGCGTCGGCGGGGTCGACGGCGTCCCCGGCCAGCCGCAGCCACCGCTCGACCCCGCCGAGCAGCTCACGCCGCGGCAGCGCGAAGTCCGGCTCCGGCAGGGCGTGCACCGCGCGCAGCAGCTCGGCAAGGTCGGAGGTGGTGGCCGGGCGCAGCGCCTCGGGCAGCCGGTGCCAGAGCGTCACCGGGTGGCCGTCCGCCACGCGTGGCGCGGGCTCGGCGGCCCGGACGGCGGGGACACCGCTCTCCGCGAGCCACGCGGCGACGCGCAGCTCATGGCGGGCCCGCTCCAGCAGCGAGGCGTCGCGCCCGACCTTGACCACCAGGTCGCCGACGGCGAAGACCGCGTTCTCGCCGAGGGTGAGCGGCCTCGCGTCCGCCGCGGTCACCTCGGGCACCGCCGCCGCGAGGAGCGCGCGCGCCCTCGCTTCTCCGAACACCGTCTCCGCCGCTTCCGTCACGTCGCACCTCACCTGCCGTCGAGCCGATCGACTGACAGTCTCCCCTGTCGCCCGGCGGCCGACGGGACCGGGGGCGCGCGGCGAGGCGTGGACGGCGGAGGCGTCCGGGCGCCGCGCCGCCGGGTTCGCGTGCGCGAAGCGGCCCGTGCGGAAGGCGGACGTTCCGAACGCCCAATAACCGTCGGAGCGTTGCCCGGCCACGCGTGCGCTCATCTGTGAAACGCCTTGCACGTAAAGACAGTTGCTCACCGGAAACTCGTATGTCCTTCAAGTAAACAGTGGCAGCGATTGCCAGTACGTTGTCCAATTTGCCGTCGTTCAGCGGGGTTTGAATTTCCGCAAAGACGTTGCGTATGTCACACCTTCGTTCGGATGTTGAATTGAGCGCGTCAATCCTGACAGGGTTTCGGAGCGCCCGGAGTGATGCCTTCCGTCGTTCCGGGCGATTGCGCCCCACGCGCAATTCCCCCACATTCCGCACGAGGAGGAACCTCGTCATGGCAACTCACAAGCGCGCCGGTAAGCGACGGCTCGTTCTGGCGATATCCGCCGCGGCCGCCGTCACGGCCGGAGTCACCGTGCTGACTCTGCCCGCCGGCGCCGCTCCCGCCCCCGCCGAGGGCACCGTCTACGGTGCCGGCGCCAAGGGTTCGGTGGACGGCAGCTACATCGTCCTGCTGAAGGACGGCGCGAGCGCCAAGGGCGCCGGAGCCAAGTCCCTCTCGACGGAGGGCAAGGACCTCGCCGCGCGGTACGGCGGCAAGCTCAACCGCACGTACGACTCGGCGGTCCACGGCTTCTCCGCCAGCGGTCTCGACGAGACCGGGGCGAAGCGGCTCGCCGCCGACCCGGCGGTGGCCAAGGTCGTCCAGAACCACCGCTTCACCATCAAGGGCACCCAGGAGAACCCGCCGTCCTGGGGTCTGGACCGGATCGACCAGGCCGACACCAAGGGCGACGGCAAGTACAGCTACCCGGACAGCGCGGGCGAGGGCGTCACCGCCTACGTCATCGACACCGGCGTGCGCATCAGCCACAAGGACTTCGGCGGGCGCGCGTCCTACGGCTTCAACGCGGTGGACAACAACGACAAGGCGGACGACGGCAACGGCCACGGCACGCACGTGGCGGGCACCATCGCCGGGACCGAGCACGGCGTCGCCAAGAAGGCCAAGGTCGTCGCCGTCCGGGTGCTGAACGCGGAGGGCTCGGGCACCACCGAGCAGGTCGTCGCGGGCATCGACTGGGTCACCAAGAACCACAAGGGCCCCTCGGTGGCCAACATGAGCCTCGGCGGCGGCGTCGACGAGGCCCTGGACGCGGCCGTGCAGAAGGCGATCGCCTCCGGCGTCACCTTCGCCGTCGCGGCGGGCAACGAGTCCACGGACGCCGGCCAGAGCTCCCCGGCCCGGGTGAAGGAGGCCATCACGGTCGCCTCCTCCACCAAGGACGACAAGCAGTCCGACTTCTCCAACTACGGCAGCGTCGTCGACCTCTACGCCCCCGGCTCGGACATCACCTCCGACTGGAACGACAGCGACTCGGGCAGCAAGACCATCTCCGGTACGTCCATGGCCACCCCGCACGTCACGGGTGCCGCCGCGGTCTACCTGAGCGGGCACAAGGACGCCACGCCCGAGCAGGTCTCCTCGGCGCTCACCCAGGGCGCCACCCCGGACAAGATCTCCAACCCGGGCGCGGGCACGCCGAACAAGCTGCTGAAGGTCGTTCAGTAGCCCCCGCGATTCCCTGATCGCAGGCCGGCCGTCGTTCCCCACCCCCACGGGGTGCGACGGCCGGCCGACGGCTTTTCCGGCGGGCATTCCGGCAGGCGGCGGGCTGTCCGGCAGACACAGGCGCAGACGCGGGCACGCACTTCACGCCGGGCCCGCGGGTCAGTCCCGGAAGGCCGCCGGGTGATCCTGCGGCCGGGCCGCGGAAGGGGCCGTCGCCGAAGTGGCCGTCGCGGAAGAGACCGTGGCGGCAGAGGCCGCGGCCTCCTCGTACCGCCGCAGTATCAGGGACACCACCTCGCGCGCCGCGCCCAGCACCTGCGCCACGGTGTCGGCCGGGCCCGCGCCCGCCGCGATCCGGTCCGGCAGCCGGCCCGGCGCGAGGACGTACGGCGCGACGGCCACCCGGCGCGCCCCCGCCGCGCGCAGCGCGCGTATCGCGTCGCCGACCCGCGGCCCGGCCGCCGACGCGAAGGCCGGCCGCACCGCGAACCAGCCGCCCGCGCGCTCCCATTCCCGCGCGACGCCCGCGATCACCGCGCCCGCCTCCGGGTCGGAGGAGCCCGCCGCCGCCAGCACCACCCCGGTCGAGCGCCGCTCGCCGGGGCGCACCCCGGCCTCGCCCAGCCGCCTTTCGAGCGTCGCGGTCAGCAGCGGCGACGGGCCGAGCACCGCGGCCTGCCGCACCCGCAGCCCGGGCAGCCCGGCCGTCACCTCGCGCAGGACGGCCGGGATGTCGGTCCTGGCATGGAAGGCGCGCGTCAGCAGCAGGGGGAGCGCGATCACCTCCCGTACGCCCTCCGCCGCGAGGCGCTCCAGCGCCAGCGGCACGCTCGGCACACAGAAGTCGAGATAGCCCACCTCGACCCGCAGCCCGGGCCGCGCCGCCGCCAGCCGGTCCCGGAGCGTGGTGACCGTCGCCGCGTGCCGGGGGTCGCGGCTGCCGTGGGCGACGAGGAGCAGGACCACGGGCCGGTCCCTACCGGCCCGCCGCCAGCCCGCGGCCGCGCAGCACCCTGCGCTCCAGCGGGCTGAAGACGATCAGGTCGATCGCGATGCCGACGAAGAGGATGAGCAGGATGCCGAGCAGGACGCCGGGCATGTCGGAGTCGGTGCGGGCGTTCTCCAGATACTGCCCGAGGCCCAGTCCGAGGTCGGGCGAGGAGGCGATCAGCTCGGCGGCCATCAGCGAACGCCAGGAGAACGCCCAGCCCTGCTTGAGCCCGGCGAGATAGCCGGGCAGGGCGGCGGGCAGCAGGACGTGCCAGGCGCCGCGGGCCCCGGTGGCACCGAGGGTGCGGCCCGCCCGCAGATACAGCGGCGGCACCTGGTCGATGCCGGACACCAGGCCGTTGGCGATGGACGGCACGGCACCCAGCAGGATCACCGCGTACATCGCCGAGTCCGTGATGCCCAGCCAGATCACCGCCGCCGGCACCCAGGCCACGGACGGCAGCGACTGCAGACCGGAGAGGATCGGGCCGAGGGCCGCGCGGACGAACCGCACCCGGGCGACCAGCAGCCCCAGCGGGGTGCCGAGCGCCAGCGCGGCGAGGAAGCCGAGCAGCCCGCGCGAGACGCTGGTCCAGATGATGTCGAAGAGCGTGCCCCGCGTCCACAGTTCACCGAGGCTGTGCCCGACCGCCGAGGGGTCGGGCAGCTTGTAGTCGTCGGTGACGTGCGCGAGGACCAGGACCTTCCACACGGCCAGCACGAGCACGACGGCGACGGCCGGCGGCAGCACCTTGTGCAGCAGCACCTGGGTGAAGGGCGTCCGCTCGACCCGTACGGAGTCCAGGGCGTCGAGCCCCGCCTCCAGCCCGGCGAGGTCCTGCGGCCGCGCCGGAGGGGAGGTGTCGGTGTCAGTGCCGGCCATGGCGGCGGATCTCCCCACGCAGTTCTTCGGTGATCTCCACGGACAGGTCCGCGACGGCGGCGTCCTCGATCCGGCGCGGCTGCGGGATGTCGACGGTCCACTCCCGCGCCACCCGGCCGGGCCGGGAGGACAGCAGCACCACCCGCTGCGCGAGGCGCACGGCCTCCCGGACGTTGTGGGTCACGAACAGCACCGACAGCGAGGTCTCGGACCAGACGCGGGTCAGCTCGTGGTGCAGCACGTCCCGGGTGATGGCGTCGAGCGCGGCGAACGGCTCGTCCATCAGCAGCAGCCGGCTGTCCTGCGCCAGCGCCCGGGCGAGCGCGACGCGCTGCCGCATCCCGCCCGACAGCTCGTGCACCCGCTTCCCGTACGCGCCGCCGAGCCGTACGAGCTCCAGCAGCCGCTCCGCCTCCGCGCGCCGCCGCGCGCGGGGCACCCCGCGCAGCCGCAGGGCGAGTTCGACGTTCCGGCCCGCGGTCAGCCAGGGGAAGAGGGCGTGCTCCTGGAACATCAGCGCGGGGCGGCCGCCGGGCACCTCGATGGTGCCCGCCGTGGGCCGGTCCAGCCCGGCGACCAGGTTCAGCAGCGTCGACTTGCCGCAGCCCGACGCCCCCAGCAGGCAGACGAATTCGCCGGGGCGCACGTCGAGGGTGATGTCGTCCAGTACGGGCTGCGCCGCGCCCGCGCGGCCGAAGCTCTTGCGCACGTGGTCGATGCGGACGGCCGCCGGTATGTCGTCGCCGACGACGGCCGTTCCGAACTGGTCGGTGGTCAGTGCCGGGGCCATCCGGTCACCTCCTGGTTCTGGGCGGTGGTGAACGACTGCTACTGCTTGCCGAGCTTCGCGGCGTCGGCCGCCGGCCTGCCCTCGGACTTGAGGATCTTGTTGAGCGGGGTCAGGTCGTAGATGCCGGACAGGTCGGGCGCCTGGAGCAGCCCGGCCTTGACGGCGTGTTCCGCCTGCGCCTGGAGGGTCGCGGCCAGCGGGTCGTCGGTGACCGCGATGCTCTTCCAGGCCGGGTCGAGGATCCCGGGGGGCAGCGCCGTGCCGGAGAGCTGCTTGAGCGCGGCGTTCGCGGACGCCTTGGCCTTGTCCGGGTTCGCGGCGATCCAGGCGTTGGTCCTCACCGAGCCGCGCAGCACGGCCTCGACGACGTCGGGGTGCTGGTCGAGGAACTTCTGCGACACGACCACATTGGTGATGACGAACTTCTTGTCCGGCCACAGCGTGGACTCGTCGAGCAGCATCTTCCCGCCCTCGGAGACCAGCTTCGAGGCCGTCGGCTCGGGCACCCACGCGCCGTCGACGGAACCGGACTTGAAGGCGTCCGGGGTCACCTTGTTGTCCGTACGGACCACCGAGACGTCGCCCTTGCCGGTCTGCGGGTCGACCTTCCAGCCCTGCTCGGCGATCCAGTTGAGGAACGCGACGTCCTGGGTGTTGCCCTTCTGCGGCGTCGCGATCTTCTTGCCCTTGACGTCGTCCAGGGAGCGGATCTTCTTGGGGTCGACGACGAGCTTCACCCCGCCGGACGCGGAGCCGGAGACGATCCGCAGGCTCTTGCCCTTGGACTTCACATAGCCGTTGATCGCCGGGGAGGGGCCGATCCAGCCGATGTCGATGGAGCCCGCGTTGAGCGCCTCGATCTCGGACGGGCCCGCGTTGAAGGTCGTCGCGCGGAGCCGGGTGCCGCCGAGCTCCTTCTGGATGATCCCCTCGTGGTCACCGACCAGCGCCGTCGCGTGAGTGATGTTGGGGAAGTAGCCGATCCGGACGGTTCCGGCCGAGAGGGCCTTGCCCTGGGCGGTGGTGTTCCCGCCGCCGGGGGAACTTCCGGAGTCCTTCTGCGAGCCGTAACCACAGGCGCCGAGCACGCCGGCCAGCAAGGGGACGGTGGCAGCGGCCGCAAGGAGACGGCGGACGGAAGCGGGCATGACGGCGGTTCCTCTCGGCGGTCCGGGCGTGCGGTCAGGGCACACCCGGCGGCGGTGCGACGGGACTTCGGGGACGGAGCGGCAGTGCGGACACGGTCATCGGCCGGCACATCGGCCGATGCCGCCCCTGCCGCCGCCGAAGGCTTCCCCGGCCATGCCGGCGGCGAGTGTGGTGTCGTCGGCGGGGTCGATGATGAGGAAGGAGCCGGTGTGGCGGGCGGTGGCGTAGGGGTCGAGGGCGAGGGGTTCGGCGGTGCGGAGGGTGACGCGG
>NZ_JBVHLW010000059.1:0-29549 GCF_055558795.1 Streptomyces sp. NPDC025618 | reverse complement strand
GCCAGAGCAGCCACACACCGCCCGACCCACGCATCACCAGCCAGACCAGCCGGAACAACCACCAACCACTCACCCGACAGCAACCCCGACGGCTCGGCGAAGGGCGACCAGGTCACCCGGTACCGCCAACTGTCCACCGCCAACCGCTCACGATCACGACGGCGCCAGGCAGACAGCACCGGGAGCACGGCCGCCAGCGACTCACCCGCCGTGTCACCCGCGGAAAGCTCCAGCAGCCCCGCGACCTCCGAGGCGTCCCCACGCTCCACCGCTTCCCAGAAACCGGCATCGGCCGTTTCCAGGGCGTCGCCCCGGGTCTCGGCATCGGGCACCTGTACCCAGTAGCGCTCCCGCTGGAAGGCGTACGTCGGCAGTTCGACCGGACGCGCCGGCCGACCGACGCGTCCGCCCAGGACCGCCGCCCAATCGACGGCCACGCCCCGGACATGAGCCGAGCCCGCCATGGTGAGCACGCTCTCGACCTCGTCACCCTGCGCACGCAGCGCCGGTACGAACATGCTTGTGGCGGCGACCTCTTCGGACAGGCACTGCTCACCCATGGTGGACAGAACCTGATCGGGCCCGAGCTCCAGGTAGGTCGTCACGCCCTGGTCCGCCAGGCATGCGACGCCGTCGGCGAAGCGGACGGTCGCACGGACGTGGCGCACCCAGTAGTCGGGGTCACACAGCTCCTCAGCGGTAGCGAGAGCGCCGGTGAGGTTGGAGACCAGCGGGATACGCGGCGCCTCGTACGACAACCCCTCGACCGTCTTACGGAAGTCGGCCAGCATCGGGTCCATCAGCGGGGAGTGGAACGCGTGCGAGACACGCAGCCGCCGCACACGACGACCCTCACTCCGCCAGGCCGCTTCCAGCTCCGCCACCGACGCCTCAGCACCCGAAACCACCACCGATGACGGCCCGTTGACAGCGGCAATGTCCACATCGGTGGAGTCGGTCAGCGCTGTACGGACGGTCGTCTCGTCCGCCTCCACGGCCAGCATCGCCCCACCCGACGGCAGCGCCTGCATCAGGCGCCCACGCGCCGCAACCAACGCACACGCGTCCGCCAGCGACCACACACCAGCCACATAGGCGGCCGCGATCTCGCCGATGGAATGCCCGGCCACGAAGTCCGGCTTCACACCCCACGAAGCAACCAGCCGATAGAGAGCGACCTCCACCGCGAACAGGCCGCACTGCGTGAACACCGTCTCGTCAAGAGCATCACCACCCTCGAACACGACCTCACGCAACGGCCGTTCCAACGCGAACGCCGCACACACCTCATCAAAAGCCTCAGCAAAGACAGGGAAGGCGTCATACAGCTCCCGCCCCATCCCGACCCGCTGACTGCCCTGCCCCGAGAACACCAACGCCAGCTTCCCCGGGCCCGACACACCACGGACCACACCAGCAGCAGGCTCACCCGAGACCACCGCACCCAGCCCGGCCCCGAAGCCGGACCGGTCCTCAGCCAGCACCACCGCACGGTGCTCGAACACCGAACGGGTCGTGGCCAGCGAGAACGCCACATCGACAGGAGCAACAGCTTCGTCCCGCGTCAGCGACAGCAGCCGCTCCGCCTGACCCCGCAACGCCGCCTCGGACTTCGCCGACACCACCCACGGCACCACAGGCAACGAGTCGTCTGCCGGAGCAGCAGCCGGAGCGTCTGTCTCCGGCGCCTGCTCCAGGATCACGTGCGCGTTCGTCCCGCTGATGCCGAACGACGACACACCCGCCCGGCGAGGACGACCGCTCTCCGGCCACGGCACGGCCTCGGTCAGCAGCTCCACCGCACCCGCGGACCAGTCCACATGCGAAGACGGCTCGTCCACATGCAGCGACCGCGGCAGCACACCGTGGCGCATCGCCAGCACCATCTTCATGATCCCGGCAACACCGGCGGCGGCCTGTGTATGACCGATGTTCGACTTGATCGAACCGAGCCACAACGGCTCGTCCTCGGGCCGGTCCTGGCCGTACGTGGCCAGCAGCGCCTGCGCCTCGATCGGGTCACCCAACTTCGTGCCCGTACCATGCGCCTCCACCGCATCCACCTCAGCGGCCGACAACCCCGCACTCGCCAACGCCGCCCGGATGACCCGCTGCTGCGACGGACCGTTCGGCGCGGACAGGCCGTTGCTCGCGCCGTCCTGGTTCAGTGCGGAGCCGCGGACCACGGCAAGGATCTGGTGGCCGTTGCGCCGCGCGTCGGACAGGCGCTCCAGCAGGAGCATGCCGACGCCCTCCGCCCAGCCGGTGCCGTCGGCCGCGGCCGCGAACGGCTTGCAGCGGCCGTCGGGGGCCAGGCCACGCTGGCGGCTGAACTCGACGAAGGCGACCGGGCTGGCCATCACCGTGGCGCCGCCCGCCAGGGCGAGCGAGCACTCGCCCTGTCGCAGCGCCTGTGCCGCCCAGTGGAGGGCCACCAGGGACGACGAGCAGGCGGTGTCGATGGTGACCGCGGGGCCCTCGAAACCGAAGGTGTACGAGATGCGGCCGGAGGCGACGCTGCCCGCGTTGCCGGTCATCAGGTAGCCCTCGGAGGCTTCCCCTGCCTGCTGCACCGCGTCGCCGTAGTCGTGGTAGGTCAGACCGCAGAACACGCCGGTCTGGCTGCCGTGCACGGACACCGGGTCGATCCCGGCCCGCTCCAGCGCCTCCCATGACGTCTCCAGCAGCAGCCGCTGCTGCGGGTCCATCGCCAGTGCCTCACGCGGCGAGATCCCGAAGAAGCCCGGGTCGAACTCGCCTGCTTCGTAGAGGAATCCGCCCTCCCGCGCATACGCGGTGCCCTTGTGGTCGGGGTCCGGGTGGTAGAGCCCGTCGAGGTCCCAGCCGCGGTCGGTGGGCAGGCCGGACACGGCGTCCCCGTCGTTGACGAGGAGCTGCCACAGCTCCTCGGGCGTGCGGACGCCGCCCGGGAAGCGGCAGCCCATGCCGATGATAGCGATCGCGTCGTCGTCGGAGCCGGTCCGTGCCGTGGTCGCCTGCCGGTCCGGGAGGGCCACCGGCCGCTGATCGTCCTCGGCCTGCTCCGGGCCCATCACCTCGCCGAGGATGTGGCGGGCGACCGCGGCCGGGGTCGGGTAGTCGAAGACCAGCGTGGCCGAGAGCCGGAGGCCGGTCGCGGCGTTGAGGCGGTTGCGGAGTTCGACCGCGGTGAGCGAGTCGAATCCGATCTCCTTGAACGCCCGCCCCACAGCGACCGCTTCCGCACCCGTGTGACCGAGCACGGCCGCCACGTTGTCGGTCACCAGCTCCAGCAGGACGCCTTCCCGCTCCGCCGGCGCGAGGCCGGTGAGGCGCCGCACCAGGGCGGGGGTTCCGCTGTCGTCGGCAGCGGTGACGACCCGGCGGGCCGGGGCCCCGACGAGGTGCCGGAGGATCGTGGGCACGGTGCCGGGCCGTGCGTGTGCGCGCAGCACCCCCACGTCCATGCGCGTCGGCACGAGGAGGAACTCCCCCGTCGTCCGTGCCGCGTCGAACAGCGCCAGCCCCTCGTCGGCGGGCAGCGGCGTCATGCCGAACCGCGCCATGCGGGCCATGTCGACCTCGCCCAGGTGACCGGTCATGTCACTGCGCTCGGCCCAGAAGCCCCACGCCAGCGACACACCGGCGAGGCCGTGGGCCCGGCGGCGCGCCGCCAGGGCGTCCAGGAACATGTTGGCCGCCGCGTAGTTGCCCTGGCCGGCGGCCCCGAAGGTGGCGGCCGCCGACGAGAACAGCACGAAGGACGACAAGGGCAGGTCTTCGGTCAGCTCGTGCAGATGCACGGCGGCGTCGACCTTGGGGCGCAGCACCGCGTCCAGCCGGTCCGGCGTCAGCGACTCGACCATGCCGTCGTCCAGCACACCGGCCGCGTGCACCACGCCGCGCAGCGGATGCTCCGCGGGAATCCGTGCCAGCAGGGCGGCCAGCGCCTCGCGGTCCGCCACGTCGCACGCCTCGAAGATCACACGGGCGCCCGCCGCGGTGAGTTCCCGCTCGAGTTCGGCGGCTCCCGGTATGTCCCGGCCCCGGCGGGAGACCAGGACCACGCAGCGGACGCCGTGTTCGGTCACCAGGTGCCGCGCCACGAGGCGTCCCAGGACGCCGCTCGCGCCGGTGATCAGCACGGAGCCGTCGGTGTCCCAGGCGGCGTCCGGGCCGGTCGGGGCGTCGTGGGTAGCCGGGACCGTCGCCCTCATCAGGCGCGGGACGTACGTCCGGCCCGCCCGTACGGCGATCTGCGGTTCGTCGGTGGCGAGCACGGCCGTGAGGGCGCTGTGCGTGCCGTCCGTGCCCTCGTCCAGGTCGAGCAGGACGAAGCGGTCGGGGTGTTCCGCCTGCGCCGACCGGACGAGGCCCCACACGGCGGCGGCGGCCAGGTCGGCGACGTCCTGTCCGGGCTCGGTCGCCACCGCGCCCCGGGTCACGACGGCCAGCCGCGAGCCGGCGAACCGCTCGTCGGCCAGCCACCCCTGAAGAGCCTCCAGCGCGCGGTGCGCCACCAGGTGTGCCGCACCCGCGAGATCGTCACGCGCGCCGGTCCCGGAAGGGGAGCCGGTGAGGAACGGCAGGAGTACGAGCTCCGGGGCCGCGCCGTCCGGTACGTCACGCAGGCCGGCGTACACATCGGCCCGGCCGGCGTCCTGGCCGAGCAGCGCATGGAGCCCGTCCGCGTCGGGACCGACGACCGTCCAACGGGCGTCCTGCTCCCCCGAACCGGCTCGGAGGGGCCGCCACTCCACCCGGAACAGCGACTCGTGCGGCACCTGCCCGACGGTGATGTCGTCCGGCGTGACCGTACGGGTGGTCACCGCGTCGACAGCGGCCACCGGCCGGCCGGCCTCGTCGGCGAGCAGCACCGACAGGCCGTCCGACCCGGGAGTGAGCCGCGCGCGCAACGTGGTCGCACCGGTGGCGTAGAGGGTCACTCCGCTCCACGCGTGCGGGAGCACGGCCGTACGGTCGTCGGCGTCCGGCCGGCCGTCCACGGCGTGCAGGACGGCGTCGAGGAGCGCCGGGTGCACGACGAACCGGTCGGCGTCCGCGTGCCGCTCCTCCGGCAGCGCCACCTCGGCGAAGATCTCCTCGCCCCTGCGCCACGCCTGCCGCAGGCCCTGGAAGGCGGGGCCGTAGGCCAGGCCGTCGGGCCGCTCCTCGTACCGCCCCGCGAGGTCGACCGGCTCGGCGCCCGCCGGGGGCCACTGTCCGAGACCGGCCGCTTCCGCGGGCACCGGGGCGCCCGGCGTGAGGACACCGGTGGCGTGCCGGGTCCAGGCGGTGTCTGCCGCTCCGTCCTCGAAGCGCGAGTAGACGCTCACCGTACGACGGCCGGAGTCGTCCGGCCCGCCGACAGCCAGCTGGAGCTGAACCGCCCCGCTCTCGGGGAGCGTCAGCGGGGCCTCCTGCGTGAGCTCCTCGACACGGTCGCACCCGACCGCGTCCCCGGCCCGCAGCGCCAACTCCACGAAGGCGGACCCCGGCAGCAGCGGTGTGCCGAAGAGAGCGTGGTCGGCCAGCCAGGAATGCGCTCCCGTCGACAGCCGACCCGTGAACAGATACCCGTCCGACTCCGGCAGCATGACCGCGGCGCCCAGGAAGGGGTGGTCCGCGGCGGTCAGTCCGGCCGACGTCACGTCACCCTGCGCCGCTACGGAGGGTTCGATCCAGTAGCGCTGGTGCTGGAAGGCGTAGGTGGGGAGGTCGACGCGGCGGGCGCCCGTGCCGTCGAAGAGGGCCGCCCAGTCGACGGTTGCCCCGCCGACGAAGGCTTCGGCGACGGAGGCAAGGAAACGGTCGAGGCCGCCCTCGTCGCGACGCAGGGAACCCACGGCGGTGATGTCGTGAGCCTCGGCGGTCTGCTCCACACCCATGGTCAGCACCGGATGGGCACTGGACTCCACGAACAGGCGGAATCCATCGTCCAGAAGAGCCTGGACGGCTTCCTGGAAGCGGACCGTCTGACGCAGGTTGCGGTACCAGTAGGCGGCATCGAGTGTGTCGGTCTCCAGCACGCCGCCCGTCACCGTCGAATAGAACGGCACGGAGGCCGGTCGCGGGGAGATACCCGCGAGAGCGCGCTGCAGCGCGCTCTCTATTTCCTCCACGTGTGCGCAGTGCGAGGCGTAATCCACCGCGATACGACGCGCACGGACACCGTCCGCCTCGCAGCCGGCGAGGAATTCATCAAGGGCGTCGACATCGCCGGAAACAACCACCGTGGCCGGGCCGTTGACCGCCGCCACCGCGAGACGGCTGTTCAGCCGTTCCTCGACTGCCTTCACATCCAGGGAGACGGATACCATCCCGCCACGGCCGGACAGGGCCCGCAGAGCCTTGCTCCGCAGCGCCACCACCTTCGCCGCGTCCTCCAGCGACAACGCACCCGCAACACACGCGGCCGCGATCTCACCCTGCGAATGACCGATGACAGCAGCGGGCTCCACACCGGTCGAACGCCACACCTCGGCCAGCGAGACCATCACAGCCCACAGCACCGGCTGCACCACATCGACCTGCTCAAGCCAGGCGTCATCGTCACCACGCAGCAGATCGGTCAACGACCAATCCACATACGGCGCCAACGCCGCCGCACACTCCGCGATCCGCTCCGCGAACACCGGCGAGGAGTCCAGCAGTTCGGCAGCCATGCCAACCCACTGCGACCCCTGCCCCGGGAACACGAACGCCGCGCGGCCATCCGACTCCGCGGCACGGCCCCGCACCACGCCGGGCGCGTCGCGCCCGTCCGCCAGAGCGCTCAGACCGTCCCGGCCTCCGGTCAGGACCACGGCCCGGTGCTCGAACACACCGCGAGCGGTCGCGAGCGAGAAGCCCACGTCGAGAGGCGACAGCTCCCCGACGTGTGTGAGCAGGCGCTGCGCCTGTTCCCGCAGCGCGTCCTCCGACTTGGCGGACACCACCCATGGCACCACCGGCAGCTCGACCTGAGCCGGCTGTTCCTCGGCCACCGCCGCGGGTGCCTGCTCAAGGATCACGTGCGCGTTCGTACCGCTGACGCCGAAGGACGACACACCTGCCCGGCGCGGTCGGCCGGTCTCGGGCCACGGCGTCTGGTCGGTCAGCAGACGAACCGTGCCGGACGACCAGTCGACATGGGGTGTGGGCTCGTCGACGTGCGGCATCTCGGGCAGCATGCCGTGCCGCATCGCGAGCACCATCTTCATGATGCCCGCGACACCGGCCGCGGCCTGCGTGTGCCCGATGTTCGACTTGATCGAGCCCAGCCACAACGGCTGCTCGCCCGAGCGCTCCTGGCCGTACGTCGCCAGCAGCGCCTGCGCCTCGATCGGGTCGCCGAGCTTGGTGCCCGTACCGTGCGCCTCGACCGCGTCGACCTCACCGGCCGTGAGCCCGGCACTCGCCAGCGCGGCCCGGATGACGCGCTGCTGGGACGGGCCGTTCGGCGCCGTCAGACCGTTGCTCGCGCCGTCCTGATTGACGGCGGAACCGCGCACGACCGCCAGCACCTGGTGACCGTTGCGCTGGGCCTCCGACAGCCGCTCCACCAGCAGCAGACCGACGCCCTCGCCCCAGCCCGTGCCGTCGGCCGCCGCCGCGAAGGGCTTGCAGCGGCCGTCGGGGGCCAGGCCGCGCTGGCGGCTGAACTCCACGAAGCCACGCGGCGACACCATGAGCGAGACACCGCCCACGATCGCGAGCGTGCACTCGCCCTGCCGCAGGGCCTGCGCCGCGAGGTGCAGGGCGACCAGCGAGGAGGAGCACGCGGTGTCGACGGTGACCGCCGGGCCCTCCAGGCCGAAGGTGTAGGAGATGCGTCCCGAGACGACGCTGGCCGCGTTGCCGGTGGCGACATAGCCCTCGGCCACTTCGGGTGCCTTGTCGGCGAGGGAGACGTATTCCTGGCCGTTCGTGCCGATGAAGACGCCGGTACGGCTGCCGCGCACCGCCGCGGGGTCGACGCCGGCCCGCTCCCAGAGTTCCCAGGCGGTCTCCAGCAGCAGCCGCTGCTGCGGGTCCATGGCCAGTGCCTCGCGGGGCGAGATGCCGAAGAAGTCGGCGTCGAATCCGCTCACTTCGCCGAGGAAGGCGCCCTCGCGGACGTAGCTCTTCCCGAGCGCGTCGGGGTCGGCGTCGTACAGCCCTTCCAGATCCCAGCCGCGGTCCGTCGGGAAGGGCGAGACGGCGTCCCCGCCGTCGGCGAGCAGGTTCCACAGCTCGTCCGCGGAGCCCACGCCGCCGGGGAACCGGCAGCTCATCGCCACGATCGCCATGGGCTCGTCGTCCGCCGCCACCGTCGCCGGGAGCGACGGGGCGGGCTCGTTGTCACGCGAGCCGAGCAGTTCGGTGAGCAGGTGGTCGGCCAGCGCGGCCGGGGTGGGGTAGTCGAATACCAGCGTGGCCGAGAGCTGCGTCTCGGTGGCCTCGGTGAGCCTGTTGCGCAGGTTCACCGCGGTCAGGGAGTCGAAGCCGATCTCCATGAACGCACGGCCCGGGGTGATCGCCTCGGCCCCCGCGAATCCGAGTACGGCGGCGACATGTGCCCGTACGAGCTCCAGCAGGACGCGGTGCTGCTCGGCCTCGGACAGCCCGCGCAGGCGGGTGACCAGTGCCGACGCCCCGTCGTCGAGTGCCGCGTCGGCCTCGACCGCCTCGGTCAGCTGCCCGACCTCGGGGATCCCGCTGAGCATGCGGGACAGCTGCCGGGCCTCGAAGGTGCCGACGAAGCGCTTCCAGTCGGCGTCGACGAGGGCGACGGCGGTGTCGTCCGCGGCGAGCGACCGTTCGAGAGCGGTCACCGCGAGCTGCGGATCCATGGGAAGCATGCCGGTGCGGCGGAGGGTACGCCCGACCTCGGCACTGCCGACGGCCATGCCGTCGTCGGCCCAGGGTCCCCAGGCGATCGATGTCGCGGGGAGACCTTCACCGCGCCGCAGCTCCGCCAACGCGTCCAGATAGGCATTCGCCGCAGCGTAGTTGGCCTGACCGGCACCACCGACCGTCGCGGAGAACGACGAGAACAACACGAACGCCGACAAGTCCATATCCCGGGTCAGCTCGTGCAGATGACGCGCCGCCTCAGCCTTCGCCCGCAGCACATCCTCGAACCGGGCAACCGACTGCCCGTCGAGAACACCATCGTCCAGAACACCGGCCGTGTGCACCACCGCCGTCAACGGCGTCTCGGCCAGCAACTCGGCCAGGGCCGCACGATCACCCACATCACACGCCACGACCGACACCCGCGCACCCAGGGCCGCAAGCTCAGCCTGCAACTCCCCGACACCCTCAGCAGCCGGACCACGACGCGAAACCAGCACCAGATGCTCCGCACCCGCACCCGCCAGCCAACGCGCCACATGCCGGCCCAGACCACCCGTACCACCCGTGACCAGCACCGTCCCCGACACACGCCACGACCCGGCACCGTTCGCAGAAGCGCGCACGACCCGACGCCCGAAGACCCCGGCAGAGCGGACCGCGACCTCACCCTCACCGGACCGGAACACACCAGCCAGACGCCCCGCCGCACGCTCGTCGAGCGTTTCCGGAAGGTCGATCAGACCACCCCAGCGGCCGGCAAGCTCCAACGCCGCCACACGACCCAGACCCCACAACTGCGCCTGATCCAGATCAACCACACACTCACTGGAGGTAACAGCAACCGCGCCCCGCGTCACACACCACAACGGAGCCGCCACCTCGGCATCGCCAAGAGCCTGGACAAGAGCCAGCGTCAGCGCGACACCCACCGGCACCGAGCCGAACACCGCATCCCGGCCGTCGGCCAGTGCCAGCAACGACACCACACCCGCGAAGCCGGACTCCGACCGAAGGCGCTCAGCAATCACCGCACGATCAGCACCGGACACCTCCAGCACCACCGGCCGCGCACCACGACCAGCCAGACCGGCCACACACCGCCCGACCCACGCATCACCAGCCAGACCAGCCGGAACAACCACCAACCACTCACCCGACAGCAACCCCGACGGCTCAACCAACGGCGACCACGTCACCCGGTAACGCCAACTGTCCACCGCCAACCGCTCACGATCGCGACGGCGCCAGGCGGACAGCGCCGGGAGCACGGCCGCCAGCGACTCACCCGCCGTGTCACCCGCGGAAAGCTCCAGCAGCCCCGCGACCTCCGAGGCGTCCCCACGCTCCACCGCTTCCCAGAAACCGGCATCGGCGTTGTCGCCGCTGGACTCCACGGTCGATTCCAGCCAGTAGTGCTCACGCTGGAAGGCGTAAGTGGGAAGCGCGATCTGCCGCGGGCGCGCCGGGGCGAGCAGCGCGGCCCAGTCCACGGAGTGACCCTGGACGTAAACCTGAGCCAGGGCCTCCAACAGCGAAGCTGCCTCGTCACGGTCCCTGCGCAGGGCGGACGCGAACGCCACCTGCGGGGCGGTGTCCTGGCCCATGCCGGACAGAACACCGTCCGGGCCGAGCTCCAGGCTCGTGGTCACTCCCTGGTCCGCCAGACACGCCACACCATCGGCGAAACGGACGGTCGCACGGACGTGGCGCACCCAATACTCCGGGTCACACACTTCGTCGGCCGTCGCGAGCGCACCGGTCACATTCGAGACCAGCGGGATACGCGGCGCCTCGTACGCCAGCCCCTCGACCACCTCGCGGAAGTCGGCCAGCATCGGCTCCATCAACGGGGAGTGGAACGCATGCGAGACACGCAGCCGCCGCACCCGGCGACCTTCACTCCGCCACACTGCCTCCAGCTCCGCCACCGACGCCTCAGCACCGGAAACCACCACAGACAACGGCCCGTTGACGGCAGCGATGTCCACATCAGAGGAGGTCAGCGCTGTACGGACAGACGTCTCGTCCGCCTCCACCGCCAGCATCGCCCCACCCGACGGCAACGCCTGCATCAACCGACCACGCGCCGCCACCAACGCACACGCGTCCGCCAACGACCACACACCAGCCACATACGCAGCCGCGATCTCACCGATGGAATGCCCGGCCACGAAGTCCGGCTTCACACCCCACGAAGCAACCAGCCGATAGAGAGCAACCTCAACCGCGAACAGACCACACTGCGTGAACACCGTCTCATCAAGAGCATCACCCCCCTCGAACACGACCTCACGCAACGGCCGTTCCAACTCGAACGCCGCACACACCTCGTCGAAGGCTTCCGCGAAGACAGGGAAGGCGTCATACAGCTCCCGCCCCATCCCAGCCCGCTGACTGCCCTGCCCCGAGAACACCAACGCCAGCTTCCCCGGGCCCGACACACCACGGACCACACCAGCAGCAGGCTCACCCGAGACCACCGCACCCAAACCAGCGGCGAAAGCCTGCGCCTCACCGGCCAACACCACCGCACGGTGCTCAAACGCCGCACGGGTCGTGGCCAGCGAAAACGCCACATCGACCGGCGCGACAGCCTCGTCCCGCGTCAACGACAGCAGCCGCTCAGCCTGACCCCGCAACGCCGCCTCGGACCTGGCCGACACCACCCACGGCAGCACCGGAACCGGCAACTGGCCGGCCTCCTCGACGACCGCGGTCTCCTCCTGCACCTGCTCCAGGATCACGTGCGCGTTCGTGCCGCTGATGCCGAACGACGACACACCCGCCCGGCGCGCCCGACCGCTCTCGGGCCACGGCGCGGCCTCGGTGAGCAGTTCGACGGCGCCCTCCGACCAGTCGACGTGCGGCGAGGGCTCGTCGACGTGCAGTGTGCGCGGCAGGGTGCCGTGGCGCATCGCCAGCACCATCTTCATGATGCCGGCAACACCGGCCGCAGCCTGCGTATGACCGATGTTGGACTTCACCGAGCCCAGCAACAGCGGCTTGTCCTCGGGCCGTTCCTGGCCGTACGTCGCGAGCAGCGCCTGCGCCTCGATCGGGTCGCCGAGCTTGGTGCCCGTACCGTGTGCCTCGACCGCGTCGACCTCGGCGGCCGACAGCCCGGCGCTCGCCAGGGCCGCGCGGATGACGCGCTGCTGTGACGGGCCGTTCGGCGCCGTCAGACCGTTGCTCGCGCCGTCCTGGTTGACGGCGGAGCCGCGGACCACCGCCAGGACCTGGTGGCCGTTGCGCCGTGCGTCCGACAGGCGCTCCAGCAGCAGCACGCCGATGCCCTCGGCGAGGCCCATGCCGTCCGCGGCCGCCGCGAAGGCCTTGCAGCGGCCGTCCAGGGCCAGGCCCCGCTGGCGGCTGAAGCCGATGAGCGCGCCGGGGTTCGGCATGACGGCGACGCCGCCGGCGAGGGCCAGCGAGCACTCGCCCTGGCGCAGCGACTGCACGGCCAGGTGCAGGGCGACCAGCGAGGAGGAGCAGGCGGTGTCCACCGTCACCGCGGGGCCCTCGAACCCGAAGGAGTAGGCGACGCGGCCGGACACGACGCTCGCCGCGCTGCCGGTCATCAGGTGGCCCTCGGAGCCCTCCGGCGCCTCGTGCACGCGCGGGCCGTACTCCTGGTAGTTGGAGCCGATGAAGACACCGGTCCGGCTGCCGCGCAGGGACGGCGCGGGCAGGCCGGCGCGCTCGAGCGCCTCCCAGGAGGTCTCCAGCAGCAGGCGCTGCTGCGGGTCCATGGCCGCCGCCTCGCGCGGCGAGATCCCGAAGAACGCGGGGTCGAACTCGCCTGCGTCGTAGAGGAATCCGCCTTCCCGCACGTAGGTCTTGCCCGGGGCGTCCGGGTCCGGGTCGTAGATGCCGTCGAGGTCCCAGCCGCGGTCGGTGGGCAGGCCGCCGATGGCGTCCCCGTCGGACATGATCAGCTGCCACAGACCCTCGGGCGACGTCACGCCGCCCGGGTAGCGGCAGCTCATCGCGACGATCGCGACGGGGTCGTCGTCGGACACCGCGGGGGCGGCCTCCGTGGTCACACCGGCCACCACGGTGTCGGCCGGCGCCCCGAGGAGCTGCGCCTGGATGTGGTCGCTCAGCACGGCGCTGCTGGGGTAGTCGAAGACCAGGGTGGCGGGCAGCCGCAGGCCCGTCGCCGCGTTCAGCCGGTTGCGGAGCTCCACCGCTGTCAGCGAGTCGAAGCCGAGGTCCCTGAAGGCGCGTTCGGAGTCGACCGCGTCCTGGGAGTCGTGCCCGAGGACGGCCGCCACCTGCTCGTGGACGAGGTCGAGGACGGCGTGGCCGCGCTCGCCGGGGGTGAGCGCGGCGAGCCGCTGCCGCAGCTGCGAGGCCGTGTCGGTGCCCGCGTCCGAGGTGCCGGGCGTGCTGTCGGCGCTCTGCCGCTCGATGCCGAGGGCCTCGGGCAGTTCTTCGAGCAGGGGGCTGGGGCGGGCCGAGGTGAAGACGGGGATGAAGCTCTCCCAGTCGATGTCGGCGATCGCCAGGTGCGTCTGGTCGTGGTCGAGCGTCTGTCGCAGCGCGGCGATGCCGAGGTCCGGGTCCATGAAGCGCAGCCCACGGCGGCGCAGTTGGTCCAGGTCCAGGCCCTCGGGGATGTTGTCGCCGACCGCGTCCCACACGCCCCAGGCCACGGAGGTCGCCGACAGGCCGTCCGCGCGCCGCTGCTGGGCGAGCGCGTCCAGGTAGGCGTTGGCCGCGGCGTACGCGGCGTGGTCGCCGACGCCCCAGACGGCGGAGACGGACGAGAAGAGCACGAACGCGTCGAGCGGTGTGTCGCGCAGCAGGGCGTCGAGGTGTGCCGCTCCCGCGGTCTTCGCGTGCATGACGTCGGCGAAGTCCGCCGTCGTCGTGTGGGCCAGCCCGGCCAGGTCGATGTAGGCGGCGGCGTGGATGACGGCGGTGAGGGGGCAGTCCTCGGGTACGGCGTCGAGTACGCGCGCCAGCGCGTCGCGGTCGGCGACGTCGCAGGCGGTGACCGTGACCCGGGTGCCCTGCTCGGCCAGCTCGGCGACGAGGGCCTCGGCGCCGGGCGCCGCGGGTCCGCGACGGCTGGTCAGGACGAGGTGCTCGGCTCCGTTGCGGGCCAGCCACCGGGCCAGGTGGGTGCCGAGGGCACCCGTACCGCCGGTGATGAGAACGGTGCCGCGGGGCTTCCAGGTGCGCAGGGGGCGGGCCTCGCCGAGCGGGGCCGGCTCCAGCCGGCGCAGCATGACGCCGGAGCCGCGGATGGCCACCTGGTCCTCGACGGTGGCGCCGGCCAGCACACCGGCGAGCCGCGTCCGGGCCCGCCCGTCCAGCTGCTCCGGCAGGTCGACCAGACCGCCCCAGGTGTCGGGGTGTTCCACCCCGGCGACCCGGCCCATGCCCCACACCGCCGCCTGCGCCGCGCTGATCAGCGGGTCGCCGTCACCGGTCGACACCGCTCCCCGCGTGGCGCACCACAGCGGCACCCGGGCCGCGAGGTCGCCCAGCGCCTGGATGAGGGTGAGGGTTCCCACGAGGCCGGTCGTGGTGAAGGGGTGCTCCGGGTGCGGGGTCTCGTCGAGGGCGAGCAGCGACAGGACGCCGGAGAGGCCGTCGGTCGTGAACTCGCGCAGCCGCGCCGCGGTCGTGGCGCGGTCCGTCCCGTCCGACGCGAGGGTCACGACGTGGGCGCCGTGGGACCGGAGGGCCTGCTGTACGCCCGCCACCAGCGGGTCGTCGCTGCGCGAGCCCGGCACCACGACGAGCCATGTGCCCGACAGGGAGGGCTTCGTCGTGCCGCTGGCGGGGCGCCACACCACACGGTAGCGCCAGGCGTCCACGGCCGACTCGGAGCGCCGCTGCCGACGCCACTGCGCGAGCGCGGGCAGGACGGCGTCCAACGACTCCTGCTGCTCCGCCGAGTCGACACGCAGCGTGGCGGCCAGCGCCTCGCGGTCCTCGTGCTCGACGGCTTCCCAGAAGACCGCGTCCGCACCGTCGCCGACGGCTGCCTTGGTGTTCTGCCCCGCCTTCGCGCTGGTCAGCCAGTAGCGCTGGTGCTGGAAGGCGTACGTCGGCAGGTCGACGTGCTCGGCTCCCGTGCCGTCGAAGAGCCCGGCCCAGTCGACGGAGGCACCGCCGACGAAGGCTTCGGCCGCGGAGGTGAGGAAGCGGTCCAGGCCGCCCTCGTCGCGGCGCAGCGAACCGACGGCGGTGACGGCGGTGTTGTGGGCTTCGGCGGTCTGCTCCACGCCCATGGCCAGGACGGGGTGGGCGCTCGATTCCACGAACAGCCGGAATCCGTCGTCCAGGAGGGCCTGGACGGCTTCCTGGAAGCGGACGGTCTGGCGCAGGTTGCGGTACCAGTAGGCGGCGTCCAGAGCGTCGGTCTCCAGCACCGACCCGGTCACCGTCGAGTAGAACGGCACGGAGGCCGGTCGCGGGGAGATACCCGCGAGATCGCGCAGCAGCGCGGCCTCGATCTCCTCCACGTGCGCGCAGTGCGAGGCGTAGTCCACCGCCACCCGCCGGGCGCGAACACCGTCCGCCTCGCAGTCGGCGAGCAGTTCCTCCAGGGCGTCGGCGTCACCGGAGACGACCACCACGGCCGGGCCGTTGATCGCCGCTACGGCCAGCCGGCCCTGCCATTTCGACAGCCGTTCCTCGACCGCCGCCACGTCCAGGGAGACGGAGACCATCCCGCCCCGGCCGGACAGGGCACGCAGAGCCTTGCTCCGCAGCGCCACCACCTTCGCCGCGTCCTCCAGCGACAACGCACCCGCAACACACGCGGCCGCGATCTCACCCTGCGAATGACCGATGACAGCAGCAGGCTCCACACCGGTCGAACGCCACACCTCCGCCAGCGAGACCATCACCGCCCAGAGAACCGGCTGTACGACATCGACCTGCTCAAGCCAGGCAGCATCGTCACCACGCAGCAGATCGGTCAACGACCAATCCACATACGGCGCCAGTGCGACCCCGCACTCCGCGATCCGCTCCGCGAACACCGGCGAGGAATCCAGCAGTTCGGCAGCCATACCGGCCCACTGCGACCCCTGCCCCGGGAACACGAAGGCGGCCCCGGTGCCATGCCGGACGACGCCTTCGACGACGCCCTGTGCGGCTCGTCCCGCGGCGTACGCCTCCAGCTCCCGCACGGCTGCCGCTCGGTCGGCGGCCAGGACGACCGCGCGGTGGTCGAAAGCGGTACGCGTGGTGGCGAGGGACAGGCCGGTGTCCGTGGCGGGTGCCTCGGGGTGGGCCTCGGCGTGCGCCAGGAGTCGTTCGGCCTGGGCGCGCAGCGCCGCCGCGGACTTGGCCGACAGCACCCACGGCACCGTCGGCAGGGCGGACGCCGCCGGACCGGCCGTGGTCTCGTCGCCGGCCTCAGGAGCATCGGCCTGCGGGGCGTCAGCCTCCGGGGCGTCGGTCTGCGGGGCCGGTGCCTGCTCGATGATGGCGTGGGCGTTCGTGCCGCTGATGCCGAAGGAGGAGACGCCCGCCCGGCGGGGTTCCTCGCCCTCGGACCAGACGGTGGGCTCGGTGAGCAGCCGGACGGAGTCGGCCGACCAGTCCACGTGGGGGGACGGCGCGTCGATGTGCAGGGTGCGCGGCAGGACGCCGTGCCGCATCGCCAGCACCATCTTCATGATGCCCGCGACACCGGCGGCGGCCTGGGTGTGTCCGATGTTGGACTTCACGGAGCCGAGCAACAGCGGCTTGTCGCGGGTGTGTTCGCGGCCGTACGTCGCCAGCAGCGCCTGGGCCTCGATCGGGTCGCCGAGCTTGGTGCCGGTGCCGTGCGCCTCCACGGCGTCGACCTGGGCGGCCGTGAGCCCGGCGTTGGCCAGGGCCGCGCGGATGACGCGCTGCTGGGAGGGGCCGTTGGGGGCGGACAGGCCGCTGCTCGCGCCGTCCTGGTTGATGGCCGTGCCGCGGACGACGGCGAGGACGCGGTGTCCGTTGCGGCGGGCGTCGGACAGGCGCTCCAGGAGGAGCATGCCGGCGCCCTCGGCGGGACCGAAGCCGTCCGCCGCGGCCGCGAAGGGCTTGCAGCGGCCGTCGGGGGCGAGCCCGCGCTGGCGGCTGAAGCCGATGAAGGTGCCGGGGGTGGCCATGACGGTGACGCCGCCCGCGAGGGCGAGCGTGCACTCGCCCTGGCGCAGGGCCTGCACGGCCAGGTGCAGGGCCACGAGCGAGGACGAGCACGCGGTGTCGACGGTGACCGCCGGGCCCTCCAGGCCCAGGGTGTAGGCGACGCGACCGGAGACGACGCTGATGGCGCTGCCGGTCACGAGGTGGCCCTCGACGCCGTCGGGCGCTTCGTGGACGCGCGGCCCGTAGTCGGGGGCGACGGCGCCGACGAAGACGCCGGACCGGCTGCCCTTGAGGGAGGCCGGGTCGATGCCCGCGCGCTCGACGGCCTCCCAGGACGTCTCCAGCAGCAGGCGCTGCTGGGGGTCCATGGCCGCCGCCTCGCGCGGGGAGATGCCGAAGAAGTCGGCGTCGAAGTCGCCGGCGTCGTGGAGGAAGCCGCCTTCGCGGGCGTAGGTGGTGCCCGGCCGGTCGGGGTCGGCGGCGTAGAGGGAGTCGGTGTCCCAGCCGCGGTCGGCGGGGAAGGGCGTGATGGCGTCCCTGCCCTCGTGCAGCAGCTCCCAGAAGTCCTCGGGGCCGCGCACCTCGCCGGGGAAGCGGCAGCTCATGCCGACGATGGCGATCGGCTCGCGGGCCGCCGCCTCCATCTCCTGGAGGCGGCCGCGGGTCTGATGCAGATCAGCCGTGACCCGCCGGAGGTAGCCGAGGAGCTTTTCTTGTTCCGACATCAGGACCTCACGGGCTCGGGAAGCTGGGCGTTCGACGGGGCAGGGGTGGTGCTGTGGTGCGGGTCGTTCATGAGGGAGATCAAGCGGATCCGAACTCCTCCGACGTGCCGAATTCCTGGTCGATGAAGGCGAAGAGCTCGTCGGCCTCCGCCGTCTCCAGGTGCTCGGTGACCGCGGTGGGGGCGTCGGCCGCCGGGCCGTCGCCTGTCACGTCCCAGGCGGAGACGGTGGACAGCAGGTCCTTGAGCCTGGCGGTGACCATCTCGCGTGTGGTGGCGTCCGGGTCCGCGCCGGCGTCGCGGAGTACGGCCTCCAGCTTGTCGATCTCGGTGCCGAGCACGGCTCCCCCGGCCGCCTCCCCAGGCGTGGGCGCGACCTCCTCCTCGACGAGTCCGGCGAGCGCCTCGGGGGTCGGGTAGTCGAAGATCAGGGTGGCCGGGAGGCGCAGCCCGGTGGCCGCGTTGAGCCGGTTCCGGAGCTCCACGGCGGTGAGCGAGTCGAAGCCGAGTTCCAGGAAGCCCCGGTCGGCCACGACGGCGGCCGGCGATCCGTGGCCGAGGACCGTGGCGGCGTGGTCCTGGACCAGCCGCAGCAGCGTCCGCCGCCGCTCCGCCGGGGCGAGCCCCGACAGGCGCCGTGACAGCGACTGCTCCTCGGACCGCTCGGGTTCCCGGGTCACGGCCCGTCGCGTCACCGTCGGCCGCCGTACGAGGCCGCGCAGCACGGCGGGCAGCGGGGTGACGGCGTCCGCGGCCCGGTCGGCCAGCGCGCCGGTGTCCAGCCGCGCGGGCACCACCAGGCCCTCGGCCAGGCCGCCTGCCGCGTCGAAGAGCGCCAGACCCTCCTCGGAGGAGAAGGGCACCAGGCCGCCGCGCGTCATGCGGGCCAGGTCCGCCTGGTTCAAGTGGCCCGTCATGCCGGTGCGTTCGGCCCACAGGCCCCAGGCGAGGGACACCGCGGGCAGGCCCCGGGCGCGCCGGTGCTGCGCCAGGGCGTCCAGGAAGGTGTTGGCCGCCGCGTAGTTCGCCTGGCCCGCGGAGCCGATGACGCCCGCGGTCGAGGAGAAGAGCGCGAACAGCGCGAGATCGGAGCGGAGCGTGAGCTCGTGCAGGTTCCACGCCGCGTCCGCCTTCGCGCGGAGCACCGTGTCGACGCGCTCCGGGGTCAGGGACGCGAGGGTCGCGTCGTCCAGGACGCCCGCGGCGTGGACCACGCCCGTCAGGCCGTGCCCGTCGGGCAGTTCGGACAGCAAGCGCGCGAGCGCGTCGCGGTCGGCGACGTCGCACGCGGCGACGCGCACCGACGCACCCGAGGCCGCCAGCTCCGCCTGGAGTTCCGGCATGCCGTCGGCAGCGGGTCCGCGCCGGCTGACCAGCAGCAGGTTGCGCACGCCGTGTTCCGCGACGAGGTGCCGCGCGACCAGGCCGCCGAGCACGCCTCCGGCGCCCGTGATCAGTACGGTGCCGTCCGGGTCGAGGGCGGCTGGAACGCTCAGCACCAGCTTGCCCACATGGCGCGCCTGGCTCATGAAGCGGAACGCCTCCGGGGCCCTGCGCACGTCCCACACGCGCGTGGGCGGCAGGCGCAGCTCGCCGCGCGCGAAGAGCGCGAGGATCTCGGCCAGCATCGCGCCGATCCGCTCCGGGCCCGCCTCGCCGAGGTCGAAGGCCCGGTAGGTCACCCCGGGGTGGGCCGCCGTCACGTCGGCGGCGTCCCGGAGGTCCGTCTTGCCCATCTCGACGAAGCGCCCGCCCTCGCCGAGCAGCCCCAGCGAGGCGTCGATGAACTCCCCCGCCAGGGAGTTGAGGACAACGTCCACTCCGCGGCCGCCCGAGGCGTCGGCGAACCGCCGCGCGAACTCCACCGTGCGCGACGACGCGAGGTGCGCCTCGTCCACACCGAGGGCCCGCAGCACGTCCCACTTGGCCGGGCTCGCGGTGGCGAACACCTCGACGCCCCACGCGCGGGCGAGCTGCACCGCCGCCATCCCGACGCCACCCGCGGCGGCGTGCACCAGCAGCGACTCCCCGGACCGCACGCGGGCCAGCTCGCGCAGCGCGTACAGCGCGGTCACGTACACCACCGGGACCGAAGCCGCCTCGGTGAACGACCAGTCGTCCGGGATCCGCGCCAGCGTGCGGTGATCGGTGACGACCAGCGGGCCGAAGCCACCGGACCAGATGCCCATCACCCGGTCGCCGACGGCGAGCGAGGAGACCCCGGGGCCGGTGGCCACCACCACGCCCGCGCCCTCGCCGCCCATCAGCGCCTGGTCGGGATACATCCCCAGGGAGATCAGCACGTCGCGGAAGTTCAGCCCGGCGGCACGCACCGCCACCCGCACCTCGTGCTCGCCCAGTTCACGGGTGGCCTCCGGTGCCGGCAGCAGGGCCAGGCCCTCCAGCGTCCCGGCCGCCGAAGCCTCCAGCCGCCACGCCGACGCGCCGGCCGCGGGCACGAGCACCCCGTCGGCGGCGCCGCCTGCCAGGCGCGGCACGAGCGTCCGTCCCTCGCGCACGGCCAGCTGCGGTTCGCCGGTGGTCACGGCCTCGAACAGGGCCTCCAGCGAAGCCTCGGCACCGTCGATGTCCGCCAGGGCGAACCGCTCCGGGTGCTCGGCCTGCGCCGACCGGACCAGCCCCCACACGGCGGCCGCGGGAAGGTCCTCCAGCTCCTCGGCCGCCGCCACGGCGACCGCGCCACGGGTCACCAGCACCAGCCGGGCCGCGCCGAGGCACTCCGCCGCCGGCCACGCCCGTACGACGTCCAGAGCCCGGTGCGTGACCTCCCTCGTCGCCGCGGCGACGTCCTCGGACGGCTCCGAGGCGAGGCTGACGAACACGACATCCGGTGCGGGAGAACCGGAGCGCACCTGCTCCTCCAGCGCCGCGAGATCCGGGTATTCCTGCGGGGACCGCTCCGCCGTCTTGAGCGCCCCGAGCAGACCGTGGGGGTCGGCTCCGACGACGGCACAGCTGCCGCCGGAAGCGGACGCGGAAGTGTCGGGCAGGGCGTTCCACGCCACCCGGTGCAGCACATCGCTCATCCCGGCCGGGGACGCGAACTGCTCGCTCGCGACCACCCGGGTCACCAGCGCGTCCGCCGCTGCCACCGGCATGCCCGCGGCGTCGGCGACCTGCACCGACATGCCGTCGGCACCGGCCGGCGCGAGCCGCACGCGCAGCGTCGGCGCGCCGGTCGCGTACAGGGACACACCACGCCACACGAACGGCAGCCGGACCTCCTCGGTCTCCGGGCCGGTGCCGGTCAGCCAGGCGTGCAGCGCCGTGTCCAGCAGAGCCGGGTGCAGCCCGTACAGACCCGCCTCACCGCGCGCCTCCTCGGGGAGCGCGACCTCGGCGAAGACCTCGTCACCACGCCGCCAGGCGGCCAGCAGCCCACGGAACACCGGGCCGTACACCAGGCCGGTCGCGGCGAGCCGCTCGTAGAGCCCGTCGATGTCGACCGCCCGCGCTCCCGCCGGCGGCCACGCGCTCAGCTCGGCCATGCCGTCCCTCGCGGCTCCGGAGGCGAGCACGCCGGAAGCGTGCCGGGTCCACGATCCGCCGGACGCGTCGGCACGGCGGGCGTACACGCTCAGCTCCCGCCGCCCGTCGCCCTGCGGGCCGTCCACGACCAACTGCACGTCGACCGCGCCCTCTTCGGGCAGGACAAGGGGAGCCTCCAAGGTCAGCTCCTCCACCCGGCCGCAGCCGACCGCGTCCCCGGCCCGCAGCGCCAGCTCCACGAACGCCGTACCCGGCAGCAACACCGTCTCACCGACGGCGTGATCGGCCAGCCACGGATGCGTACGCAGCGACAGCCGTCCCGTCAGGAGCACGCCGTCGGAGGCGGGCAGGGTGACCGCGGCTCCGAAGAGCGGGTGATCGGCGGCCGAGAGGCCGGCCGACGTGACGTCACCTGCGGCAGCGGGGACCGGCTCCAGCCAGTAACGCTCGCGCTGGAAGGCATAGGTGGGGAGGTCCACGCGGCGGGCACCTGTGCCGTCGAAGAGCTTGGCCCAGTCGACGGTTGCGCCGCCGACGAAGGCTTCGGCGACGGAGGTGAGGAAGCGGTCGAGGCCGCCCTCGTCGCGGCGGAGCGAACCGACGGCAGTGATGGTGTGGGCTTCGGCGGTCTGCTCGATGCCCATGGTCAGCACCGGGTGGGCACTGGACTCCACGAAGAGCCGGAAGCCGTCGTTCAGGAGGGCCTGGACGGTTTCTTCGAAGCGAACGGTCTGGCGCAGGTTGCGGTACCAGTAGGCGGCGTCCAGGGTCCTGGTCTCCAGCACTGATCCCGTCACCGTCGAATAGAACGGCACGGAGGCCGAACGCGGGGTGATGTCGGCGAGGTCGCGCAGGAGCACGCTCTCTATTTCCTCCACGTGCGCGCAGTGGGAGGCGTAGTCCACGGCAATTCGGCGGGCACGGATACCGTCCGCCTCGCAGCCGGCGAGGAATTCATCGAGGGCGTCCGTGTCACCGGACACAACGACCGTGGCAGGGCCGTTGATCGCCGCCACCGCCAAGCGGTCGTCCAACCGCTCCTCGACTGCCTTCACGTCCAGGGAGACGGACACCATCCCACCCCGGCCCGACAGCGCCCGCAGAGCCTTGCTCCGCAGCGCCACCACCTTCGCCGCGTCCTCCAGCGACAACGCACCCGCAACACACGCGGCCGCGATCTCTCCTTGCGAATGCCCGATGACAGCGGCCGGCTCCACACCGGTCGAACGCCACACCTCGGCCAGCGAGACCATCACAGCCCACAACACCGGCTGCACCACGTCGACCTGCTCAAGCCAGGCAGCATCGTCACCACGCAGCAGGTCGGTCAACGACCAATCCACATACGGCGCCAGCGCGGCCCCGCACTCCGCGATCCGCTCCGCGAACACCGGCGAGGAATCCAGCAGTTCGGCCGCCATACCGGCCCACTGCGACCCCTGCCCCGGGAAGACGAAGGCCGCCTGTCCGCGCGAGCCCGCGACGCCTCGCACCACGCCGGGCACCTCGCGCCCCTCCGCCAGGGCGCTCAAGCCGTCCCGGTGTCCCGCCAGGACCACGGCCCGGTGCTCGAACACACCCCGGCAGGCCGCCAGCGAGAAGCCCACATCCAGCGGCGACAACTCCCCCACACGCGCCAGCAACCGCCCAGCTTGCGCACCCAGCGCACTCTCCGAACGGGCAGAGACCACCCACGGCACCACCACCGGCGGCTTCTCGTCCCGATCGTGCTCCTCGGTCGCGGCGTCCTGGGGTGCCTGTTCCAGTACGGCGTGGGCGTTCGTGCCGCTCATGCCGAACGAGGAGACGCCCGCCCGGCGCGGCCGTCCCGTCTCCGGCCAGGGCGCGTCGTCGGCCAGGAGCCGCACCGAGCCCTCGGACCAGTCCACGTGGGGAGAGGGCTCGTCCAGGTGCAGGGTCCGGGGCAGCACGCCGTGCTGCATGCCGAGCACCATCTTGATCACGCCGGCTACACCGGCGGCCGCCTGCGTGTGACCGATGTTCGACTTGATCGAGCCCAGCAGCAGCGGCTGGTCCTCCGGCCGGTCCTGGCCGTACGTCGCGAACAGCGCCTGCGCCTCGATCGGGTCACCCAGCTTGGTGCCCGTGCCGTGCGCCTCCACGGCGTCCACCTCGGCGGCCGACAGCCGCGCGTTCGCCAGCGCCGCGCGGATGACCCGCTGCTGCGACGGGCCGTTCGGCGCCGTCAGACCGTTGCTCGCACCGTCCTGGTTGATCGCGGTTCCGCGGACGACGGCCAGCACCCGGTGCCCGTTGCGGCGGGCGTCCGAGAGCCGCTCCAGCAGCAGGACGCCGACGCCCTCCGCCGGTCCGAATCCGTCGGCGGACGCGGCGAACGGCTTGCAGCGGCCGTCGGGAGCCAGGCCGCGCTGGCGGCTGAAGCCGACGAAGGTCCACGGCGTGGACATGATCGCGGAACCGCCGGCGAGGGCCAGCGAGCACTCGCCCTGCCGCAGCGACTGCACGGCCAGGTGCAGGGCCACCAGCGACGACGAGCACGCCGTGTCCACGGCCACGGCCGGTCCCTCGAAGCCGAAGACGTACGCGAGGCGGCCGGAGGTGACGCTGAGCGCGTTGCCGGTCACCAGATAGCCCTCGACGCCGCTCGACGGGTCGTGCGGGCCGGTGCCGTAGCCGTGGGAACCCGCGCCCATGAAGACGCCGGTCTCGCTTCCCCGCAAGGACGCCGGGTCGATGCCCGCGCGCTCGAACGCCTCCCAGCCGGTCTCCAGGAGCAGCCGCTGCTGCGGGTCCATCGCCGTCGCCTCGCGCGGCGAGATCCCGAAGAACGCCGGGTCGAAGCCGCTCACGTCGTCGACGAAGCCGCCGTGCCGGGTGTACGTCGTGCCCGGGTTGTCGGGGTCCGCGTCGTACAGCCGGTCGAGGTCCCAGCCGCGGTCCCGGGGGAGCCCGGAGATCGCGTCACGGCCCTCGGTCAGCAGCTCCCACAGGTCCTCGGGCGACCGCACGCCGCCGGGCAGGCGGCAGCTCATGGCCACGATGGCGATGGGCTCCTGGTCCGTCACGGCCCGGACGGCGGGCGGGGCGGCCGCGGTCTGCTCGTCCTGGAGGCCGAGCAGTTCGGCGTGCAGGTGCTCGGCGAGGGCGAGCGGTGTCGGGTGGTCGAAGACCAGGGTGGCCGACAGCCGGTGTGCGGTGGCGGCGTTGAGCCGGTTGCGGAGCTCCACGGCGGTGAGCGAGTCGAAGCCGAGCTCCTTGAAGGGGAGTTCGGGCTCGACCGCGTCGGGTGTGGCCTCGCCGAGGACGGCGGCGGCCTGTTCCTGCACCAGCCGCAGCAGCACGCGCCGCCGCTCCGCCTCGCTCGCCTTCCGCAGGCTCCGCCGCAGGGAGTTCTCTTCCGCGCCCGACGCGACCTGGGGCAGCGCACGGCGCGTCACGGCCGTACGTCCCGATCCGTCAGCCGTACGGGCGTCGGCGCCGGGGGCGGCCGCCGCCAGTTGCTCCGGCGTCACCGGGCGGGCCACCAACGCGTCCGCCCGGGCGACCGGGACACCCGTCGCGTCGGCGATCAGCACGGACACGGCGTCGGTACCGGCCGGCGCCAGCCGCACGCGCACCGTCGAGGCGCCGGTCGCGTGCAGGGACACGCCGCGCCATACGAAGGGCAGCCGTATGCCGTCGGCGACCTCACCGTCGAGCGGGCCCAGACCCGCCTGCACCGCGGTGTCGAGCAGGGCGGGGTGCAGCCCGTACCGGCTCACCTCCGCGCGCGCCTCCTCGGGGAGCGCCACCTCGGCGAAGATCTCGTCGTCCCGCCGCCAGGCGGCGCGCAGCCCGCGGAACGCCGGGCCGTACGCGACGCCGGAGTCCGCCAGACGCTCATAGAACCCCGACAGGTCGATCGCTCGCGCACCCGCCGGCGGCCACACGCTCAGCTCCGCCGCGTCGGCCGCCACGCTGCCGTCGGCGGTGGAGACCAGCACACCGGACGCGTGCCGGGTCCAGGGCCGGTCCGCTCCGTCCTCGATACGGGCGTACACGTCGAGACCGCGCACCCCCCTTCCGTCGGCACCGCTGACGGTCAACTGCACCTGCACCGCGCCCTGTTCGGGCAGCAGCAAGGGTGCTTCCAGCGTCAGTTCCTCGACGTGGTCGCACCCGACCGCGTCCCCGGCCCGCAGCGCCAACTCCACGAAGGCGGAGGCAGGGAACATCACCTGGTCCCGCACCGCGTGCTCGCCCAGCCACGGGTGCGTCCGCAGCGACAACCGCCCTGTCAGCAGCGCCCCACCCGAGGCGGGCAGCGTGACCGCGGCTCCCAGGAGCGGGTGATCCGCGGCGGTCAGCCCGGCCGACGTGACGTCGCCCTGCGGGGACGCGGAGGGTTCGATCCAGTAGCGCTGGTGCTGGAAGGCGTACGTGGGGAGGTCGACGCGACGCGCGCCTGTGCCGTCGAAGAGCTTGGCCCAGTCGACGGTTGCCCCGCCGACGAAGGCTTCGGCGACGGAGGTGAGGAAGCGGTCGAGGCCGCCCTCGCCGCGGCGGAGAGAACCGACGGCGGTGATGGTGTGGGTCTCGGCGGTCTGCTCCACGCCCATGGTCAGCACCGGATGGGCACTGGACTCCACGAACAGGCGGAAACCGTCGTCCAGAAGAGCCTGGACAGCTTCCTGGAAGCGGACCGTCTGACGCAGGTTGCGGTACCAGTAGCCCGCGTCCAGGGTGCTGGTCTCCAGCACTGAGCCCGTCACCGTTGAATAGAACGGCACGGAGGCCGAACGCGGGGTGATGTCGGCGAGGTCGCGCAGGAGCACGCTCTCTATTTCCTCCACGTGCGCGCAGTGCGAGGCGTAATCCACGGCAATTCGGCGGGCACGGACACCGTCCGCCTCGCAGCCGGCGAGGAATTCATCGAGGGCGTCGACATCGCCGGACACAACGACCGTGGCTGGGCCGTTGATCGCCGCCACCGCCAAGCGGTCGTCCAATCGCTCCTCGACTGCCTTCACGTCCAGGGAGACGGAGACCATCCCGCCACGGCCGGACAGGGCCCGCAGCGCCTTGCTCCGCAGCGCCACCACCTTCGCCGCATCCTCCAAAGAGAGCGCGCCCGCAACACACGCGGCCGCGATCTCTCCTTGCGAATGCCCGATGACAGCGGCAGGTTCCACACCGGTCGAACGCCACACCTCGGCCAGGGAGACCATCACCGCCCACAACACGGGCTGCACCACGTCGACCTGCTCAAGCCAGGCGGCGTCCTCCACGTCGCGCAGGATCCCGGTCAACGACCAGTCGACGTACGGCGCCAACGCCGCCGCACACTCCGCCATCCGGTCCGCGAACACCGGTGAGGAATCCAGTAGTTCGGCAGCCATGCCAACCCACTGCGACCCCTGCCCCGGGAACACGAACGCCACACGGCCGTCCGCCCCCGCGACACGACCCCGCACCACACCGGGCACCTCGCGCCCGTCCGCCAACGCGCTCAGACCATCCCGGTGCCCCGACAGCACCACAGCCCGGTGCTCGAACACACCCCGGCCAGCCACGAGCGAGAAGCCCACATCGAGAGGCGACAACTCCCCCACGTGTGTAAGCAGCCGTTCCGCCTGCTCCCGCAGCGCCTTCTCGGACTTCGCCGACACCACCCACGGCACCACCGGCGGCTCGACCGGTGCAGGCACCTCTTCGGGAACCTCCGCGGGCGCCTGCTCAAGGATCACGTGCGCGTTGGTGCCGCTGACACCGAACGACGACACGCCCGCCCGGCGGAGCCGACCGGTCTCCGGCCATGCGATCGAGTCCGTCAGCAGCTCGACGGCACCGGCCGTCCAGTCCACGTGGGGCGAGGGCTCGTCGACGTGCAGCGTGCGCGGCAGGGTGCCGTGGCGCATCGCGAGCACCATCTTCATGATCCCGGCGACACCGGCCGCGGCCTGGGTGTGCCCGATGTTCGACTTGATCGAGCCCAGCCACAACGGCTGGTCGCCCGAGCGCTCCTGGCCGTACGTGGCCAGCAGCGCCTGGGCCTCGATCGGGTCACCCAGCTTCGTGCCCGTACCATGCGCCTCCACGGCGTCCACCTCGGCGGCCGACAGCCGGGCATTAGCGAGGGCCGCGCGGATGACGCGCTGCTGGGAGGGGCCGTTCGGCGCCGTGAGGCCGTTGCTCGCACCGTCCTGGTTCACCGCCGAGCCACGCACGACCGCCAGCACCTGGTGACCGTTGCGCCGCGCGTCCGACAGCCGCTCCAGCAGGAGCAGACCGACGCCCTCGCCCCAGCCCGTGCCGTCCGCCGCGGCCGCGAACGCCTTGCAGCGGCCGTCGGAGGCCAGGCCACGCTGGCGGCTGAACTCCACGAAGAGTTCGGGCGTGGACATCACGGTGACACCGCCGGCCAGCGCGAGCGTGCACTCGCCCTGCCGCAGGGCCTGCGCCGCGAGGTGCAGGGCGACCAGCGAGGACGAGCACGCGGTGTCGACGGTGACCGCCGGGCCCTCCAGGCCGAAGGTGTAGGAGATACGGCCGGAGACCACACTGGCGGCGCTGCTGGTGACCAGGTGTCCTTCGACGTTCTCGGGGGACGCCTCGCGCAGACTCGTCGCGTAGTCCTGCCCGTTGCTGCCGATGAACACACCGGTGGGGCTGCCGTGCAGCGCGGCGGGGTCGATCCCGGCCCGCTCGAACGCCTCCCAGGAGGTCTCCAGCAGCAGCCGCTGCTGCGGGTCCATCGCCGTCGCCTCGCGCGGCGAGATCCCGAAGAACTTCGGGTCGAAGTCACCGGCCCTCGCGAGGAAGGCACCCTCCCGGACGTAGCTCTTGCCCTGCTCGTCCGGGTCCGGGGCGAAGAGCGTGTCGAGGTCCCAGCCACGGTCCGCGGGGAACTCGGTCAGCACCTCCCGCCCGTCGGCCAGCAGGTCCCACAACGCTTCGGGGGTTCGGACGTCGCTGGGGAAGCGGCAGCTCATCGCCACGATGGCGATCGGCTCGTCGTCCGTGGCCACGGCCGCGGGCAGGGCCGGTCCCGCGTCGGACCGCAGGCCCAGCGCCTCGCCGCGCAGGAACCTCGCCAGGTCCCTCGCCGTGGGGTGGTCGTAGAGCAGCGTGCTCGAAAGGGTCAGCCCCGCGGCGGCGTTGATGCGGTTGCGCAGGGTGACGGCCGCGAGCGAGTCGAAGCCCAGTTCCTTGAAAGCCCGGTCGACATCGACGGCGTCCGGCCGGCTGTACCCGAGCACGGCGGCCACATGGGACCGTACGAATTCCAGGACAGCCCGCTCCTGTTCGGCAGGCGCCAGACCGCTGATCCGCCGACGGAGGGACCCGCCATCTTGGGCGGAGCCGCCCTCGGCGAGCTCGCGTGAGACGTGCTCGGTCAGCTCCTTCAACAGGGAGGACGAGCGCGCGCCCGCCCTGGCCTGCGCAAGGGTGTCCCAGTCGACGTCGGCTACGAGCAGCGAGGCCGCCGCCGGGTCGTTGACCGCCCTCGCCAGCTCGGCGAGCGCCGCCTCGGGAGCCATCGCGGGCAGACCGTGCCGCTCCCAGCGCTCCGCGAGGGAACGGGCCATGCCCTCACCGGCCCAGGGTCCCCAGGCGATCGATGTCGCGGGGAGACCTTCACCGCGCCGCAGCTCCGCCAACGCGTCCAGGTAGGCGTTCGCCGCAGCGTAGTTGGCCTGACCGGCACCACCGACCGTCGCGGAGAACGACGAGAACAACACGAACGCCGAGAGGTCCATGTCCCGGGTCAGCTCGTGCAGATGACGCGCCGCCTCAGCCTTCGCCCGCAGCACATCCTCGAACCGGGCAACCGACTGCCCGTCGAGAACACCATCGTCCAGAACACCGGCCGTGTGCACCACCGCCGACAGAGGCGTCTCGGCCAGCAACTCGGCCAGGGCCGCACGATCACCCACATCACACGCCACGACCGACACCCGCGCACCCAGGGCCGCAAGCTCAGCCTGCAACTCCTCGACACCCTCAGCAGCCGGACCACGACGCGAAACCAGCACCAGATGCTCCGCACCCGCACCGGCCAGCCAACGCGCCACATGCCGGCCCAGACCACCCGTACCACCGGTGACCAGCACCGTCCCCGACACACGCCACGACCCGGCACCGGCACCCGCCGAAGCGCGCACGACCCGACGCCCGAAGACCCCGGCAGAGCGGACCGCGACCTCACCCTCACCGGACCGGAACACACCAGCCAGACGCCCCGCCGCACGCTCATCCAAAACCTCGGGAAGATCGATCAGACCACCCCAACGGCCGACAAGCTCCAACGCCGCCACACGACCCAGACCCCACAACTGCGCCTGATCCAGATCAGCCACACACTCGCTGGAGGTGGCAGCAACCGCTCCTCGCGTCACACACCACAACGGAGCCGCCACCTCGGCATCGCCAAGAGCCTGGACAAGAGCCAGCGTCAGCGCGA
>NZ_JBVHLW010000058.1:0-30034 GCF_055558795.1 Streptomyces sp. NPDC025618 | reverse complement strand
TTGCCCCCCCCCCCCTCCCCCTCCCCCTCCCCCCCCCCCCCCCTCCCCCACCCCCCCCCCCCCCCACACCCCCCCCCCCCCCCCCTCACCCCCCCCCCCCCCCCCCCCCCCCCCCCCCCCGTCCGGCGTTCTAGGACACCGCCGCGCGACGGTGGCGCGGACGACTCGGCCCGCGGAGGCGGATGTGCGCGAGACGCCCGAGGTCCGCCCTCACACCTCGTGCTTATCCTTGCCCCCATGCTGACCATCACCCAGGACCTCCACGACCGGATCGTCGCCCACGCCCGCGCCGACCACCCCGACGAGGCGTGCGGCGTGGTCGCCGGTCCCGCCGGCAGCGACCGGCCCGAGCGGTTCGTCCCCATGCTCAACGCGGCCCGCTCGCCCACCTTCTACGAGTTCGACTCCGCCGACCTCCTCAAGCTCTACCGCGAGATGGACGACCGCGACGAGGAACCCGTCGTCATCTACCACTCGCACACCGCCACCGAGGCCCACCCGTCCCGCACGGACATCAGCTACGCGAACGAGCCCGGCGCCCACTACGTCCTCGTCTCCACCGCCGACACCGACGACGCGGGCCCCTTCCAGTTCCGCTCCTTCCGGATCGTCGACGGCACGGTGACCGAGGAAGAGGTCCGCCTGGTGACCGCGTACTGAGCGACTGCCCACTGAGTGACTGCCTGCCGGGTGACTGCCTACTGAGACCGGAGGGTCCGCATGCCGGGACGAACTTCCGGGGCGCGCACAGGGAATCGATACGATGCGCCCATGGTTGCCGACAACGTGAGCGACAGGACGCCGAGCAGCACGCTGCTCACGGCGCGGCTCCACGTCGACCTGTGCCGGCTCGCCGGTGCGCTGTGTCCGCGCGGCGCCGCCGCGTGACCCCAGCGGCGCGCCCGCCTTCCCGTCGCCGCCGCCCCTCCCCGCACTCCGACAGGAGCACACCCATGGCCATCGAGGTCCGCATCCCGACCATCCTCCGCACCTACACCGACGGCGAGAAGGCCGTCCAGGGCGAGGGGGCCACGATCGACGAGCTCTTCAAGAACCTCGACGCCCGCCACCCCGGCATCCGCGAGCGCCTGGTCGACGAGGCCGCCGGCGGCGAACTGCGCCGCTTCGTCAACGTCTATCTCAACGACGAGGACGTCCGCTTCCTCGCGGGCATCGCCACCGGACTCGACGACGGCGACAGCGTCACCATCCTCCCGGCCGTGGCCGGCGGCATGGTCTGATCGGCGGGATCTCCGTGCGCTACGACAGCCCGCTGGCAGCGGTCGGCAACACCCCGCTCGTCCGCCTGCCGAGGCTCTCCCCCTCCGGCACCGTCCGGGTGTGGGCCAAGCTGGAGGACCGCAACCCCACCGGCTCGGTCAAGGACCGCCCGGCCCTGCACATGATCGAGCAGGCCGAGCGGGCCGGCCGGCTCACGCCCGGCTGCACCATCCTGGAGCCCACCTCCGGCAACACCGGCATCTCGCTGGCCATGGCGGCCCGCCTCAAGGGCTACCGCATCGTCTGCGTCATGCCGGAGAACACCAGCGAGGAGCGCCGCCGGCTGCTCGCCATGTGGGGCGCGGAGATCATCCCCTCACCGGCCGCGGGCGGCTCCAACACCGCCGTGCGCATGGCCAAGGAGCTCGCCGTGGAGCACCCCGACTGGGTGATGCTCTATCAGTACGGCAACCCCGACAACGTCGGCGCGCACTACGCCACCACCGGCCCCGAGATCCTCGCGGACCTCCCCGAGATCACCCACTTCGTCGCCGGCCTCGGCACCACCGGCACCCTCATGGGCGTCGGCCGCTACTTGCGCGAGCACGTGCCCGGCGTACGGATCGTGGCCGCCGAGCCCCGCTACGACGACCTCGTCTACGGGCTGCGCAACCTCGACGAGGGCTTCGTGCCCGAGCTCTACGACGAGTCCGTGCTCACCACGCGCTACTCCGTCGGCTCCGAGGACGCCGTCCGCCGCACCCGGCAACTCCTCGCCGAGGAGGGCATCTTCGCCGGGATCTCCACCGGCGCCGCACTGCACGCGGCGCTCGGGGTGGCCCGCAAGGCCGAACGGGCCGGGGAGCGCGCCGACATCGCCTTCGTCGTCGCCGACGCCGGCTGGAAGTACCTCTCCACCGGCGTCTACACCGCGGCCACCGACGAGGAGGCCGTCGCCGTCCTGCACGGCCAGCTCTGGGCATGACGGGCCCCGCTCCCGCCGCCCCCGCCGGCCCCGGCCGGCGGGGGCGGGAACAGGCTGGCCGGGAGTAGTCTCGACACCGCCGCCCCGCGGCATACGCGTCCGTACCGGTGACTTCAACCACAACCGAACCTCGCGGAGGAGCGACCGCCGACTTCGCGCCTTACGCTCGACGGACCGCATGGCCCCCCGTAACCAGCCCACGGAGGTTCAGGCCCGCATGAAGCTCACCGTCGTCGGATGCTCGGGGTCGTTCCCGTCCACGGAATCGCCCTGTTCGAGCTACCTCGTAGAGGCCGACGGCTTCCGGCTGCTCCTCGACATGGGCAACGGCGCCCTCGGCGAGTTGCAGCGCCACATCGGTCTCTACGACCTCGACGCCATCCTGCTGTCGCACCTGCATCCCGATCACTGCATCGACATGTGCGGCTATTTCGTCGCCCGCTACTACCGTCACGAAGGCGGCCGGGCGGAGGCCATCCCCGTCCACGGCCCCGAGGGCACCGCGCAGCGGCTCACCACCGCCTACGGCGACGTGGGCGAGAGCTGCATGGCGGAGGTCTTCGACTTCCGCACCCTGAAGCCGGGCGCCTTCACCCTCGGCCCGCTGACCGTGCGCACGGACCGCGTCCGCCACCCCGTCGAGGCGTTCGCCTTCCGCGTCGAGCACGACGGCAGCGCGCTCGTCTACTCCGGCGACACCGGCCCCTGCCAGGCCCTCCACGAGCTGTCCGTGGGCGCCGACCTCCTGCTGTGCGAGGCGTCGTTCACCCATGGCAAGGAGGACATCCCCGACCTCCACCTCAACGGCCTCGAGGCCGGCGAGCACGCCGCCCGCGCCGGTGTCGGGCGCCTGGTGCTCACGCACATCCCGCCGTGGACGGACCCGCTGACCAACCTCCGCGATGCCCGGGCCGCCTTTTCCGGGCCGGTCGAGCTGGCCCGGGCCGGGGCGGTCTACGAGATTTAGCCGAGGTAATGGCAGTCAAAAGGCGACCATGGGAAGGGCCCCGGAATCCGATGGATTCCGGGGCCCTTCCCATGGGTTTCCAGATTTCCGGGAATTCCCGGGGACCGTCAGGCCTTGAGCTCGGCCGACTCCTCCTCGGATTCACGGCCCGGCGTCTTCAGATCGAACTTGATGATGGCGAAGCGGAAGACCACGTAGTAGACCGCCGCGAAGCACAGACCCACCAGCGCCAGCAGCCACGGCTTCGAGGCGATGCCGAGGTTCAGCAGGAAGTCGATCGCGCCGGCGGAGAAGCCGAAGCCGTCCTTCATGCCGAGCGCCCAGGTCAGCGCCATGGAGACACCGGTCAGCACCGCGTGGATCGCGTACAGCACCGGGGCGACGAACATGAACGTGAACTCGATCGGCTCGGTCACGCCGGTGACGAAGGCGGTGGCCGCGAGGGAGAACATCATGCCGCCGACGACCTTGCGGTTCTCGGGGCGGGCGCAGTGCACGATCGCCAGGCACGCGGCCGGCAGCGCGAACATCATGATCGGGAAGAAGCCGGTCATGAACTGGCCGGCGTTCGGGTCGCCCGCGAGGAAGCGCGCGATATCGCCGTTGACGGTGCCCTTGGCGCCGTCGTACGAACCGGCCTGGAACCACGGGAAGGAGTTGAGCAGGTGGTGCATGCCGACCGGGATCAGCGCGCGGTTGGCGACACCGAATATGCCCGCGCCGACGGCGCCGGAGCCGACCAGCCACTCACCGAAGTTGTGCAGGCCGGTGCCCAGCACCGGCCAGATGTAGCCGAAGGCCACACCGATGACGAGGCCCGCGAAGGACGACAGGATCGGCACCAGGCGGCGGCCGCCGAAGAAGCCCGCCCAGTCCGGCAGTTTGGTGCGGTAGAAGCGCTGGTAGAGCAGCGCGACCACGAGGCCCATGACGACACCGCCGAGGACCTTGGCGTCGACCGCCTGCTCCACCATGGCGACCTTGTGGTCGACCACGGCCTCCTTCTTCGGCAGGCTGCCGTCGGTGAAGGTGCCCAGCACCTTCTGGAAGACCAGATAACCGGCCACGGCGGCCAGCGCGGTGGAGCCGTCCGACTTCTTGGCGTAGCCGATCGCGACACCGACGGCGAACAGCAGCGCCATGTTGTCGAGAATGGCGCCGCCACCGGCGGACATGAACTCGGCGATCTTGTTCAGGAACGCCGGGAAGGACTTCCTGCCCAGCATGTCGTCCTGGCCCAGGCGGACCATCAGCGCGGCCGCGGGGAGCACCGCGACCGGCAGCATCAGGCTGCGGCCGATGCGCTGCGCGACGCCCATGGCGCCGGCGCCGAACTTCTTCTTCTCCGGCGCGGCGTCATCAGGCGCCGTCTTCGCCGCCTTGGCGCTCTTACTCATCGGATTCCTCCAGGTGAGGCGGGCGCTCGGGGGGGAAGGGGGGACGGCCCGCAATCTGGTCTACACCACTCAGTGGTTTAGACCTGTTGTAGCACGTGAGTCCGGGATAAAGGAATCCATCGTTCCCGGTGGTCTCGGACACAGCCCGGCGCCCGACGACAAACCGTCCCCGGGCCCAACGGCCCGGGGACGGCGTTTCTCGTCGTTTCCCAGCGCTTCTCCTGGGAGAGGTGACCCTAAACCCAGCGCAGTGTCACTGGCTCCTCACTTCGCGTTCCCTTTACTTGACGTTCTCCTGCTCGATCTCCTCCGCGAGCTCTTCCGGCTCGCGCCCCGGTGTCGGCAGGTCGAACTTCGTAATCGCGAACCGGAAAAGCACGTAGTAGACCACCGCCAGGCACAGCCCGATCGGAATGATGAGCCACGGCTTCGTCGCCAGCCCCCAGTTGATGACGTAGTCGATCAGGCCCGCCGAGAAGCTGAAGCCGTCGTGCACCCCGAAACCCCACGTCACCGCCATCGACACACCCGTGAGCAGGGCGTGGATGACATAGAGCGCCGGGGCGATGAAGAGGAAGGAATACTCGATCGGCTCCGTGATGCCCGTGACGAACGACGTCAGGCCGACGGAGAGCATCATGCCGCTCACCGCCTTGCGGCGGTGCGGCTTCGCGCAGTGCGCGATCGCCAGCGCCGCGGCCGGCAGCGCGAACATCATCACCGGGAAGAAACCGGTGGTGAACTGGCCCGCGTGCGGGTCACCCGCCAGGAAGCGGTTGATGTCACCGTGCACCACCGTGCCGTCCGGCTTGGTGTAGTCGCCGAACTGGAACCACATGAAGGTGTTGAGGAACTGGTGGAGCCCGACCACCAGCAGCGCGCGGTTGGCCACGCCGAAGACGCCCGAGCCCGCCGACCCAAGGTCCGACAGCCACTTGCTGAAGCTCGTCAGCGCGTCACCGACCGGCGGCCAGACCCACAGGCAGATCACCGCGAAGGCCAGCGCGACGAACGACATCAGGATCGGCACCAGGCGCCGGCCGTTGAAGAAGCCCAGCCAGTCCACCAGCCGCACCTTGTGGAAGCGCATCCAGAACCAGGCGCTCAGCAGCCCGATGACGATGCCGCCGAACACCCCGGGATTCTGGAACGTCGCCGGGGTCGCCGCGCCCGCGCCCGTCACACAGACCCCGCTCCACAGCCCCGCCCCGCCGAACCTCGCCTCGTGCGGACAGTCCTCGGGGAACTGGTGCAGCACCGAGAAATAGACGAGGAACGCCACCACCGCGGCCAGCGCCGTCGAGCCGTCCGCCTTCTTGGCCATGCCGATGGCCACGCCCACGCAGAACAGCAGCGGAAGCCCGAGACCCGAGTCCAGCAGCGCGCCGCCCGCGCCCGCGAAGACCTTGGCGACGTCCGTCCAGCCCAGCCCGTCCTTGCCGAAGACATCCGGCTGCCCCAGCCGGTTGAGGATGCCCGCCGCGGGCAGCACCGCGATCGGCAACTGGAGGCTGCGGCCCATCTTCTGGAGGTTCTGGAAAAGGCCCTGCGTCCAGGTCTTCCGCCGCGGGGCGGCCTCGGCACTCGAACTCATCCCGTTTCCTCCGCCTGCCGCCCCGGCGGCAGTCCACTCGGTGCTTTGCCGCATACTGGTGTAGACCACTTGCGGTGCCTGTCGGGCCTCCCGGAGCGCAGCGCCGGTTGGTCGTCATCTTTCGCCAGATGGCGGACGAATGCCCACGTAACTGGTCTGAACGTGGGTACCGTGGGAAAGCCGGTCGGCGAGACCGCCGAAGGGCCGAGACAACCAGGAGTGCACATGGCCACCAAGGCTGAGAAGATCGTCGCCGGGCTCGGCGGGATCGACAACATCGAAGAGGTCGAGGGCTGCATCACCCGCCTCCGCACCGAGGTCGCCGACCCCGAGCTGGTCGACGAGGCCGCGCTCAAGGCCGCCGGCGCCCACGGTGTCGTCAAGATGGGCACCGCCATCCAGGTCGTCATCGGCACCGACGCGGACCCGATCGCCGGCGAGATCGAAGACATGATGTGAGCCTCTGAGCTCCCGCCGAGGGCCCCGCTCCCTGATCCGCGCGCACCGCTTCCCGGTTCGACGCGGCCCGGAACGGGGCCCTTCGCGTTGCCTATAGGCTCAACACCATGTCTCGCATCGACGGCCGCACCCCCGATCAGCTCCGCCCCGTGACCATCCAGCGCGGGTGGAGCAAGCACGCCGAAGGCTCCGTCCTCGTTTCCTTCGGAGACACCAAGGTCTTCTGCACCGCCAGCGTCACCGAGGGCGTGCCCCGCTGGCGCAAGGGCACCGGCGAGGGCTGGGTCACCGCCGAATACTCGATGCTGCCCCGCTCCACCAACACCCGCGGCGACCGCGAGTCCGTCCGCGGCAAGATCGGCGGCCGCACCCACGAGATCTCCCGCCTCATCGGCCGCTCGCTGCGCGCCGTGATCGACTTCAAGGCGCTCGGCGAGAACACGATCGTCCTCGACTGCGACGTCCTCCAGGCCGACGGCGGCACCCGCACCGCGGCCATCACCGGCGCGTACGTCGCGCTCGCCGACGCGATCACCTGGGCCCAGGGCAAGAAGCTGATCAAGCACGGCCGCCAGCCGCTCACCGGCACGGTCTCCGCCGTCAGCGTCGGCATCGTCGGCGGCGTCCCCCTCCTCGACCTCTGCTACGAGGAGGACGTCCGCGCCGAGACCGACATGAACGTCGTCTGCACCGGCGACGGCCGCTTCGTCGAGGTCCAGGGCACCGCCGAGGCCGAGCCCTTCGCCCGCGCCGAGCTCAACGCCCTCCTCGACCTCGCCGTCGGCGGCTGCGCCACGCTCGACACGGCACAGCGCGAGGCACTCGCCGGGACGCTCGCATGAAGCGCCTGATCCTCGCCACCCGCAACGCGGGCAAGATCACCGAACTCCGCGCCATCCTCGAGGAGGCCGGTCTCGACGTCGAACTCGTCGGCGCCGACGCCTATCCCGAGGTCCCGGACGTCAAGGAGACCGGCGTCACCTTCGCCGAGAACGCCCTCCTCAAGGCCCACGCCCTGGCCACCGCCACCGGCATCCCGGCCGTCGCCGACGACTCGGGCCTGTGCGTGGACGTCCTCAACGGCGCCCCCGGCATCTTCTCCGCCCGCTGGTCCGGCACCCACGGCGACGACAAGGCCAACCTGGACCTGCTCCTCGCCCAGCTCGGCGACATCGCCGACGAGCACCGCGGGGCCCACTTCGCGTGCGCGGCCGCCCTGGCCCTGCCCGACGGCACGGAACGCGTCGTCGAGGGCCGCCTGGAGGGCACGCTGCGCCACACCCCGGCGGGCACGGGCGGCTTCGGCTACGACCCGGTGCTCCAGCCGCTGGGCGAGAGGCGCACCTGCGCGGAGATGACGCCGGAGGAGAAGAACGCGATCAGCCACCGGGGGAAGGCGTTCCGGGGGCTGGCGGTGGTGGTGCGGGAGCTTTTGGGGTGAGCGCACGCGAAGGGCCGGTCAGCTGCCTCGGCTGACCGGCCCTTCGTCATGTGTGCGGCCGGAGGGACTCGAACCCTCACGGGTGTTAACCCACTGGGACCTAAACCCAGCGTGACTGCCAATTCCACCACGGCCGCCCGGCACGGCCATCGTACTGGCCCTCCCGTCCCCGCGTGGCGGCGGAGTACGGATCGGCACCCGCCCCTACTCCGCCCGGCAGTTGGACCCCGCGCACCGCCTCGCGGGGCACCCTCAGAACTTCGGATCAGGCGTCTGCGACGCCGCGATTTCCGCCGCTTCCTCCTTCGTCGCGACCGACGGCGGGGAGCCCTCCAGGGGCTGGCGGGCCGTTTCCTTCATGCAGGCGACGGCGACCATGCCGACGACGGCCGCGCCCGTCGTGTAGAAGGCGGGGGCCATGTCGCTGCCCGTGGCGCGGATGAGGCCGGTGATCACCAGGGGGGTGGTGCCGCCGAAGAGGGACGTGGAGAGGTTGTACCCGATGGACAGGGAGCCGTAGCGGACCGAGGTGGGGAAGAGCGCGGGGAGCGCCGCCGACATGGTGCCGAGCAGGCAGACCAGCGGCAGGCCGAGCAGCAGCATGCCGCCGGAGACGGCGACGACGCTGCCCTGTTTGAGCAGCAGGAAGGCGGGCGCCGACAGCAGCGCGAAGCCTCCCATGCCCGCCATCAGCAGCGGCTTGCGGCCGATGCGGTCGTTGAGCCGGCCGACGAAGGTGATCACCACCATCAGCAGGGCCATCGTGGCGATGAGGATGACCAGGCCGTGGGCGTCGTCGTAGCCGAGCTGGTCGGTCAGATACGTTGGCATGTAGGAGAGCAGCATGTAGTCGGTGATGCCGTACGCCCCGGCGAGGACGACGCACAGCAGCAGCCGCTGCCAGTGGGCGGTGAAGATCTGCTTGAGCTCGGTGCCCTCGCCGTCGGGGCGTTCCCCCTCCGGGCCGGCCGCCGCGTTCTCCTCCTCCAGCTTCCGGAAAGCGGGAGTGTCCTCCAGGCGCAGCCGCAGATAGAGGCCCACGAGGCCGAGCGGTCCGGCGACGAGGAAGGGCAGGCGCCATCCCCAGTCCTCCATCGCGGCGCCGCCGAGCGCCGAGTTCATCACGGTCACCAGCCCGGCGGCGCCGATGTAGCCCGCGAGGGTGCCGAATTCGAGGAAGCTGCCGAAGAAGCCGCGGCGCTTGTCGGGCGCGTACTCGGCGATGAAGGTGGCCGCGCCGCCGTATTCGCCGCCGGTGGAGAAGCCCTGGAGCATCCGGAAGCAGATCAGCAGGACGGGTGACCAGAAGCCGATGGCCGCGTAGGAGGGGATGAGGCCGATCGCGAAGGTGCCGACCGCCATGAGGACCATGGTCAGGGCGAGGACGCGCTTGCGGCCGACGCGGTCGCCCAGCGGCCCGAAGAAGAGGCCGCCCAGGGGCCGTACGAGGAAGGCGACGGCGAAGGTCGCGAGCGAGGACAGCAGCCGGACGGTGTCGTTCCCGGAGGGGAAGAAGACATCGCCGATGGTGACCGCGAGATAGCTGTAGATCCCGAAGTCGAACCACTCCATGGCGTTGCCGAGCGCCGCCGCCTTGACCGCGCGTCTGACGGTCCGCTCGTCGGTGACGGTGATGTCCGTACGGCGCAGCCGCGGGTTCCGGCGCCGGACGACGGCGCGGAAGAGGGCGGGGTGCCGTTTGACGGCCTCCGGGTCGCGGTCGGGTGAGGTGTCGGTACTGCTGCCGGTGGGCACGGCTCGTTTTCCTTCTCTGCTCGGCCGCGCTGAGGGGCGGCAGTGCTGGTACGGGCGCCTCGTGCGTCTGCGCGCTGTGCGGCGGCTCAAACCGGTCGGGGGCGGGTTCAGGAGATTGGTCACGTCCGCGCCGCGCGGAGGAGCGCGGTCCGCGGTTCACCCGGGGAGAACCTGATATAGGCATGAAGGGAACGCGCCGCCCGATTTCCCCGTCACTCAGGGCGGGGCCCCCACGACTGCCCCGCCCGCGTTCCCCACCGAGGAAGAGAGGCCGATGGCCGACCGTGCCGAGCCCCGCCGGGCCAGCATGCGCACTGTCCTGGCGATCTTCGCGGCGGTGACCGTCCTGGCGCTCGGCGGTGTGTGGTTCAGCCAGGCGCAGGACCGGGCGAGCGCGGTCTCCGACGCCCCGAAGACGGCCGCGGCGCAGAAGTCGCCGCAGCCGGTGCGCGAGGTGCCGCAGGACACGGTGGAGGCGGCGGGCCCCGAGGGGCTGCCGGGTGTGCGGGAGTGCGGGCTGGGCTCGGCGACCGTGGAGCCCGAGATCATCACGTTGAACTGCTCGAACACCGGCATGGTGGCGAGCGGCATCAAGTGGGCGCACTACGGGGCGGACGGCGCGGACGGCCGGGGTGTGGTCCAGGTCTCGGGCGCCGCCAACGGCGCGGCCGCGGCCACCTATCCGGCCCGCTTCCGGCTGTACGGCGCGCGGAACGTCGACGGCGTGCTGGCCTTCACGGGGATCGACGTCGACTACACCGGGGCCACGCCCATGGGGGAGTCGAAGGAAACGTACTCGATCACGTGATGGGCATCCGTGGCCGGATCGCTCTGGCGATCTCCTTCGTGACCGCGCTCGCGGTGGTGGTGCTCGGTATCGCCGTGCACCACATCTCGGCGGTGGAGCGCGCGCGGCAGGCGCAGTCGTACCAGGACGACCTGCTGAGTTCGGCGCTCCAGGTGTATCAGCGGGACGGTCTGCTCGCGCTCGGGGCGCAGCTGGACGACTCGACGCTGCCGGCTCCGCTGGTGAAGCGGGTGGCGAAGGGCAGGCCCGGTACGTACATCAGCGATGGTGCCGATCCGCGGGTGTGGGCGGCGACGTCGGTGGGGGACGGCAAGGTGCTGTCGGTGTCGGCGCCCTATCCGGACCGCGACCCCTTGCAGAAGGCGCTGGACAAGGCGTTGCTGGTGGCGGGTGCGGCCACGGTGGCGCTGATGGCGGTGGTGGCGTGGTTCGTGGCGCAGAGCCTGTCGCGGCGGCTGCGGCGCAGTGCGGCCGCGGCGCGCCGGATCGCGGCGGGTGGTGAGCCGGACGCGGAGGCGCTGCTGGCGGGCGGCCGGGACGAGGTCGCGGAGCTGGGCCGGTCGGTGCACCACATGGCGGCGTCGCTGGCGGCGCGGGTGGAGGCGGAGCGGGAGTTCACGGCGGACGTGGCGCACGAGCTGCGGACGCCGGTGGCGGGTCTGGTGGCGTCGGCGGAGCTGTTGCCGCATCCGCGTGCGGTGGAGATGGTGCGGGAGCGGGCGCAGACGATGCGGTCGCTGGTGGAGGATCTGCTGGAGGTCTCCCGGCTGGACTCCGGTGTGGAGCGGGCGCAGTTGGATCCGGTGGAGCTGCCGTCGCTGGTGCGGGGGATCGTGAAGCGGGCGCGGGGGCAGCGCGGGGTCGACGATGTGTCGGTCGAGGTGGTCGGCGAGGGCCGGATCGTGGCGACGGACGCGCGCCGGGTCGAGCGGATCCTGGTGAATCTGCTGGGGAACGCGGCCAAGCACGGGAAGCCGCCGATCGAGGTGCGGGTGGAGGGCACGCGGATCGTGGTGCGCGATCACGGTGGCGGCTATCCGCCGGAGCTGGTGGACCAGGGGCCGCGGCGGTTCCGTACGGCGGCGCCGGAGCGTGGCACCGGGCATGGCCTGGGGCTGACGATCGCGGTGGGCCAGGCGGTGGTGCTGGGCGCGAGCCTGGAGTTCGGTACGGCGGAGGGCGGCGGCGCGCAGGCGGTGCTGGATCTTCCGGAGGCGGATCCTCCGGCGGAGGAGGTCTGACGGGTCCGGCCCCGGCCGGGACCGGACCCGCGGGGGTTACAGCCCCAGGTCCTTGATGATCTTCGCGACGTGGCCGGTGGCCTTGACGTTGTAGAGGGCGCGCTCGACCTTGCCCTCCTCGTCCACGATGATCGTGGAGCGGATGGCGCCGGTCACGGTCTTGCCGTACAGCTTCTTCTCGCCGAAGGCGCCGTACGCCTCCAGCACCTTCTTCTCGGGGTCGCCGACCAGGGTGACCTTGAGCTCCTCCTTCTCGCGGAACTTCGCGAGCTTCTCGGGCTTGTCGGGGGAGACGCCGATGACGTCGTAGCCGTGCCCGGCGAGGAAGTCGAGGTTGTCGGTGAAGTCGCACGCCTGCTTGGTGCAGCCGGGGGTGAGGGCGGCGGGGTAGAAGTAGACGATGACCTTGCGCCCCTTGTGGTCGGCGAGGGAGACCTGCTTGCCGTCCGCGTCGGGCAGGGAGAAGGCGGGGGCGGTGTCGCCGGGCTGAAGTCGCTCGCTCATGAGGTCTCCTCGTCGGGGTTCGCGCGGGGTGCCCCGCGTGGGCTGTCCGGTCCCCGAGGGTAGTCAGCTCCTCGATCGGGGGTGCCGTGGGGCACGGGGTCCGGTGAGCTGACAGACTGTCGTCATCACTCATCATCACTCTTTTCGAGACGACGGAGGCAGCGCGGTGTCGGATGCCAGGACCCCTGCGCAGATCGAGGCGGACATCGCCCGCAGGCGGAACGAGCTCGCCGTGACGCTCGACGAGATCGGTGTGCGCATGCACCCGAAAACGATCGTGGGCGATGCGAAGGCCAAGGTCGCCTCGAAGGTGGACCAGACCGCGGGCCGCGCCTATGTGGCCGCGAACCAGCTGGTCTCGGACGTGCGGTCCCGCTTCGTCGCGGAGGACGGCACGCCGCGGCTGGACCGGATCGTGCCGGTGGCGATGGTCGCGGTCGGTGTGGTCGGGCTGCTGACCCTCTCCTCGCGCCGCCGCCGGGCGTAGGTCACACCGGCGGATCCGCGGCCCGTGGCCTCGGGGCGGCGCCCGGGCAGGTACGGTCATGGCGTGAGTACGCACACCACCCACGACAAGCTGCCCATCCGGATGCTCCACGACCGGGTGCTGGTCCGGACCGACATTCCGGAGGGCGAGCGCCGGTCCAGCGGCGGCATCGTCATCCCGGCGACGGCGGCGGTGGGCCGCCGGCTGGCCTGGGCGGAGGTCGTGGCGGTCGGGCAGAGCGTGCGCACGGTGGAGCCGGGCGACCGGGTGCTCTACGACCCGGAGGACCGCGCCGAGGTGGAGGTCCGCGGTGTGGCGTACGTCCTGATGCGCGAGCGTGACCTGCACGCGGTGGCGGCGGAGCGGCTGGAGGGCTCCGAGGACTCCACGGGGCTCTACCTCTGAGGCAGCCGAGCGCGCCGCTCCCTTTTTGATACCGTCGGAAGAGCCCGACGAGACGCGCCGTACCGGGTCAGGACAAGACGACGCACCCCTGTAGGAACTTTCCACGGAGGTGCCGTCATGGCATGGATCCTGCTCGCGATCGCGGGTCTGCTCGAAGTCGCCTGGTCGATCGGTATGAAGTACACCGAAGGGTTCACCAGGCTCTGGCCGAGCGTGTTCACCGTCGCGGGTATCGCCGCGAGCATGCTCTTGCTGTCGCGGGCCGCCCGCACGCTGCCGATCGGTACGGCCTACGGCGTGTGGGTCGGCATCGGGGCGGCCGGCGCGGCGGTGTTCGGCATGGCGGTGCTGGGCGAGCCGGCGACCGCCGCGCGGATCTTCTTCGTCGTGCTGCTGCTGGTGGCCGTGGTGGGCCTCAAGGCGACCTCGGGCCACTGACGGCCGACCCTTGCGGCGCCCCGCCCGCCGATCAGTAGTCGCCCAGGAGCGAGTCCCGGTCGCCTCCGTGCCGCCCGGCGTCCTTCGGCTCGTTCGGGAAGAGCGTGAAGGGCGGCAGGGTGGGGAGCCCGGTCGGCGGGCCCGGCAGGGTCGGCGGCCCGGTCGGCCGGCGCGGCGGGGTGGGCGGCTGCGGCGGGACGTTGCTGGGCGGCGCGGACGGCGAGGGCGGGGCGCTGGTCTCCGGGGGCGCCGACGTCGTCGGCGGCTCCAGGGTCGGCGCGGGCTCGCCGCCGGAGGTCTGGAGGTCGAAGTCCTTGACGGTGGTGCCCTCCAGCGCGACCTCGGTGTAGGCGGCCCAGATGTCCGCGGGCGCGCCGCCGCCGTTGATGCGGGGCAGCCCGGTCGCGCCGTACAGCGACTTCTGCGTGCCGGTGTCGGAGTCCTGGCCCATGACCGCGACGACCGTGGCCAGGTCGGGGGTGTAGCCGGCGAACCAGGCGGCCTTGTCCTCCTCCGCGGTGCCCGTCTTGCCGGCGGCGGGCCGCCCGGCGGCCTGCGCGGTGGAGCCGGTGCCGTTGTCGACGACGCTCTTGAGCACGGCGGTGGTGGTGTCGGCGGCGTCGCGGGTGACGGCGCGCTTGGGCTCCTTGCCGGGCAGCTCGACGTTCTCGCCGCCCTTGGTCACCTTGTCGACCAGGGTGTACGGGCCGTGCCGGCCGTGGTTGGCGAGCGTCGCGTACGCCTGGGTCATGTCGAGGACGCTGGCGGTGGCGACGCCCAGCGCGATGGAGGGGTAGCCGGTGAGCTCGGGGGTCTTGGCGGGGATGCCGAGAGCGACCGCGGTGTCCTTGACCTTGCCCGGGCCGACGTCCTGCGCCATCTGGGCGTAGACGGCGTTGACGGAGAGGTCGGTGGCCTTGGTGACGGTGATCTGTCCGTAGGACTTGTCGTCCTCGTTGGCGGGCGCGTAGCCGACGGGTCCGTTCCGGCCTTGCACGGGGCGCTTGTTGGTGCCGTCGTAGACGGTGTTCGGGGTGATCGCGCGGCCGTCCTGCGTGGTGGAGTCGTTCGCGACGGCCGAGGTGAGGACGAAGGGCTTGAAGGTGGAGCCCACCTGGTAGTCGCGGCGGGTGGCGTTGTTGACGTACTGCTTGGTGTAGTCGATACCGCCGTAGAGGGCGACGACGCGGCCGGTCGCGGGGTCGATGGAGGCGCCGCCCGCGCGGACGTAGCGGTCGACCTGGCGGTCCTCGCTGAGGTCGTCCATCAGCTGCTTCTGCACGGCGTTGACGAAGGCGTCCTGCTTCTTCCTGTCGATCGTCGTGGTGATGCGATAGCCGCCGCGGGCCAGCGTCTGCTCGTCGATGATCTTGTTGTCGGTGGTGAGGTAGTCCTTGACGGCCTCCACGAGATAGCCCCGCTGCCCGGACATGCCCAGCCGTGGCCGGGACTTGCCGGGGGAGGGGAACGTCATGGCGGCGCGCTCGGTCCCGTCGAGCCACTTCTTCTTGACCATGCCGTCGAGGACGTAGTTCCAGCGGGCCATGGCCCGGGGCTTGTTCTCGGGGTGCGCGCCGACGTCGTAGGCGCTGGGCGCGTTGAGGAGCGTCGCGAGGTAGGCGCCCTCGGCGGCGTTCAGCTTGTCGGAGTCCTTGTTGTAGTACGCCTGGGCGGCGGCCTGGATGCCGTAGGCGTTGCGCCCGAAGTAGCTGGTGTTCAAATAGCCTTCGAGGATCTCGTCCTTGCTCTCCTCGCGGTCGAGCTTGATCGCGATGAAGAACTCCTTCACCTTGCGGCTGACGGTCTGCTCCTGGCCCAGGTAGTAGTTCTTGACGTACTGCTGGGTGATCGTGGAGCCGGACTGCTTGCCCTTGCCGGTGACGGTGTTCCACGCGGCGCGGAGCATGGCCTCGGGGTTGACGGCGGACTCGGAGTAGAAGTCGCGGTCCTCGGCGGCGAGCACGGCGTGCTGGACGACCTTGGGGACCCGGCTCAGCGACACGCTCTCGCGGTTGACCTCGCCGTCGCGCGCCAACTGGGTGCCGTCGGCGTAGAGATACACATTGCTCTCGGCGGTGGCCGCGCTGTTGGCCGGCGGGATGTTCACCAGCATGTAGCCGGCGACGAGACCGCCCGCGATGAGCAGGACGATCAGCAGGAAGCCGCCCAGGACCATGCGCCAGGTCGGCAGGAGCCTGCGCCAGCCGGTGCGCTTGGGGCGGCGGGGTCTGGCGGAACCGCCGGGGCCGGTGGCGCCGTTCGGGGGCCGGCCCGCCCGGCGGGAGCGCTCATCACCGCCGTCCGGCTGCTGCTGTGACTGCTCGTCGCTCATGTCTTTAGGGACTCCTCGGCCGCCCCCGGGGTTGTTCGGCCACGGTGAGCGGTGTTGTGTCGGGCGCTTCGCTGTGCGTCGTACGCCCCGTCCGACACTTTGGCATCATGCGTTCCGAGTCGGAGGGACGTAGCGCACCTGTGACGGCACTGAAGAGCCGAACGGGCCAGGCCGACCACTCCCAGGAGTGAAAAATCACGTGGTCGGCGGCCGGTCCGTGCGGATAGGCTCCAGCGCTTTGAGGTCAGCGGACTATCGAGGTTCAACGACGAGAGGTGTCCTGGGATGCGGCTGTATGCCGCTGTCGCGGTGAGTGGATTCCGCCGGTATGCCACGTATCGCATCGCCACCGCCGCCGGTGTCTTCACCAACACCGTCTTCGGCTTCGTCATCGCCTATACGTTCATCGCCCTGTGGGACGAACGGCCGCGCCTCGGCGGCTACGGCCAGGCGCAGGCCCTGACCTTCGTCTGGGTCAGCCAGGCGCTGCTCGCGGCCATGGCGCTGCTCGGCGGCGGCTTCCAGGAGGAGCTCCAGGAGCGCATCCGCTCCGGCGACATCGCCGTGGACCTCTACCGCCCCGCCGACCTCCAGCTGTGGTGGTTCGCCGCCGACCTCGGCCGGGCGGCCTTCCAGCTGCTCGGGCGCGGGGTCGCGCCCCTGGCCGTCGGCGCGCTCGTCTTCGAACTGGCCCTGCCCGCCGACCCGCTGGTCTGGCTCGCCTTCCTGCTCTCCTGCCTCCTCGGCTTCGGCGTGGGCTTCGGGCTGCGCTATCTGATCGGCCTGTGCGCCTTCTGGCTGCTCGACGGCAACGGGCTCAACATGGTGAGCACGCTGATGAGCGTCTTCTTCTCCGGGATGCTGCTGCCGCTGACGGTCTTCCCCGGAGCGTTCGGCGAGACCGTACGGCTGCTGCCGTGGGCGGCGATGCTCCAGGTGCCGGCCGACGTCCTGCTCGGCCTGCACACGGGCGCCGGACTGGCCCGGGCGCTCGCCTTCCAGGCGGCCTGGGCGGTGCTCCTGCTGGCGGCGGGGCGCGCCCTCCAGTCCCTCGCGACGGCGAAGGTGGTGGTCCAGGGTGGCTGACCGGTCCGCCGTGACGACGGGGCTGCGGGCGTACGGGATCGTCGTCGCGATGTGGGTGCGCTCCACGATGGCCTACCGCGCGTCCTTCGTGATGACGACGATCGGCAACTTCGTGGCCAGCGGCCTCGACTTCGTCGCCATCATGCTGATGTTCTCCCACATCGACGCCCTCGGCGGCTTCTCCCTGCCGGAGATCGCGCTGCTCTACGGGGCGAGCAGCTGCTCCCTCGGCCTCGCCGACCTGGTGCTCGGCAGCATGGACCGGATCGGGCAGCGGGTGCGGGACGGCACGTTCGACACGCTGCTGGTGCGCCCGGCGCCCGTACTCGCGCAGGTCGCCGCCGACCGCTTCGCGCTGCGCAGGCTGGGCCGCATCAGCCAGGGCGCCCTGGTGCTGGGCTGGGGGCTGGCCCATGCCGACATCGCGTGGACACTGCCCAAGGCGCTGTTCACCGCGGTGATGGTGCTCAGCGGGGCGGCCCTCTTCGGCTCCCTCTTCATCGTCGGCGCGGCGTTCCAGTTCTGGGCGACGGAGGCCGCGGAGGTGCAGAACTCCTTCACCTACGGCGGCGCCACCATGCTCCAGTACCCGCCCACGGTCTTCGCGACGGAGCTGGTCCGCGGGGTGACCTTCGTCGTCCCCCTGGCCTTCGTCAACTGGCTGCCCGCGCTGCGCCTCCTGGGCCGCGACGACCCGCTGGGCCTGCCCGGGTGGGTCGACTTCTGCGGGCCCCTGGTCGCCCTCCTCATGCTCACGGGCGCGGGGCTGGTGTGGCGGGCAGGGCTGCGGAGCTATCGGAGTACGGGGAGCTGAGAGGCGGACAGTGGACGGTTTCATCGAACTCGACGGTGTGGAGAAGGTGTTCGACGTACGCCGGAAGGCCGGTCTCCTGCGCCGCGAACGGCACCGGGTGCGGGCCGTGGACGGCATCAGCTTCCGTGTGCCGCGCGGTGAGATGGTCGGCTACATCGGCCCCAACGGAGCCGGGAAGTCCACCACCATCAAGATGCTCACGGGCATCCTGACGCCCAGCGGCGGCCGGCTGCGCGTCGCGGGGATCGACCCCTCCCGCGAGCGGACGAAGCTGGCGCACCGCATCGGCGTCGTCTTCGGGCAGCGCACCACCCTCTGGTGGGACCTGCCGCTGCGGGACTCGTACGGACTGGTGCGCCGCATGTACCGCATCCCTGACGCCCGTTACAGAACCAACCTGGACCGCTGCGTCGAGCTCCTCGATCTCGGCGAGCTCCTCGACGTGCCCGTCCGCCAGCTCTCCCTCGGGCAGCGGATGCGCGGTGACATCGCGGCGGCACTGTTGCACGACCCCGAGGTGCTCTATCTCGACGAACCGACGATCGGCCTGGACGTCATCAGCAAGGCGAAGGTCCGGCAGTTCCTCCGCGAGGTCAACGCCGAACGCGGCACGACGGTCCTGCTCACCACGCACGACCTCACCGACATCGAGCAGCTGTGCAATCGGGTCATGGTCATCGACCACGGGCGCCTCGTCCACGACGGCGGGCTGAGCACGCTCCACGCGGTGGGCGGCAGCGAACGCACCCTCGTGGTCGACCTGGAACACGAGCTCCCGCCCATCGAGGGCGTCCCCGGCGCCCGCACGGTCAAGGTCGAGGGCCCCCGCCAGTGGCTGGCCTTCCCCGCGGACCGCAGCGCGGCCCCGGTCGTGGCGGCGGTGGCGGAGCGGTATCCGCTGGTCGACCTCTCCATCAAGGAACCGGACATCGAGGACGTGATCGCGAGGATGTACGCGGAGCGGGAGGTGTGACGGCCTCAGCCCGGGGATTTCCCGCGGCCGAGGCGAGGGCGGGCGCGGGCTGCGGTCCGCGCGTCCAGCCCGTTGGTGGCACCCCCGGACGGCGTCCGGGGGAGGTAGCTGGGGGAGATTGAGCGACACCGCACCCACCCCTCCCCACCCCCCGCCACCCCTCAGAGCGCCGTAACCGCCTCACCCTTCAAGACCTCGACATCGATCGAGTCGGCCATCGCCTGATACCCCGCGTCATTCGGATGCAGATGATCCCCGGAGTCATAAGCGGGAAGCAGAGATTCCGGAGACACCGGATCCCGCAGCACCCGGTCGAAGTCCACCACCGCATCGAACACCTGTCCGGACCGGATCACCTCGTTGACCCGCTGCCGGGTGACCTCCTGAAGGTCCACGGCCCCCTTGTGCCCGCCGAACGGCGTGATCGTCGCGCCGACGGCCCGCAGCCCCCGCGCGTGCGCCCGCTCGACCAGCTGGCGCAGGCCGGCCACGATCCGCGCCGGATCCCGCTGCTGCGGCGTACGCAGGATGTCGTTGACGCCGAGCGCCATGATCACGACGCGTGCGCCCGTCCGGCCGAGGACGTCGCGGTCGAAGCGCTCCAGACCGCTGGCGTTGTTCGCGGGCGGCGGCCCGGCGTTGCTGAGCAGGATGCGGTTGCCGCTGATGCCCTCGTTGAGGACGCTGTAGCGGGGCGCGCCCGGCTCGGTGCGCAGCCGGGTGGCGAGGAGGTCCGGCCACCGGTGATTGGTGCCGGGGGTGGAGTTGTAGCCGGCGGTGATCGAGTCGCCGAAGGCGACGACGGCGCCGTGGGTCTCCTGGGACCAGACGTCGACGCCGGTCAGATAGCGCCAGGACTGGACCTTGGCGGTGTAGCCGGCGCCCTGCGTGTCCTCGGCCCGGTCCCCACGGGCGAGGTAGGACGTCTGACGGGACTGGTTCTGATAGGTCGCGGGGCCCGACGGGGTGGGGGAGAAGGTGGTGACCAGCAGATCGGCCCCGGCGGCCACGGCCAGCCGCACGGGGTCGCTCAGCAGCGACCGCCCGGCCGGGATCGTGGCCGTGGGCTGTCCGCCGAAGCTCAGCCTGCGCATGCTGCCGGGGACGGCGGCGGGGGAGCCGTGCGCCGCGGCCAGGGCCAGGGAGGCATGGGCGATGGGCAGCGGCTGGGCACCGTAGAGGTTGGAGAGCTGGATCCGGGCGGCCGTGCCGGTGACACCGTTGTGCACGACGTTGCGGATGGACATCCCGGGGAAGCCCCGGAGGGTGTTCGGCTCGGCGCCCGACGGCGCGGTGGACCAGGCGCCCACCCATTCGCCGGAGGCGGCCGGAGCGGCCGTGCCATGTGCCTCGTGCGGCTCCGCCGCGGGCGTGCGGCCGCGACCGCCGACGCCGACGAATATCGCGGTCGAGACGAGAATCACCACGGCTGCCAGTGCGGCGAGCACGGCGTAGGCCGTACTTCGGGGCAGAGGTGGCCTGTTCATGGCGGGCTTCTCCTGGGAGTGGCGGAGCGAGACGCTCCGGTGCGGAACCGGGGACGAGACAGCGACTGATCAGCAACAACGCCCTCGTGGTCCGATCGCCGTTCCATGATCCCACGGGGGCCGGGGGGCGCGCCTGTCGGCCGGTGGGTCACGCAACGTGTCACATGCGACTTGTCAGACGCGGGGAACTCGCGGTCCGTTCCCGGAGTACCCCGGGTAGGGACAATGCACGTGATGACGGCTGGAACGGGTGATGCGGATGGAACGGCCCCCTGACGACGCTTCGGGAGCCGCCGAGGGAGTCATGCCCCCGGGCGTGGGAGGTCTCACCTATAGCGCCGCAGATGAGGAGAAACGCCGCGGCGTGCGCCGCATGAAGGCGCTCGCGACCGGGCTGCTGCTCCTCGTCGCGCTTGTGTACGCCCTGGCGAAGTGGGCACAGTCCGCGGGCGCGGGGGCCTGGGCCGGGTATGTCGCGGCCGCCGCGGAGGCGGGCATGGTCGGCGCGCTGGCCGACTGGTTCGCCGTCACCGCGCTCTTCCGCCGCCCGATGGGCCTGCCGATCCCGCACACGGCGATCATTCCCACCAAGAAGGACCAGCTGGGTCAGAGCCTCGGTGAGTTCGTCGGCGAGAACTTCCTCTCCGGCGATGTCGTACGCGTAAGGCTGCGCACCGTAGGCATCGCCTCCCGGCTGGGCGGCTGGCTCGCCGACCCCGAGCACGCCGACCGGGTGACGGTCGAGCTGGCCACGGCGCTGCGCGGCGCCCTGACCGTCCTGCGCGACTCCGATGTGCAGGCCGTCGTCGGCGAGGCCATCACCCGCAGGGCCGACGCCCAGGAGATCGCACCGGGCCTCGGCAACATGCTGGAGAAGATCGTCGCCGACGGCGGCCACCACCGGGTCGTCGACCTGGTGTGCGTACGGGCCCACGACTGGCTGGTCACCCACGGTGACTCGGTGATGCAGGCGGTCACCGGCGGCGCGCCCGGCTGGACGCCCCGCTTCGTGGACCGCAAGGTCGGCGAGCGGGTCTACAAGGAGCTGCTGCGTTTCGTCACGGAGATGCGCGACATGCCCGGCCACCCGGCACGCGGCGCCGTCGACCGCTTCCTGGGCGACTTCGCGCGCGACCTGCGCTCCGACACGGACACCCGGGCCCGTGTGGAGCGGCTGAAGTCCGAGGTGCTCGGACGCGGCGAGGTGCAGGATCTGATCGCCTCCACGTGGAGCTCCGTACGCGCCATGATCGTCGCCGCCGCCGAGGACGAGCGCAGCGAACTGCGCCTCCGCGTGCGCGCCGGACTGCTCTCCCTGGGCGCCCGTATGGCCGGCGACGACCGCCTCCGCGCGAAGGTCGACCGCTGGCTGGAGGACGCGGCGGTCTATGTCGTGACCACCTACCGCCACGAGATCACCGCCCTCATCACGGACACCATCGCAAGCTGGGACGCCGAGCACACCACCCGCAAGATCGAGGCGCACATCGGGCGGGACCTCCAGTTCATCAGGATCAACGGCACGGTGGTCGGCGCGCTGGCGGGCCTGTGCATCTATTCGGCGTCGCGGCTGGTGGGGGCGTGACGCGAGCCCCGGGCGCGACGGGCCGTCAGCAACGGGCAACGCTAGGGTCGGCCCGTGCTGAAACGTCCCACCTTGCTGTGGTTGCTCATCCCGTACGTCCTGTTCCTGGGGACCCTGCCCCTTGTGGACCGGATCCGTCCGACCGTCCTCGGTCTGCCCTTCCTCTTCGCCTGGCTCCTCCTCGCCACGCTCCTCACCCCCGCCGCCGTCCTCCTCGCCTGGCGCGGTGACCGCAAGCGAGGCCGCGTATGAACGCCACCGTCGCCACCTCCGTCTTCGCCGTCTTCATGGTGCTCACCGTCGCCCTCGGCCTGCTGGCCGTGCGCGGCAGGGGAGCGGGCGGCGGGCTCGCCGAGTGGTCGGTGGGCGGCCGCAGCCTCGGCACGGTCTTCATCTGGGTGCTGATGGCCGGTGAGGGCTATACGAGCTTCAGCTATCTGGGCGCGGCGGGCTGGGGCTACAACTACGGCGCCCCAGTGCTCTACGTCATCGCGTACATGTCGTGCGGGTACGCCATCGGCTACGTCGTCGGCCCGACCCTCTGGTCCTACGCCCGCAGGCACGGCCTCGTGACCATCACCGACATGGTCGCCCACCGCTACAACAGGCCCTGGCTCGGCACGCTGGTGGCGATCCTGGCGACGGTCTGCCTGCTGCCGTACATCCAGTTGCAGATCACCGGCATGGGCGTGGTCGTCTCGACCATCTCCTACGGCGCGATCAGCCTGAACTGGGCGTACTTCATCGCCTTCGCCGTCACGACCGGCTTCGTCGTGGTGAGCGGGCTGCGCGGCAGCGCCTGGGTCTCGGTCCTGAAGGACGTGCTGGTCATCGGGACGCTGGGCTTCCTCGCGGTCTACGTACCGCTGCACTACTTCGACGGCTACGGGCCGTTCCTCGACCGGATCGTGGCGGAGAAGCCGGACTGGCTGACGTTCACGGGGCACGGCGGCAGCGGGCTCGGCGGCGGCTGGTTCGTGACGACGAGCTTCCTCAACTCCCTGACGGTCGTCATCTTCCCGACGACCGTGGCCGGCTACCTCGGCGCGCGGAACGCCGATGCCCTGCGCCGCAACGCGATGCTGCTGCCGTTCTACAACGTCCTGCTGTTCGTGCCGATGCTCCTCGGCATGGCGGCGCTCTTCGTCGTGCCCGGCCTCACCGGGGCGGGCTCCAACCTCGCGCTCTTCAAGCTCGTCGTGGACTCGCTGCCCGCCTGGGCGGTCGGCCTGATCGGGGTGGCGGCGGCGCTGTCGTCGATCGTGCCGATGGCGGTGTTCATGCTGGTCATCGGCACGATGTGGGGCAAGAGCGTGCTCGGCGTCATGCCCCGGCTGGCCGGCCGCCCCGACCGGCAGAAGACGGGCGCCCAGGTGGTCGTCGTGGCCGCTGGCGCGCTGGCCCTGCTGATGACCTACACCGCGCCCAACACGCTGGTGCGGCTGTCGCTCATCTCGTACGAGGGCATGGCCCAGCTCGTCCCCATGATTCTGCTGGGGCTGGTGTGGCGGAAGCTGACGCTGTGGGGAGCGATGAGCGGCCTCGTGGCGGGCGGAACGCTGGTCTGCGCCCTGGTCTTCACCGACCATGACCCCGTGTGGGGCGTGAACGCGGGAGCGCTCGCCCTGGGCGTGAACGTGCTGGTCGCGCTGGCCGTCTCCTGGTGGGGACCCCGGCCACGGCCCGCGGACGCCGCGCGGCCGGACGACGAGGTGCTGGCGCGTGATCCCGGCCCGGGTGAGGCCGTTGTCAGTGGCACCGTCTAGCATCGGAACGAGCGAATGACTGAACGTCCGTCACGCTGAGGGTCGACAGAGAAGCTTCGGCAGCGAAGCTTCCACGGGGAAGGGGGGCCGCGCTGATGAACGCCGTATTCCGTACGCATGTGAGCGTGCTCCTCTTCCTGCTGTCCGAACTGCTGCTCGCGCAGAGCGGCCTGCTCGGCGTGGTCGCGCTCGCCGCGACCACGGCCGTCGCGGCCGCCCTGCTGCTGTCCGCCGTGGCCGCCACGGCCGGCACCGGCGGCCCCCTCACCCCCACGCGCATACGCACCGCGATCCGCGACCGGGAACTGCGTACGGCGTTCCTCGCCCAGCGCGATCCCGACGGACGGGGCCGACGGCGGCCTCGCGCGCCCGGCCGTGCCCTCCCGACGGCCGCGTAGGCGCTCACCGCTTCTCTCCCGCTGAGCCCGCGCGGCTCGTCACGCCCGAATGCCTCTGATTCCGGCACGACGAGACCCGTGGAGGGCTCACCATGTCCGCTTTCGTCTCCCCTCTCCTTTCCTGCCTCACCTCCCTGGCCGGGGTGATCGACCCGCTGTTCGGCGCCTCGGCGACGGCCGTCGCGATCATCCTGTTCACGCTGTGCGTGCGGCTCGCGCTGCACCCGCTGGCCCGCTCGGCGGCGCGCGGTCAGCGGGCCAAGGCCGAACTCGCCCCGCGCATGGCCGAGCTGCGGCGCAAGCACAAGAACGACCCCGAGCGGCTGATGCGGGCGATGCGCGAGGCACACGTGAAGGCAGGGGTGTCGCCGATGGCCGGGGCCCTGCCCTCGCTGGCACAGCTGCCGGTCCTCTTCGTGATGTACCACCTCTTCAGCAGCGGCGCGCCCGGCCTGCTGGACCACACGCTGCTGGGCGCGAGGCTGGGCGGCCACTGGGCGGACGCCCCGTTCGGCGCACAGGGATGGGTGTACGCGGCCCTGTTCGTCGTGGTCGCCGCGGTCGCCACCTGGACGTACGTCCGCGCGCGCCGTGTGCCGGCCCCGGCCGAGGCGCCGGGCCTGATGAAATTCCTGCCGCTGCTCTCCTTCGGGACGCTGATCACGGTGGCCGTGGTCCCGCTGGCGGCCGGGCTCTATCTCGTGACGAGCAGCGCGTGGACGGCGGTGGAGCGGGCGTATCTGACCCGAGGGCTGTCCGCGGCCCCGTCCGGCGCCTGAGGGACCCGCTCCGTTTGCGGAGGAGAAAGACATCGGCCGCCAACAGGCCGAAACCTCCCTTGCGGAGCCCCCCTCCGTTCGCACACGATCAAACCGATCCCTCGATGGCCGTCCCCATCGGCCGACCCGGACGGGCAACCGCCGACCACGACCTCGGGAGACCGGATGAAGCTGCTGCGCACAGGCCCGCCAGGGGCGGAACGCCCCACCCTGCTGGACGACGAGGGCACCCTCCGCGACCTCACCACCGTCGTGGACGACATCGACGGAAGGCTGCTGGGCGACCACTCCGCGCTGGAGCGCGTACGGGCCGCGGTGGGCGCCCGGATCCTCCCGGCCCTCGACCCGGAGGGCCTGCGGATCGGCCCGCCGGTCGCCCGCATCGGCAAGATCGTGTGCGTGGGGCTCAACTACCACGGCCACGCCGCCGAGCTCGGCGTACCGGCCCCCGGCGAGCCGGTCCTCTTCCTCAAGGCACCGGACACGGTCGTCGGCCCGGACGACGCGGTGCTGGTGCCGCGCGGCAGCGAGAGGACCGACTGGGAGATCGAGCTGGCCGTCGTCATCGGCCGCACGGCCCGCCACCTGGAGACGGACGCGGAGGCGCTGGCCGCGATAGCCGGGTACGCGGTGGCCAACGACGTGTCGGAGCGGGAGTTCCAGCTCGACCGCGGCGGCCAGTGGGACAAGGGCAAGAACTGCGAGACCTTCAATCCGCTGGGCCCCTGGCTGGTCACCGCCGACGAGGTCCCCGACCCCCAGGCCCTGCGCCTGCGCCTGTGGGTCAACGGCGAGCTGAAGCAGGACGGCACGACGGCCGACCAGATCTTCCCGGTCGCCGAGGTCGTCCGCTACGTCAGCCGCTTCATGACGCTCTACCCCGGCGACATCATCAACACCGGCACCCCCGCCGGAGTGGCGGACGGCCACCCCGACCCCAAGCCGTACCTCCGGGCGGGCGATGTGATGGAACTGGAGATCGAGGGCCTCGGCCGTCAGCGGCAGCAGCTGAAGGACGCCTAGGGCATCGGGACGCCGGACGAGCCGGAAGCGGCTGAGCCCGGCCGGAGCCCGGCTCGTCCGGTGGGACCGCGGCGCGGCCCCGGTGCCACGTCAGGGTCGCAGGATGCCGTCGAAGCCCGCCCAGTCCGACCAGGGGCCGTTCACGGACGTCTGCCAGCGGTGGAAGATGTTCCCCGCGCTGTTGACCCCGAACAGTTCGATCCGGCCGTCCGCGTTGGTCTCGGCGGCCACCTGGCTCAGCGCGCCGTCGAATTGCGCCCAGCTCGACCAGGGGGTCCCACTGAAGTTCTGCGAGCGGTGGAAGACGGCGTCACCGCTGTTGGTCCCGAAGATCTCCAGCCGCCCGTCCGCGTTGCGCGCCGCCGCGATCGTCGTGAGCGCCCCGTCGAACTGCGCCCACCCGGTCCACGAGCCGCCGGGGGTGGTCTGATAGCGATGGAAGATGTTCCCGGCGCTGTTCACGCCGAAGAGTTCGAGCCGCCCGTCCGCGTTGGCCTCCGCGGCCACCTGCGTCAGCGCGCCGTCGATCTGGTCCCAGCCCGACCACGGTCCACCGATGGAGATCTGCGAACGGTGGAAGATGGCGCCCGTGCTGTTGGTTCCGAAGAGCTCCAGTCGCCCGTAGACGTCGCGGGCCACGGCGACCGAGGTCAGCAGTCCGTCGAGCTGCTCCCAGCCCGACCAGGCGCCCGCCGGGGAGGTCTGCCAGCGGTGGAAGATGTTCCCGGCGCCGTTGACGCCGAAGAATTCCATCCGGCCGTCGGCGTTCGTCTCGGCGGCGACGGCACGCAGCGCGCCGTCGAACTGGACCCAGTTCGACCAGGAACCGCCGATGCTGTTCTGCGACCGGTGGAAGATCGCGTCACCGCTGTTGACGCCGAACAGCTCCAGCCGTCCGTCCGCGTTCCTGGCCGCGGCTATGGAGGAGCCGAAGGGGTTGGTCGTTCTGACGCTGTGGGACGAGGGGGTCGCGGCCGAGGCCGTTCCCGACCGGCCGACGCCCGGCGCGGCTGCCAGCACCGTCACGACCGCCACGGCCGCGACACCTGTTCTGAGAGAACGGAACAACTGCCCGATCCGTCTGTGTCTCCTACCTGATCTCTTACCCATGCGCTTGCCCTTTCCTGTGCAGAAACGAGAACCCACGGGGCCGGGGCGCTGGATCCAACGCCCGGTTTCTGTACGTCGATCGGCACGCATCGAGCTCAAGCGCCCGAACCCTACAACGGCGGCCCGACCCCGGCACAGAGCGGACGGCGGGCTGGCGGAAACCGTGCAGACGGACGGTGGCCGGGTGGAGCGGGTGCGGCGATTCGGGGGAACGGGGGCGTGTGCTGCCCCTCTCGCGCTCTCTGAGTGTGCATATTTTCGGACATGCGCAAGGTATTGGGCGGAACAGGCAGGCACCGGCGTCCGAGACGGTGGCGCGGCCGACGGCCGTTGGTCGCCATGACGGTGGTGTCCGGTGCGCTGCTGGTGTGCGCGTTCACGGGCCTGGACCGCCCGCCCGCGCGCTACATGCCGGCGCACCACCACAACAGCGCGCCTCCCCTGGGAGACATGATGGTGCTGGGCGGTGGCCTGGTGCTCGCCGGCTCGGGACTGGGCCTGATGGTCCTCGTACGGTCCCGCCGGATGTAGCCGCCGCCCGGACCGGCAGGCGATGGCGCGGCGTCGAGGTCAGGGCGCTCTTCTCGCCGGGCGTGGCTGCCAGGCGGTTCTCGCGTGCGGCGACGTCCCAGGTGCCGGCACCTGAATTCGGAGGGGCTCCATCAGGTGGGCTTGATCAGGTCATGCTCTATGGCGCGGACGAAAGCCGACCAGGTCCGGGGCGGGACGGCGAGCGTTCCTCTATGGCGGACCCTGCTGTCCCGTATGGCTATGCGGTCGTCGCTCGCCAAACGTATTTCGACACAGTCGGCACTTTCGTCAGGACTGTAAGAGGACTTGCGCCATCTGTAGGGGGAGAAGTCGTGGTGTATCACGGGATGTACCTCATTTGCGTTCAAGTTCTTGCGCGATGGACGAAATCAGCTCGGCTGACTCCTGGACCGACAGTGCTGAAGCTTGCAGCTCTTCGAATGCCTTGCGGTACTTCGCTACCGCCTCGTCCTCGTCCAGATACAGGTCCCCGCCGAGGTACGACACCTGGACGACATCGAACTCCAGAGGCTCAGGGTAGGAGTACAGGATGAAGGATCCGCTGGTGTTTGTGAACCTGCTCTGTGAGTAGGGGATGACCTGGACTGCCAACTCGGGACTCTGACTCAGGGAAGCCAGATGCCGTAGCTGGTCCGCCATGACCTGGGGCCCGCCGATCTGTTGGCGGACCACGCCCTCCGTCAGAACGCTCGCGTACTTCGGCGGATTGCCTCGGAGGAAGATGCTCTGGCGGCTCATGCGAATGTCAACAGACAGCCTGAGTTGTTCCTCGGACAGCGGCTGCGATTGGCCTTCGAGAACAGCGGTCGCGTATGCCTGGGTCTGCAACAGCCCAGGAATGACTCGGCATTGGAACGCCGCGATGCTTGCGGCGTCCGATTCCAATGTCAGGGTCTCTTTGAAGTGGTTCGCGAGTGCCTCGCTGTACCGGTGCCACCAACTGCGTTTGTTTCCTTCGGCCGCGAGAGCGATGAGCCACCTCCGCAGCTTCTCGTCCTCAGCTCTGTAGAGGTTGAGCAAGACCTCAAGCTCAAGCCTGGTGGTGCGGAACAACCCCGTTTCCTGTCGGCTGACCTTCGTCTTGTCGCCGTGGATCGCCCTCGCCGCTTCTTCGGTCGAGATATTGGCCGCTTCTCGAAGTGCTCTCAACTCGGCGCCCAGTCTGCGGCGACGAGCGGTCCGGCGGGCGTTCCCCATGGCTTCCTCCCCTGCTGGCAGTGCGTGCTCAGTGTGGTCCAGAACCCACGCCGCAGGCGTGCGATCACCCACAAGGATGAAGCTGGCCCACTATGGGCCCAACTTGGTTGCGCTGGCCCAAATGGCGGTCCATCGTGGACGCATGACTACGGTGCGTAGCCGCACATCGACACTGGGGGAAGGCGCGGAGCGATGACGTATCGGAACGGCGCGTTCGTGGTGGACACCCGCGAGGAGCGGATCGGGCAGGTGATCGACAGCGTGGGGAGGCGCGTGCACCTACGCGAACCAGGGGGCGGGCAGGAGTGGGAAGTGCCCTTCTCCGCACTACGGTTGGCCACGCGGGACGAACGGGAAGTGATCGGTCTCTGGCCCCAGACGATCAAACCGTTCCGAGGCTGCGCGGAGTGCCCGGAGCTGGCAACCGCAGTGCGCGACGCCCAAGACGGTGGCGACAGACTCAGAGCCGGAAAAGCGGTTCTCGCCCAGCGAGCGCACTGGCGTCTGGAGCACGGGCTGTGACCGCCACCGGGGCGCTCGCATGCACCCACCGAGGCAGCTGGACGCACACCGGAGGTGAATCGCGCTGCGAAAGCTGCGGCGTAAGGCGGTTCACGGAATACCGCGCGCTACGACCACCGGGAATAGCGCAAGCGCTGACCCCACCCCGCGACACCGCCACAACGGCGGACCGCACGGCCGCCGAGTGGCTGACGCGCCGAACCCGCCGCGACAGGAAGCCGCCGCAATGGAGCGGCCCCGGCACGGGACACCCCCCTGGTTCCCGGGCCTCAACCACCTGGCCCTCCACGTCGAGAAGCGAGCCGCGATGGAGTCCATCACCGAAAAGGCGAAGAAACACGGCTTCCACCTGACGGTCGCCGACCGCCGCCCGTACGCGGGAGGGAAATCGCGCTATGCGGCGTCCCTGGAGAACGACGACGGCGAGGTCGAACTAGTAGCTCCGAAAGAGCGAGTTGGGTAGGGGGGACGTCCGAAGCCGCAAGAGGCGGCACCCGCAAAGCCACCCCAAACAGCGCCGCACTCGCTCTCCGGCGGGAGGGGGTGGGGCTGGAGGGTGGGGTTCTGGAACGCGGTGCGTTTTCAGGGCACTCAATGCGAATCGGGGCACCCGCACCGCGTTCCAGGTCCCCAGCCCGGAAGACCCGCCCCCGGCACCCACCACAAACCAGCCCGGCCGGCGCTTGAGGCCGCGCCCGCAGGGCGCTC
>NZ_JBVHLW010000057.1:0-30495 GCF_055558795.1 Streptomyces sp. NPDC025618 | reverse complement strand
ACCTCCCCCCCCCCCCCCCCCCCCCCCCCCCCACCCCCCCCCCCCCCCCCCCCCACCCCCCCCCACCCCCCCCCCCCCCCCCCCCCCCCCCCCCCCCCCCCCCCCCCCCCCCCCCCCCCCCCCCCCCCCCCCCCCCCCCCCCCCCCCTGCGGCGTCCTTGGGGACATCCGGCGGGCGTGGGTGCGCATGCCTTTGGCAAGTCCGGGTAACGGCCAGGAGCGGCTTCGGGGGCGAGGGTGGGTGCCGCGTGGCCAAATGCGTACCTCTTCGTGAAAAAGCGTATCCGCTGAGTAAAGGTCGGGCGTAGGCTCGGGCATATGCGGACTGCGGTTTCTCCGGGAAACGCCAGACGGTATGCGCCGGTGCGCGCGACGGCGGGAAGGCGGGGGCGATGACTGACAGCGGACCGGTCCTTCCCTGGCTGGTGATCCGCCAGGAGGACAACGGCAACCGCTACCGTGTCGGGCGTTACGCCACGAAGACGGAGGCCGAGGAGGTCGCCGAGCGGCTCGACGCCGGCGGCCGCCGCCAGCTCTATGTCGTGGTGCGGGTGGGGCGCGCGGTGTCCTGAGCGGCCCGTGGCCCCGCGAGGGCGCGCCGCCGGCCACCGCATAGGCTGCGGCTCATGACGACGGCGCGTGTGGTGGTGGGCGGAGCGGTGTTCGACCGAGGGCGGCTGCTCGCCGCGCGGCGCAGCGCGCCGCCCGAGCTGGCCGGCCGCTGGGAGCTGCCCGGAGGCAAGCTCGAACCCGGCGAGACGGCCGAACAGGCGCTGGTCCGCGAGCTGCGCGAGGAGCTGGGCGTCGAGGTCGAGCCGCTGGAGCGGATCGCGGGCGAGTGGCCCCTGCGCCCGCCCTTCGTGCTTCAGGTGTGGACGGCGAAGCTCGTCGCGGGCACCGCGCGCCCGCTCCAGGACCACGACGAGGTGCGCTGGCTGTCGCCCGCGAGCGCCGACGAGGTCGACTGGCTGGACGAGGACAGGCCCGCGGTCGCCGCGGCGGTCCGCCTGCTGGCCGGGGGTACGTGAGGCCGCGTCCCTCCCCGGAGGGGCCCGTACGCCGCCGCGGTCGGTCAAATGCCCGCCGGGGCGTACTCCATCCGTGTCACAGACCCCCTTCACCGCCGCCGGGAAGATAGTCGGCCTGACATACCGGGTATGTGCTGATTATTCTCCCCGAACCGGGCGTGCCCGGTGGGGTCGCAGCGGGCTGGGAAGTGATCGGCGTGAGCGACAGCGCAGGGACCTTGGCGTCCACGCCCGGATTCGCCGAGTGGAGCTTCCCCGCCGAGGCGGGCGCCGTGCGCACGGCCCGCACGCTCGTGCGCGACACCCTGCGCGAATGGGGCCTGGAGGCGGTCACCGACGTGACGGTGCTGCTGGTCAGCGAGCTGGTCACCAACTCCCTGCGGTACGCGAGCGGCCCCATCGGCGTACGGATGTACTCCCGCGCCGGTCCCACCCTGCTCGTCGAGGTCTCCGACCCGCTGCCCGACCCGCCCCGCGAGCGCGCGGCCCACCCCGACGACGAGGGCGGACGTGGCCTGCAATTGGTGGCATGTACGTCGCGTCGCTGGGGAACGCGCCGGGGTAACACCGGTAAGACCGTGTGGTTCGAGCTGGGCCTGCCCGGTTAGGAAACCCCCGGGGGAGACATAGCGGGTCGAGACCGTGCTGTGATCGTGAAGTCCGTGTTCCGAGAGGCCCCTGTGCTGGATACTCGGGCTTCTGATGCCGGTGCGAGCACATGAGCCGGAGGGGACGGGCACGTGAGCGAAAAGCCAGCGGGTACGGCGAGCGGTACGCCGGAGGACACACAGGCCGCGGCGATGTGGCAGAACAGCCCGCCGGGATCCCTCTACGACTACATCCGCGTGGCCTCGTTCTCCCTGGGCGCCGACGGGCGCATCCAGCAGTGGAGCGAGCGCGCGGCGGAGCTCTTCGGAATAGCGGCCCGGCACGCCGTCGGCAAGGATCCCCTGGAGATCTTCGCCCCGGCCGCCCCGGGGGCGGGCCGCGGCCGGGGCCCCGCCGCCCCCTTCCTCGGCGAGGGCGGGCTCGACGGCCGGGAGTGGACGGGCCTCGTGCCCTATCCGCGCGGCGAACGGCCGCCGGGGCTGGCCGAGATCTATGTGATGCCCACCGAGGACGAGGACGGCGCCCGCGGCGCGCTCTGCGTGGCCGTGGACGCCTGGGCGCTGCGCGGAATAGAGACCGACATCGCGGCCGCCGAGGCCGTTTTCGGCCAATCTCCCCTGGGATTCTTCTTCTTCGGCACGGACCTCACCCTGCTCCGCGTCAACGAGAGCTTCGCCCAGACCTTCGGCCGCCCCGCGGCCTGGCACCGCGGCCGCACCCCGCACGACTTCCTGCCGCGCGGCGAGGCCGAGCGGCTGACCGCGGCGCTGCGCCAAGTCCTCGACACCGGGCGGCCGGTGTCCGACATCCAGCTCGTGGGGCCGGTCCCCGGGCAGAGCGAGCGCCGCCGCTGGTCCGTCTCGCTCTACCGGCTGCACAGCGGCAGCGGGCGGCCCATCGGGGTGGCCGCCCTCGCCACCGACGTCACCGGCCGCCGCCGGGCGGAGCGTGAGGCGGCGGGCGTGCGCCGCAACCTCGCGCTGCTCAACGAGGCGGGCGCGCGCATCGGCAACTCCCTGGACCTGGAGACCACCGCGCGCGAGCTGCTGGACGTCGCCGTCCCCCAGTTCTGCGACCTCGCCTCCGTCGACCTCTACCAGGGCCTCCTCGTGGGCGACGAGGCGCCGCCCGGCCTCGCCGACGGCAGCGGCGAGCTGCGGCGCGTCGCGTACGCCAGCGCGGTCTCCGGCGCGCCCGTGGACGGCGCCGACAAACCCGTGCAGGTCGGCGAGGTGCACCGCTACGCCTTCCACTCGCCCTACGCCGCCGCCCTGCGCACCGCGCAGGTGCAGCCGGTGCCGAACCGCGAGCGTGAGGACGGCCCGGAGCTGGGCGCCGTCGTGCACTCCACCCTCGCCGTGCCGATGGTCGCCCGGGACACGGTGGTGGGCCTGGCGCGGTTCTCCCGCACGAAGGGCAGCGAGCCGTTCGGCGAGCGCGACACCGCGCTCGCCGTGGAGCTCGCGGCGCGCGCCGCGGTCTGCATCGACAACGCCTGGCTCTACCGGCGCGAGCACGAGCGCGCGCTCATCCTCCAGCGCAGCCTGCTGCCCCCGGGCGACCCCGACGCCGCCGGGCTGGACATCGCCTGCCGCTATCTGCCGGCCAACGCGGCCACCGAGGTGGGCGGCGACTGGTTCGACGTCATCGAGCTGCCCGGCCACCGCACCGCCCTGGTCGTCGGTGACGTCATGGGCCGCGGCCTGCGGGCCGCCGTCGCCATGGGCGAACTCCGCACGGCCGTGCGCACGCTGGCCATGCTCGACCTGGAGCCCGCCGAGGTGCTCTCCGCGCTCGACGAGATCGCCCACGGCCTGGGCAGGCCGGGCGGCAAGCAGTCCGCCTCGCGGGGCGTGCGCGGCGGCGTGCGGGCGGCCGACCTCTCCGAGGTCTATCTGGCCACGTGCGTCTACGCCGTCTACGACCCGGTCACCCGGCGCTGCACGGTCGCCAACGCCGGGCACCTGCCGCCGGTCCTCGTCGAGGCGGGCGAGCCCGCGCTCCTGCTGGACGTGCCGCCCGGCATGCCGCTCGGCGTCGGCGGCGAGCCCTTCGAGCAGGTGGAGATCGACCTGCCCGACCGCGCGCTGCTCGTCCTCTACACCGACGGCCTCGTGGAGTCCCGCGACCATCCGCTGGACGAGGGCCTGGAGGCGTTCCGGGACGCCCTCACCGACCCCTCCCGCCCGCTGGAGGACGTCTGCGATCACGTCCTGGGCGCGCTGGACACCCACCACGGCGAGGACGACATCGCGCTGCTCATGGCGCGGCTGCGCGGCCTGCCCGCCGACTGCGTCGGCGACTGGACGCTGCCGCCCGACGCCCGCTCCGTGGCGCGGGCCCGGGAGCTGGCGCGCGAACAGCTGCTCTCCTGGGGCCTGGAGAGCCTCGTGGACACCACCGAGCTGCTGGTCAGCGAGCTGGCCACGAACGCCCTGCGATACGGCGAGGGCGAGATCCGGCTGCGGCTGCTCCTCGACCGGACGCTGGTGTGCGAGGTCTGGGACGGGGGGCTCGTCCAGCCCCGGCGGCGCCGGGCGCGCGACACGGACGAAGGGGGGCGCGGGCTCCAGCTCGTGGGGCTGCTCAGCGCGGCGTGGGGCAGCCGCCGCACGCCCCACGGCAAGACGGTGTGGTTCGAGCTGGCCCTGCCGGACGGCGACACGCCCACGCCGGACGCGGTGGAGGCGCTGATGAGCCTGTACTGACCGGCGGCCGCGTGGCACCTCACTCCGCCGCCAGCCGCCCCCTCGTGGCGCCGCCGCCGAACGTCGCCGGGAGGAGGCCCGTCAGGATGATGCCGCCCAGCAGCGCGCCGCACAGGGCGCGCGCCGGGTGGGGGGTGTGGGGGTCGTACGGGGTGGCGTAGTCGGAGACGTCGTGCTCGGCGAGGGCGCGGGCCTGGCGGGCCAGGGAGTCCGCGTCGCCGGTCACGTGCAGCACCGCCGGGCCGCCCCTGGGCACCAGGGCGCGGGCCGTGGCCAGATGGCGCTCCGCCTCGGCCAGCCGGGTGCGGGCGCGGCAGCCGATCGCGCCCCGGTGGGTGCTGATGAAGTCCCGCGCCGCCGCGACCTCGCTCCGCGCGGCGCTCAGCGCCCGCTCCACGCGCCGCCGGGCGCGCCCCTCGTCGGCGAGGGCCCCGGCCTCCGCGTCGAGGACTCCAGCCGTCTCCTGGAGGCGCCGCAGCACCGCCCGCGGGTCGTACCGCCCGCTCGCGATGTGCCGGTGGGCCTCCGCCAGCGCCTGTTCGGCGTCCGCCACCCGCCCCTCGTCCGCCGTGCCGGTGGCCAGGGCCTCGGCCAGGCTCGCCTCCGCGTCGGCCAGGGCGGCCGGCAGCCGGGCGGCCGTGCCGGTGAGCTCGCGGGCGCGGCGCAGCGCCGAGGTGGTGAGCGTGCGGGCCTGCGCGAGGGCGGCCTCGGCGGCGCGCAGCGAGATCGCCGCGCCGTCCGTGTCGCCCTCCGCCAGGGAGCGGCGCGCCTCGGCCAGGCCCGCCGTGGCGAAGGCGAGGCGGTCACGGGCCTCGGCGGGGTGCCGGGCCACGGGGGAGAGCGCGGCCTTGGTGCAGCACTCGGCGAGCGCGGCGAGCGCGGCCTGTGCGGTGTCGACGCGCGGCCCGAGCGCCCGCGCGATCTCCTCGGCGTGCTCCAGGATGCCGGTGGCGTTGACCTTCAGGGCCCGCAGCCGGTCGAAGGCGGCGGACTCCGCGTCCAGCCGGCGGTTGGCGCTGGTGCAGTGGGAGCAGATCTCGTCCAGGGTGCGGCGGCGGATCTCGTCGTCCTCGTACGGCGCGTCGTCCAGGCCCTGCCGCAGCCGGAAGGCGTAGGCGAGCTCGCTTCGCGCGTAGGCGACGGCCTCGGCGAAGGGACGGGTGGCCGACTTGCCCAACTGCGCCGTGGTGAAGAGGAGCTCCTCGGCGCTCGTGCGGACCGCGTCGTCGGTCTCGACGAGGCTGCGCGCCGCCTCGGCCTCCAGTTCGGGCAGCGGGGTGAGCGGCTGGGCCAGACGGGCGAGCCCGGGTGGGGTCGAGGTGGCGACGGTGGGCCGTGCCCGCCGGGCGGCGCGGCGGTGGGCGGCCCGGCGGGAGCAGAAGCAGAGGTAGAGGCCGGTGAGCAGGGCCAGGACGCCCACCGTCACCGGCAGCCACACCCGGCGGTGGCCCGGCACGAGCCCGTCGCCGCCCGGGTCGCTGCTGCCCGGTGAGATCGCGGGGAGCCGCACCGGCTTGCCCTGGAGCACGGCGCCGTAGCCCTCGGCGGCGCCGATGGCCGCGCCCGCCCAGTCGTGCTGGGCCAGGGCGGGCGCGATGGCGGTGGCGGAGACGTTCTTCAGCTGTTCCTGGCGGAAGCCGGAGTCCGGGGCGGCGGAGACCGCGTACTGCCGGTCGTGCGTGGCGATGGCGAGCAGCACGTCGTGCGGGCCCAGGCCGTTGCGGTCGGCGGTGGCGTTGGCCCAGTCGTGCCCGGAGCGGCCGGAGAAGTCGCGTACGTAAGTGACGTACAGCTGGATGTGGTGGGCGGTGTGCAGCCGGTTGAGCGCCGTGTTGACCTGCGAACGGCGCTGGCCCAGCGCGCCCACGGTGTCGGTGATCCGGCCGCCGGTGTCCAGGTCGAGGGGCGTGTCGGCGTGGGCTCCCGGGCCGGGGAACGTGAGCGCGCACAGCGTGAGGAGGGCGAGGGGGGCCCTGATCCGGGCCCGGCCCGGCGCCCCCGGCCCGTACCGCCTGGAAAGCCGTGTCACATTTGGGAGCGTATGGCGGTACTGCCCGACTCGCTACCGGGAGCTCGGAGCCCTCCACGGAGCGTGTTCGCGCCCGGCTCGCGCCGGGCTCACTCCCCGCGGCGCCGGATCTTGTTGCCCAGCCACACCAGTGGGTCGTACTTACGGTCGGCGGCCCGCTCCTTGAGCGGGATCAGCGCGTTGTCCGTGATCTTGATGTGCTCGGGACAGACCTCCGTGCAGCACTTGGTGATGTTGCAGTAGCCCAGGCCGTGCTCGTCCTGCGCGGCGCGCTTGCGGTCGATGCCCGCCTCGGCCGCCGCGTCCAGAGGGTGCATGTCCAGCTCGGCGACGCGCATCAGGAAGCGGGGACCGGCGAAGGCGGTCTTGTTCTCCTCGTGGTCGCGCACCACATGGCAGGTGTCCTGGCACAGGAAGCACTCGATGCACTTGCGGAACTCCTGCGACCGGCCGACGTCCTCCTGCCGCATCCGGTAGTCCCCGGCCGCCACTCCCGGCGGCGGCACGAAGGCGGGCACCTCGCGCGCCTTCGCGTAGTTGAAGGACACGTCCGTCACCAGGTCCCGCAGCACCGGGAAGGCCCGCATCGGCGTCACCGTCACCGTCGCGTCCGGATCGAGGGAGGACATCCGGGTCATGCACATCAGCCGCGGCCGGCCGTTGATCTCCGCGCTGCACGAACCGCACTTGCCCGCCTTGCAGTTCCACCGGACGGCCAGGTCGGCGGCCTCGGTGGCCTGGAGCCGGTGGATGACGTCGAGGACCACCTCACCCTCGTTGACGGCCACGGTGTAGTCGACGAGTCGCCCCCCGTCCGCATCACCCCGCCAGACCCGGAAATGGGCGTCGTAACTCACGCGTTCTCCTTGTTCGCTTCTCCGCCCGCGTGGCGCAGAGGCGCGGGTTTCGTATTCGTCTGCCGCCCGGCGGCCACGCGTGCGACGCTCACGTAGTCAGCTCCTCGTCCGTCAGATACTTGACCAGCTCGTCCTTCTCGAAGAGCGCCAGCAGGTCGCCGCGGATCGGCGGCATCTCGCGCCGGGCCACCCGCACGAGCCCCAGCAGGGGGTCGGCCGCCGCGGAGCCCGGGCTCTCCTCCGCCAGCCGGCAGACGAGGTTCACCCGCCGCCACTGCCGGTCCATCGCCGGGTGGTCGTCGCGCGTGTGCCCGCCCCGGCTCTCCGTGCGCTCCAGGGCCGCGCGCGCCACGCACTCGCTGACGAGCAGCATGTTCCGCAGGTCCAGGGCCAGGTGCCAGCCGGGGTTGAACTGCCGGTGCCCCTCCACCCCCGCCCGCCGGGAGCGGTCCCGCAGCGCCGCGAGCCGGCGCAGCGCCTCCGACATCTCGGGGCCCTTGCGGATGATGCCCACCAGGTCGTTCATCGACTGCTGGAGCTCCTGGTGGAGGGTGTACGGATTCTCCGCCGGGCCCTGCGAGACGGCCGGGTCGCCGCCCTCGGCGCCGAACGGGCGCAGCGCCTCCGCCTCCGCCGCCTCGATGTCGGTGTCGGACACGGCCAGCCGGTCCGCCGCCGCGAGCCCCGCCGCGTAGCGGGCGGCGTAGAGCCCGGCCCGGCGCCCGAAGACCAGCAGGTCGGAGAGGGAGTTGCCGCCCAGCCGGTTGGAGCCGTGCATGCCGCCCGCGACCTCGCCCGCGGCGAAGAGGCCGGGCACGCCGATCGCCGCCGCCGTGTCCGGGTCGACGTCCACCCCGCCCATCACGTAGTGGCAGGTGGGCCCGACCTCCATCGGCTCGGCGGTGATGTCCACGTCCGCCAGCTCCTTGAACTGGTGGTGCATGGAGGGGAGTTTGCGGCGGATGTCCTCGGCGGGCAGCCTGCTGGAGATGTCCAGGAAGACCCCGCCGTGCGGGCTGCCGCGGCCCGCCTTCACCTCGGAGTTGATGGCGCGGGCCACCTCGTCGCGGGGGAGCAGCTCGGGCGGGCGGCGGTTGTGGTCGGGGTCCTTGTACCAGCGGTCGCCCTCCTCCTCGGACTCCGCGTACTTCTCCTTGAAGACGTCCGGGACGTAGTCGAACATGAACCGCTTGCCGTCGCTGTTGCGCAGCACCCCGCCGTCGCCGCGCACGGACTCGGTGACCAGGATGCCCTTGACGGACGGCGGCCAGACCATGCCGGTCGGGTGGAACTGCACGAACTCCATGTTGACCAGCGACGCCCCGGCGAGCAGCGCGAGCGCGTGCCCGTCGCCCGTGTACTCCCAGGAGTTGGACGTCACCTTGAAGGACTTGCCGATGCCGCCGGTGGCCAGCACCACGGCCGGGGCCTCGATGGTGAAGAAGCGGCCGGACTCGCGCTCGTAGCCGAAGACGCCGGAGATCCGCTCACCGCTCTTGAGCAGGCGCGTGACCGTGCACTCCTGGAAGACCTTCAGCCGGGACTCGTAGTCACCGCTCTCCCGGTGGTCCTCCTGCTGGAGCGAGACGATCTTCTGCTGGAGGGTGCGGATCAGCTCCAGGCCCGTACGGTCGCCGACGTGCGCCAGCCGCGGGTACTCGTGGCCGCCGAAGTTGCGCTGCGAGATCCGGCCGTCGGCGGTGCGGTCGAAGACCGCGCCCCACGTCTCCAGCTCCCAGACCCGCTCGGGCGCCTCCTGGGCGTGCAGCTCGGCCATCCGCCACTGGTTGAGGAATTTGCCGCCGCGCATGGTGTCGCGGAAGTGGACCTGCCAGTTGTCGCCCTGGTTGACATTGCCCATGCTGGCGGCGATGCCGCCCTCGGCCATGACCGTGTGGGCCTTGCCGAACAGCGACTTGCAGATCACCGCGCAGCGCAGGCCCTGCTCCCGGGCCTCGATGGCGGCCCGCAGCCCCGCGCCTCCGGCACCGACCACGACGACGTCCCAGGATTGCCGGGCCGTACGCGACATCAACATGCCCCTCTCTAGAAAAAGCGCGGATCGTCGAAGGCGCCGCTGGCGACGAGATAGACGTAGAAGTCGGCGACCGCCACGCTGACCAGGGAGGCCCAGGCGAGCAGCATGTGGCGGGCGTTCAGCGCGCTGACCCAGCCCCACATGCGATAGCGCACGGGGTGCTTGGAGAAGTTGCGCAGCCGGCCGCCGACGATGTGCCGGCAGGAGTGGCACGAGAGGGTGTACGCCCAGATCAGGGCGATGTTGGCGAGCAGCACGAGCGTGCCGAGCCCCATGTGACCCCACTCGCCCCGCGCGTCGCGGAAGCCGAGGACGGTGTCGTACGTGAGGATGCCCGCGACGATCACCGCGAAGTAGAAGAAGTAGCGGTGGACGTTCTGCAGGATCAGCGGGAAGCGGGTCTCGCCGGTGTACTTCTTGTGCGGCTCCGCGACCGCGCAGGCCGGGGGCGAGGCCCAGAAGCCGCGGTAGTACGCCTTGCGGTAGTAGTAGCAGGTCAGCCGGAAGCCCAGCGGGAAGATCAGCACCAGCAGGGCCGGTGACAGGCCCCACCAGGAGCCGAAGAGGCCCCAGTCCGCGCCGTCCTTCATGGGGACGCAGTTCTTCGCGACGCAGGGCGAGTAGAACGGCGAGACGTACGGGGCGGCGTAGTAGTCGCCGTTCGCGAAGGCGCGCCAGGTGGAGTAGACGACGAACGCCAGCAGCCCGGCGGCCGTGGCCGCGGGCGCGAGCCACCAGCGGTCGGTGCGCAGGTGGCGGGGGGCGATCGAGGCGCGCGACGCGTGGTGCACGCCACCGGGGGACTGGCTGGGGGCGGTGGCGGTGCCTGTCCGGGGATCGGTACCAGTGGCCAAAGTGGGACTCCGGGGAGGAGTGGGTGGTCGGTGTCTCGCCGCGCTGCCCGGGGGTGTCAGGGGGCGTGCCGGTCGCGGGCCCCGAGCCCCTCCTCCTCGGCGTCCTTCCACAGCGAGGCGTCGTACGGGGCGTCGGGCACCGGGACCGGCTCGGGGCGGGGCTGGTCGGTGGCGTGGACGGAGCGCAGGAGCGTGACGCTCTCGCGCAGGTGGGCGGCGTCGGTGCGCACGCGCCGCAGCTCCAGGTCCCGGGCGCCCAGGTGGGGTTCCAGCCGGGCGAGCGCGCGGCCGAGGTCGTCCAGGCAGCGCTGGACTGCCGTCACTTCATCGTTCAGGGACATGGGTCCTTGCCCTCACTTCCGCGATCGGCGGTTGCGGGTGACGACGGTGTTGCGACAGTGAGTGTCGCGCGTCACACCCCTCCGGGGGAAGATAGCGTTCGCGATCGCGCCGTCGGGGGAGGCGCCGCACCACGTTCGGGGGCCTGGGCACCGTTCCGCCACGTGGGTGGCGTGCGGCCCGGCGGCGCCGTGTCGGCGCCCCTTCGCCATGCCCGTCGCTTTGAGTGGTTGTCGGTAGATGCGATCAACCGCGCATTGCGCCGGACGAGCCATCCGGCGGCAGCCCAGTCCGGCGGAGGTATCCCATGGCCCCCCTCTCGGCACCCCTGACGACCCTGACCCGGTCCCGCACGGGCCGCTCCGCCGTGCTGCTCGCCGCGGGCGTCCTGCTCCCGCTGCCCGTCCTGGCCGGCTGCGGCGGGGGCCACGACGATGCCGAGGGCTCCGTCACCCCGCCGGACATCGCCGCCGCCCCGCGCGCCAAGGTCGCCGACCGCGGCACCCTGCGCTGGGCGGTGGACGCGCTGCCCGCGACCTTCAACACCTTCCAGGCCGACGCCGACCCCACCACCCAGCGCGTCGCCGGAGCGGTGCTGCCCGCGCTGTTCACCATGGACCGGAGCGGGCGCCCGCAGCGCAACGCCGACTACCTCACCTCCGCCACCGTCGCCGAGCGCGAGCCCCGGCAGGTCGTCGTCTACAAGCTCAACCCCAGGGCGGCCTGGAGCGACGGCAAGGCCCTGTCGGCCGCCGACTTCGAGGCCCAGTGGAAGGCGCTGCGCGGCAAGGACAGCGCCTACTGGACGGCGCGCAACGCCGGCTACGACCGGATCGACCGCGTCGAGCGGGGCACCGACGCCCACGAGGTCAAGGTCACCTTCGCCAAGCCCTTCGCCGACTGGGCCTCGCTCTTCACCCCGCTCTACCCGAAGTCCGTGATGGGCAGCCCGGGCGGCTTCAACGACGGCGCCCGCAACGAGCTGAAGGTCTCCGCGGGCCCCTTCCGGGTCGACTCCCGCGACAAGGACGAGGGCACGCTCACGCTCGTACGCGACCCGAAGTGGTGGGGCGACCGGGCCAAGCTCGACCGCCTCGTGCTGCGCGCGGTGCCGCCCGGCGAGCGCGCCGACGAGCTGGCGGACGGCAAGCTCGACCTCGCCGACGTGAGCCCCTCCGTGGCGCACCGGATCATCGCCGCGAACAAGCCGCTGAAGAAGGGGGAGAAGGGGGAGGGGGAGAAGGGCAACCGCGCCGTGGTGGGCCGGCCCCCCGAGGCCGAGGCGCTGCGCGGGCTGACCGTGCGCAAGTCCCTGGAGCCCGCCTACACCCAGCTCGCCCTGAACGGCGCCTCCGGCCCGCTGGCCGACGAGCGGGTGCGCCGCGCGGTCGCCCGCGCCATCGACCGCAAGGACCTCGCCGAGGTGGTGCTGCGCCCGCTGGGCCTGCCCGCCGACCCGCTCGGCAGCCACTTCTACATGGCCGGACAGCAGGGCTACGAGGACAACAGCGACGCCATCGGCGGGCCCGACCCCAAGGCCGCCGAGGCCCTGCTCGGGGACGCGGGCTGGCAGCAGAAGGGCGTCCACGGCTCGGCCCTGTCGAAGAAGCAGGCCGAGGCGGACAAGGCGGGCCGCCCGGGCCGCGGCACCGAGCCCACGGAGGACGAGGAGGACACCCGGACCGCCGACGCGCCGGCCGGCGAGCCGGGCGAGGAGTCGGCCGCGGAGCGGCAGGAGCGCGAGGAGCGCACGGGCCAGCCCGGCGACGTCGACGAGAAGGCCCCCCGCGACGCGGGCGGCAAGGCGATCGCCGCCCCGGTCCGGATGAAGGACGGCAAGAAGCTCAGCCTCCGCTTCATCCTTCCGGAGGGCGCGGCCGCCGAGCCGCTGCGGGCCGTCGGCGACCGCATCGCCCGGCGCCTGGAGGCGGTCGGCATCCACACCGACATCACGAAGGTCGCCGACGCGGGCTACTTCAAGGACCACATCGCCGCGGGCAGCTACGACCTCGCCCTCTACTCCTGGCCCACCACGGCCTTCCCCGCGACCGACGCCCGGCCCGTCTTCGCCAAGCCGCAGCCCGCGGCCGACGGCTCGCTGCTGGTGGAGCAGAACTACACCCGGGTCGGCACGGACCAGATCGACCAGCTCTTCGAGCAGGCGTCCACGGAGCTGGACGCGGACGTCTCCCACGACCTGGTCGACCGCGCGGACGCCCGGATCTGGGCGGCGGCCGGCTCCATCCCCCTCTATCAGCGGCCCGAGCTCGTCGCCGCCCGCGGCACCGTGGCCAACGCCGGGGCCTTCGGCCTCGCCACCCCGCGCTACCAGGACCTCGGCTTCCGCGCCTGACCGGGCGCGCGGCCGCCGGAGGGGCTCGTTCCGGCGGCCGGGCCGATGGAATTACCGCAGGTCAGAACGCCTGTACGCATCCCCGGGCCGCCGAAGTCGGCGCGGGCCCGTACCATGGAGTTGATAGGCCGTGGCGTGTCCTGCCCGGCAGGCGCGCGTACCGGACCGTACGCGTCGCCATCCACGATTCCGGGAGAAGCGCCGCAAGTGCCCACGCGCCACGACATTCGAAACGTCGCCATCGTCGCCCACGTCGACCACGGCAAGACGACCATCGTCGATGCCATGCTCAAGCAGGCCGGTGCCTTCGCCGCGCACCAGCTCGAGTCCGTCGACGACCGCGTCATGGACTCGAACGACCTGGAGCGTGAGAAGGGCATCACGATCCTCGCCAAGAACACGGCGGTGAAGTATCACCCCAAGGACGGCGGGGACCCGATCACGATCAACATCATCGACACCCCCGGCCACGCCGACTTCGGTGGCGAGGTCGAGCGCGGTCTGTCGATGGTCGACGCGGTCGTGCTGCTCGTCGACGCCTCCGAGGGCCCGCTGCCCCAGACCCGCTTCGTGCTGCGCAAGGCGCTCGCCAAGCGGATGCCGGTCATCCTGTGCATCAACAAGACGGACCGCCCGGACTCCCGCATCGACGAGGTCGTCAACGAGACGTACGACCTCTTCCTCGACCTGGACGCCGACGAGGACCAGATCGAGTTCCCGATCGTCTACGCCTGCGGCCGTGACGGCGTCGCCTCGCTGACCAAGCCGGAGGACGGCACCGTCCCCGCGGACAGCACCAACCTGGAGCCGTTCTTCTCCACGATCCTGGAGCACGTCCCGGCCCCGACGTTCGACGAGGAGGCGCCGCTCCAGGCGCACGTCACCAACCTCGACGCCGACAACTTCCTCGGCCGCATCGCGCTGCTCCGCGTCGAGCAGGGCGAGCTGCGCAAGGGCCAGACGGTCGCGTGGATCAAGCGTGACGGCACCATCGCCAACGTCCGCATCACCGAGCTGATGATGACCGAGGCCCTCACCCGCAAGCCCGCCGAGATGGCCGGCCCGGGTGACATCTGCGCCGTCGCCGGTATCCCCGACATCATGATCGGCGAGACCCTGGCCGACCCGGAGAACCCGATCGCGCTGCCGCTGATCACGGTGGACGAGCCGGCGATCTCCATGACCATCGGCACCAACACCTCGCCGCTGGTCGGCCGTGGCGGCACCGGCAAGGGCGCGGACGCCAAGTCCGCGGTCAAGGACCGCAAGGTCACCGCCCGCCAGGTCAAGGACCGCCTGGACCGCGAGCTGGTCGGTAACGTCTCGCTGCGCGTCCTGGACACCGAGCGCCCCGACGCCTGGGAGGTGCAGGGCCGCGGTGAGCTGGCGCTGGCCATCCTGGTCGAGCAGATGCGCCGCGAGGGCTTCGAGATGACGATCGGCAAGCCGCAGGTCGTCACCAAGCAGGTCGACGGCAAGACCTACGAGCCGGTCGAGCGCCTGACGGTCGACGTGCCCGAGGAGCACATGGGCGCGGTCACGCAGCTCATGGGCACCCGCAAGGGCCGGATGGACAACATGTCCAACCACGGCTCCGGCTGGGTCCGCATGGAGTTCGTCGTCCCGTCCCGCGGCCTGATCGGCTTCCGCACGGAGTTCCTGACGAACACCCGCGGCACCGGCATCGCCCACTCCATCCACGAGGGCCACGAGCCGTGGTTCGGCGAGCTGAAGACCCGTAACAACGGCTCCCTGGTCGCCGACCGCGCCGGTGCCGTCACCGCCTTCGCGATGACGAACCTCCAGGAGCGCGGCGTCCTCTTCACGGACCCGGGCACCGAGGTCTACGAGGGCATGATCGTCGGCGAGAACTCCCGCGCCGACGACATGGACGTCAACATCACCAAGGAGAAGAAGCTCACCAACATGCGCTCCTCCTCCGCCGACTCCTTCGAGGCGATCGTCCCGCCGCGCAAGCTGTCGCTGGAGCAGTCCCTGGAGTTCTGCCGCGACGACGAGTGCGTCGAGGTGACCCCGGAGGCCGTCCGCATCCGCAAGGTCGTCCTGGACCAGAAGGAGCGCGGCCGCACCGCCTCCCGCGCCAAGCGCTGACGCGTCTGACGCACCGGCAGTTTCCCTGGGGCCCGGCTTCACCACTTTCACCGGTGGTGGTGCCGGGCCTCTGGCATGCTCGGGGTAGGCGCCGCCGGCCTTCCGGGCAAGTGATTAAGTGCCAGGTTTAGCCCACGAGTGTCCGAATAGCGGACAGACAACAGCAGTTGTTGTGTTAACAGTCCGTTTCGCGGGTGTCTGTCTCTCCTCGCTTTGTCCGGATTTCGGACAGGCGAATGTGATCGATGTGACCAAAGCGAGACCCTTTAAGTGTGGTTTACAAGCCGGACGTACTCAATAGTTGGGTTCATTGAGCTCGGGTCAATGGGTCACGCGCTGTGGGGAGCGCCGACTCACGAGCACACTCGGGGTACCGGTTCCGTCTCCGCTGTCAGGGGTGTCAGCGTGGGACCGGTGCCTCTCTTGTAGTGGACAGTGGACTCCTGAGGAGGCATACCCATGCGCGGTGCCAAGAGTGCGAAGTGGGTCACAAGCGCGATAGTCGTGGCCATGGCCGCGACGGCTTGTGGCGGTGGATCCGACAGCTCGTCAGACTCGGGCAAACCCCAGGGTTATGTCTCCATGGACAACGGCGAGCCGCAGAACCCGCTCATCCCCTCGGACGTCAACGAGACCTTCGGTCACCAGGTCGTCACCGCGCTGTACTCGCCGCTGGTGAAGTTCGGCGACCAGGGCAAGATCGTGAACGACGCCGCCGAGAAGATCTCGACGGAGGACTCCAAGACCTGGACGATCAAGATCAAGTCCGGCTGGACGTTCCACAACGGCGAGAAGGTCACCTCGCAGTCGTACATCGACGCGTGGAACTGGGGCGCCAACGCCAAGAACAACCAGAAGGACAGCCTCTGGTTCAACGACATCAAGGGCTACGAGGACGTCCACCCGGACAAGGGCGACCCGAAGACCGACAAGATGTCCGGCCTCAAGGCCGTGGACGAGACCACCTTCACCGTCGAACTCAGCCACGCCGTCCCGTACTTCGAGTACAAGCTGGGCTACGTGCCGTTCATGCCGCAGCCGAAGGAGTTCTTCAAGGACCCCAAGGCGGCCGGCCAGAAGCCGATCGGCCAGGGCCCGTACAAGTTCGAGAAGTGGGAGCACAAGAAGCTCATCCAGGTCGGCGCCTACGACGGCTACAAGGGTGACGACAAGCCCAAGAACAAGGGCGTGCAGTTCAAGGCGTATTCGTCGGTCGAGGCCGCCTATCAGGACCTGCTCTCCGACAACCTGGACGTGATCCGCCAGGTCGGGCCCAAGGACCTGCCGAAGTACAAGTCGGACCTGGGCGACCGGGCGATCGACCAGCCCTACGCGGCCGTGCAGAGCATCGTCCCGGCCTTCTACAGCGAGCCGTTCAAGAACGTCAACCCCAAGGTGCTCCAGGGCCTGTCGATGGCCATCGACCGCCCGACCATCACCAAGACGGTCCTGAACAACACCCGCGTCCCCGCCACCAGCTTCACGTCGCCGGGTGTCATGGGCAACCAGACCGACCTCGGCGTCGACGTCTTCAAGTTCGACCCGACGAAGGCCAAGGAGCTCATCAAGGAGGGCGGCGGCGTCCCCGGCAACAAGATCTGGATCCAGTACAACGGCGACGGCGGCCACAAGGAGTGGATCACCGCCGTGTGCCAGAACATCCGCCAGAACACCGGCATCGAGTGCCTCGGTGACGCCAAGCCGGACTTCCAGGCCGACCTCGACATCCGTGACCAGAACAAGGTCAAGGCGATGTACCGCGGTGGCTGGGTCGCCGACTACCCGCTGAACGTCAACTTCATGCGCGAGCTCTACCGCACCGGTGCCGAGGCCAACAGCGGCCGCTTCTCGGACAAGAGCATCGACGAGCTCTTCGACAAGGGCGACAACGCCAAGACCCTGGACGAGTCGGTCAAGGACTACCAGGAGGCCGAGAAGGCCATGGCGCAGAAGATGCCGGCCATCCCGCTGTGGAACTACAAGGCCAACGCCGGTTTCTCGAAGAAGGTCGAGAACGTGAAGTTCGACTTCCGCGGCGACCCGGTCGTCACCGAGATCACCCCCAAGTAGTCCCCGCACTCGCGGACCCATCCGCAACCGGTACCCCCGCCACCCCCGTGATCCGGTACGGGCGGGAAGGCGCCGGGGGCCGCCCCCACAGCCCCGCTGTCGGGGCGGCCGCCTGTGCCGTCGTAATCCATATGGAGGCACCATGGGGCGCTATGTCGCGCGGCGACTGCTCCAGATGATCCCGGTCTTCCTCGGGTCAACCTTGCTGATCTTCCTCATGATGCACGCCCTGCCCGGTGACCCGGTGCGGGCGATGTGGGGAGAGCAGGCCATCGATCCGTCGCAGATCGCCCGTGTCAAGCACGACCTCGGGCTCGACCTGCCGCTCTGGCACCAGTACTGGAACTACCTGAGCGGGCTGTTCCAGGGCGACTTCGGTACCCAGATCGCCAGTCAGAGACCCGTGGCCGACGTGATCGCCGACGCTTTCCCGGTGACGATCCGACTGACGCTGTTCGCGTTCGTCTTCACCGTGGTCGTCGGCATCAGCCTCGGTGTGCTGGCCGGTCTGCGCGCCGACCGCTGGCTGGACAAGGGGGTGCTCTTCTTCACCCTGTTGCTGGTGTCCGTGCCGTCCTTCGTTCTCGGCTACGCGTTCCAGTTCCTGTTCGCCATGAAGCTGGGCTGGCTGACGCCCACCGTCCAGAACTCCGAGGACTTCGGGCAGTTGTTCATGCCGGCCATCGTGCTGGGCTCGTTGTCCCTCGCGTACGTCACCAGGCTGACCCGGACCTCCATCGCGGAGAACATGCGCGCCGACTACATCCGCACCGCCGTCGCCAAGGGCCTGCCGCGGCGCCGTGTGGTCAGCGTCCATCTGCTGCGCAACTCCCTGATCCCCGTGGTGACTTTCCTCGGCACCGACCTCGGCGCCCTGCTGGGAGGCGCCGTCGTCACCGAGGGCATCTTCAACATCAACGGTGTCGGACGCGCCATCTACGAGGCCCTCAACCGCCACGAGGGTTCCACCGTCACCGGCATCGTGACGCTGCTCGTCATCGTCTATCTCCTGGCCAGCCTGATCGTCGACCTGCTTTACGCGGTCCTGGACCCGAGGATCCGTTATGCCTGAGGCAACCGAAGGCACCGCCACCCTCCCGGCCGCCGAGGAGCAGGCCGCGCCCCGGAGCCAGGCCGGCAGCAAGACCGGCAAGCCGCGCAGCCTGTGGTCCGACGCCTGGCGCGATCTGCGCCGCAACCCGCTGTTCGTGGCGTCGGCCGTGCTGATCCTGCTGCTTCTGGTGATGACGTGCTTCCCGAGCCTGTTCACCGACGCCTCGCCGCGTGACGGCAATCTGCAGGGCGCCTTCCTCAAGGACCCGGAGTACGGGAAGTTCTTCTCGGCCGAGTGGCTGGGCTACGACGGCCAGGGCCGCAGCATCTGGGCCCGGCTCGTCTACGGTGCTCGCGCCTCCGTCATCGTCGGTGTCGTGGTCACCGCCGCCGTCACCCTCTTCGGCGGCTTCGTGGGCATGCTGGCCGGCTACTTCGGCGGCTGGCTCGACAGCCTGCTCTCCCGCCTCACGGACATCTTCGCCGGCATCCCGTTCCTCCTCGGCGCCATGGTCGTGCTCACCTCCTTCGACGTGCGCTCCGTCTGGGTCGTCTCCGGCGCTCTGATCGTCCTCGGCTGGACGCAGATCGCCCGTGTCATGCGCGGCTCGGTGATCTCCTGCAAGCAGGCCGACTACGTGATGGCCGCCAAGGCGCTCGGCGCCGGCACCGGCCGGATCCTGCTGCGGCACATCCTGCCGAACGCGGTCGCCCCGGTGATCGTGGTCGCGACCATCGCGCTCGGTGGCTACATCTCCGCCGAGGCCACCCTGTCCTACCTGGGCATCGGCCTGGCCGACCCGGTGGTCTCCTGGGGCATCGACGTCTCGGCGGGCAAGGACCAGTTGCGCAACGCGCCGCACGTCCTGCTCTTCCCGGCGCTGATGGTCTCGATCACGGTGCTGGCCTTCATCATGCTCGGCGATGCGGTCCGCAACGCCCTCGACCCCAAGCTGCGCTGAGGGAGGCGTACGTGACCACTATCGAAAAGACGGCAGGCGCCGAGGAACAGCGCCCGGCCGACGGCAAGAAGAGCGCTCCGCTGCTCGAAGTCCGTGACCTGCACGTGGAGTTCCACACCCGCGACGGCGTCGCCAAGGCCGTCAACGGTGTCAACTACTCCGTGGACTCCGGGGAGACGCTCGCCGTGCTCGGCGAGTCCGGCTCCGGCAAGTCCGTGACGGCGCAGGCCATCATGGGCATCCTCGACATGCCGCCCGGGAAGATCCCGCAGGGTGAGATCCTCTTCCGCGGTCAGGACATGCTGAAGATGTCCGCCGAGGAGCGGCGGAAGATCCGTGGCGCCAAGATCGCCATGATCTTCCAGGACGCCCTTTCCTCCCTGAACCCCGTGCTCAGCGTCGGCTATCAGCTCGGCGAGATGTTCCGGGTGCACAAGGGGATGTCCAAGAAGGACGCCAAGGCCAAGGCCGTCGAGCTGATGGACCGGGTGCGCATCCCGGCGGCCAAGGAGCGGGTGGGCGACTATCCGCACCAGTTCTCCGGCGGTATGCGCCAGCGCATCATGATCGCGATGGCGCTGGCCCTGGAGCCCGACCTGATCATCGCGGACGAGCCCACCACGGCCCTGGACGTGACCGTCCAGGCGCAGGTGATGGACCTGCTGGCCGAGCTCCAGCGCGAGTTCAACATGGGCCTGATCCTCATCACCCACGACCTGGGTGTCGTCGCGGACGTCGCCGACAAGATCGCCGTGATGTACGCGGGCCGCATCGTCGAGACCGCGCCCGTCCACGAGCTCTACAAGCGCCCCGCCCACCCCTACTCGCGCGGCCTGCTGGACTCGATCCCGCGCCTGGACCAGAAGGGGCAGGAGCTCTACGCGATCAAGGGGCTGCCGCCCAACCTGCTCGCCATCCCGAGCGGATGCGCGTTCAACCCCCGCTGCCCCCAGGCGCAGGACATCTGCCGTACGGACGTGCCCGCCCTGCACCAGGTGACCGAGCGGGACGGCGCGTCGCTCGCCGGCCGCGGCAGCGCGTGCCACTTCTGGAAGGAGACGATCCATGGCTGAGACCGGCAAGAAGGACACGGCCGTGGCGGAGGCGACGCCCAATGTCTCCGAGGTCGTCGCCACCGACGCGAGCACGACCGCGGAGGTCGAGGCGGTTCTCGACGCTCCCGTGGACCGCGGCGAGCCCATCCTCCAGGTCCGCAATCTGGTCAAGCACTTCCCGCTGAGCCAGGGCATCCTCTTCAAGCGGCAGGTCGGCGCCGTCAAGGCCGTCGACGGCATCACCTTCGACCTCTACCGGGGCGAGACGCTCGGCATCGTCGGCGAGTCGGGCTGCGGCAAGTCGACGGTCGCCAAGCTGCTGATGACCCTGGAGACGGCCACCTCGGGCGAGGTCTTCTACAAGGGCCAGGACATCACCAAGCTGTCCGGGCGCGCGCTGAAGGCCGTGCGCCGCAACATCCAGATGGTCTTCCAGGACCCCTACACCTCGCTCAACCCCCGGATGACGGTGGGTGACATCATCGGCGAGCCCTTCGAGATCCACCCCGAGGTGGCCCCGAAGGGCGACCGGCGCAAGCGGGTGCAGGAGCTGCTGGACGTCGTCGGGCTCAACCCCGAATACATCAACCGCTACCCGCACCAGTTCTCCGGCGGCCAGCGCCAGCGCATCGGCATCGCCCGCGGCCTCGCGCTCAACCCGGAGATCATCGTCTGTGACGAGCCGGTCTCCGCGCTGGACGTCTCCGTGCAGGCCCAGGTCATCAACCTGATGGAGAAGCTCCAGGACGAGTTCAACCTCTCCTACATCTTCATCGCGCACGACCTGTCCATCGTCCGGCACATCTCCGACCGGGTCGGCGTGATGTACCTCGGCAAAATGGCCGAGATCGGCACGGACGCGCAGATCTACGAGCACCCGACGCACCCCTACACCCAGGCGCTGCTCTCCGCCGTGCCCGTGCCCGACCCGGAGGCGCGCGAGGGCCGGGAGCGGATCATCCTGACCGGCGACGTGCCCTCCCCGGCGAACCCGCCGTCCGGCTGCCGCTTCCGCACGCGCTGCTGGAAGGCGCAGGACAGGTGTGCCGAGGAGCTCCCGCTGCTCGCGATCCCCGAGGTCTACCAGGGCAAGGACACCCCGGCCGCGCACGAGTCGGCGTGCCACTTCGCCGAGGAGCGGCAGGTGGTTCCGGCGGCGTAGCCGTCCGCACATCCCCGGGCCGGGATCCGTCCCGGGCCTTGGTCCCCGTGAACGCCGGGCGGGCCGGATCTCCGGCCCGCCCGGCGTTCACGCGTGCCCGCACTCACGCATACGGGCGGTTTCTGCGCCACCCGGCACCCAGAGAGCCTCATGAAGTCACCATATGGGGTGTTATCTCGTCCTAAGCAAGGCTGAGGACGAGGAGGGCCCCATGCGGGGAGTCGCGTGTGTCCGGTGGGGCGTCTGTGTGGTGGCGATGGCGCTGGTGGCGTCGGGGTGCGGGGGAGGCGGCAGCGACGGCGCCGGGGTCGTGCGGGCCTCCTGGGGGGATCCGCAGAACCAGCTGGAGCCCGCCGACACCAACGAGGTCCAGGGCGGCAAGGTGCTGGACATGATCTTCCGCGGGCTCAAGCGGTACGACCCCAGGAGCGGCGCGGCGGAGAACATGCTCGCCGACCGGATCGAGACCTCCGACCAGCAGAATTTCACCATCACCGTCAAGGACGGCTGGACCTTCAGCAACGGCGAGAAGGTCACCTCGAAGTCCTTCGTGGACGCCTGGAACTACGCGGCCCTGATCGACAACAAACAGAAGAACGCGTCCTTCTTCGCGTATATCGACGGCTACGAAAAGGTCCACCCGGCCAGTGGGACGGCGACCTCGAAGGCTCTCCCCGGCCTGTCCGTGAAGGACGACAGGACCTTCACGGTCAAGCTGCGGACGAAGTTCTCCACCTGGCCCGACACCCTCGGCTACGCCGCCTACGCCCCGCTGCCCGCGGCCTTCTTCGAGGACCACGCCGCCTGGCTGAAGAAGCCCATCGGCAACGGCCCGTACGTCATCGACTCCTACCGCAAGGGCTCGTCGATGAAGCTCCTGAGGTGGAACGCCTATCCGGGCCCCGACAAGGCGCGGAACAAGGGCGTGGAACTGCGGGTCTACACCGACAACAACACCGCTTACACCGATCTCCAGGCCGGGAACCTCGATCTGGTCGACGACATTCCGAGCGCGCAGCTGAAGAACGTCAAGAAGGACCTCGGCGACCGCTACATCAACCAGCCGGCCGGCATCATCCAGACCCTGGCCTTCCCGATGTACGACCCGGCCTGGTCGAAGCCCGGGATGGAGAAGGTCCGCCGGGGGCTGTCCATGGCCGTCAACCGCGAGCAGATCACCGATCAGATCTACCGCAGGACCCGCACCCCCGCGACCGACTGGACCTCCCCGGCCCTCGGCGACAAGGGCGGCTACAGATCGGGCCTGTGCGGTGACGCCTGCACCTACGACGCCGCCATGGCGAAAAAGCTGATCCAGGACGGCGGCGGGCTGCCAGGCGGCCGGGTCACCCTCACCTCCAACGTCGACACCGGCTCGCACCGCGTGTGGATGGACGCCGTCTGCAACAGCATCAACAACGCCCTGGGCAACGACCGGGCGTGCACCGTCAACCCCATCGGCACCTTCGCGGACTTCCGGAACCAGACCGCCGAGCAGCGGATGACCGGCCCCTTCCGCTCGGGCTGGCAGATGGACTACCCGCTCATCCAGAACTTCCTGCAACCGCTCTACTACACCGACGCCTCGTCGAACTACGGGAAATTCTCGGACCCGCGGTTCGACAAGCTCGTCGACGAGGCCAACGCGGAAAGCTCGGCCGACAAGGCGGACGCCACGTTCCAGGACGCCGAGAAGATCCTCGCCGAGCAGATGCCGGCCATTCCGCTGTGGTACCAGAACGGCAGCGCCGGCTATTCCGAGAAGCTCTCCGAGGTCACGCTCAATCCCTTCAGCGTGCCCGTCTACGAGCAGATCAAGGTCAGCTGACGAGCCTTCGTACGGACCGGGAGGCCCGGCCCGACCGGGCCTCCCGCCACGACCCCCGGAGCCCTCATGGGACGGTATGTGATCCGGCGGCTGCTCCAGATGATCCCGGTGTTCATCGGCAGCACGTTCCTGATCTTCTTCATGGTCTACACGCTGGGCGACCCCGTCGCCGCGCTCTTCGGCGACAAGGCGCCCGACCCCGCGACCGCCGCGCGGATCCGCCAGGAGCTCTATCTCGACGCGCCGCTGTGGAAGCAGTACCTGCACTACATGGGGCAGATCCTCACCGGTGACTTCGGCACGGCCTTCAACGGCCAGAAGGTCACCGAGCTGATGGCGGGCGCCTTTCCGGTGACGCTGCGCCTCACGCTCACCGCCATCGTCTTCGAGATCGTCGTGGGCCTCGTGCTCGGCGTCCTCAGCGGGCTGCGGCGCGGCCGCTCGGTGGACACCTCGGTGCTGCTGCTCACCCTCGTCGTGGTCTCCATCCCGACCTTCGTCAGCGGCTATGTGCTGCAGTTCCTCTTCGGCGTGAAATGGGGGCTGGCCTCGCCGTCGGTCTCGCCCGACGCCCCGCTCGACGAGCTGCTCCTGCCGGGGGTGGTGCTGGGCCTGACCTCGCTGGCGTACGTCACCCGGCTGACGCGGACGTCCATCGCGGAGAACTCCCGCGCGGACTACATCCGCACGGCCGTCGCCAAGGGCCTGCCGCGGGGCCGGATCATCACCCGGCACCTGCTGCGCAACTCCCTGATCCCCGTCGTCACCTTCATCGGCACCGACATCGGGGCGCTGATGGGCGGCGCCATCGTCACCGAGCGGATCTTCAACATCCACGGCGTCGGCTATCAGCTGTTCCAGGGCATCCTGCGGCAGAACTCGCCGACCGTGGTGGGCTTCGTGACCATCCTGGTCATCGTCTTCCTGGTGGCCAATCTGCTGGTCGACCTCCTCTACGCCGTGCTCGACCCGAGGATCCGCTATGCCTGAGTCCCCCGAGCCGCAGGACGCCGTCACCCCGGCCGGGGGCGGCGCGATGAGCCTGGCCACCAGCGAGGCGGAGACGCTGGAGAAGGGCCCGCCGCCGACCGCCGGCGTGCCCACGGGCAAGCCCCGCAGCCTGTGGTCCGACGCCTGGCAGGACCTGCGCCGCAACCCCGTCTTCGTGGTCTCGGCGCTGGTCATCCTCTTTCTGGTGCTGATCGCCGTCTGGCCGGAGATGATCGCGAGCGGGAACCCGCTCCAGTGCGACCTCGCCAAGGCCCAGGACGGTTCCGCGCCCGGCCACCCCTTCGGCTACGACGCCCAGGGCTGCGACGTCTACACCCGTACGGTCCACGGCGCGCGCGCCTCCATCACCGTCGGCATCTGCGCCACGGCCGGGGCCACTCTGCTCGGCAGCGTCCTCGGCGGGCTCGCGGGCTTCTACGGCGGCTGGTGGGACGCGCTGCTCTCCCGCCTCGCCGACGTCTTCTTCGGCATCCCGATCATCCTGGGCGGGCTGGTCTTCCTCTCGGTGGTCACCAGCGGATCGGTGTGGCCCGTCGTCGGGTTCATCGTGCTGCTGGGCTGGCCGCAGATCTCCCGCATCGCCCGCGGCGCCGTCGTCACCGCGAAACAGAACGACTACGTCCAGGCCGCGCGGGCGCTCGGCGCCGGCGACGGGCGGATGCTGCTGCGGCACATCGCGCCCAACGCCGTGGCGCCGGTCATCGTCGTGGCGACCATCGCGCTCGGCACCTACATCGCCCTGGAGGCGACGCTGTCCTTCATCGGCGTCGGGCTCAAACCGCCCACCGTCTCCTGGGGCATCGACATCTCCAACGCCTCCGTCCAGATCCGCAACGCCCCGCACATGCTGCTGTGGCCCGCGGGAGCGCTGAGCATCACGGTGCTGGCGTTCATCATGCTCGGCGACGCGGTGCGCGACGCCCTCGACCCCAAACTGCGCTGAGGAGCGGGCGGATGGAGCACCAGGAAGCACAGCCGGTCCTGCTGGACGTACGCGACCTCCAGGTCGAGTTCCGCACCCGCGAGGGCGTGGCCAAGGCGGTCAACGGCGTCGACTACAGCGTCCGGGAGGGCGAGACCCTCGCCGTGCTGGGGGAGTCGGGCTCGGGCAAGTCGGTGACCGCGCAGGCGATCATGGGCATCCTCGACTCGCCACCGGGCCATGTCACCGGCGGCCAGGTCTTCTTCCGCGGCCAGGACCTGCTGACCATGCCCGCCGAGACACGCCGCCGCCTACGGGGCGCCAAGCTCGCCATGATCTTCCAGGACGCCCTCTCCTCGCTCAACCCCGTGCTGAGCGTGGGCGCCCAGCTCAGCGAGATGTTCGAGGTGCACGAGGGGATGACCCGCAAGGACTCGCGGGCCAAGGCGGTCCAGCTGATGGACCGGGTGCGCATCCCGGCGGCCAAGGAGCGGGTGGGCGACTATCCGCACCAGTTCTCCGGCGGTATGCGCCAGCGCATCATGATCGCGATGGCGATCGCCCTGGAACCCGCCCTCGTCATCGCGGACGAGCCCACCACGGCCCTGGACGTGACCGTCCAGGCGCAGGTGATGGACCTGCTGGCCGAGCTCCAGCGCGAGTACGACATGGGCCTCGTCCTCATCACCCACGACCTGGGTGTCGTCGCGGACGTCGCCGACAAGATCGCCGTGATGTACGCGGGCCGCATCGTCGAGACCGCCCCCGTCCTCGACCTCTACGCCGCGCCCGCCCACCCCTACACCCGCGGCCTCCTCGACTCCATCCCGCGCCTGGACCGCAAGGGCAAGCAGCTCTACGCGATCAAGGGGCTGCCGCCCAACCTGACCGCCATCCCGCCCGGCTGCCCCTTCAACCCCCGCTGCCCCCGCGCCCAGAGCATCTGCCGCACCGACCGGCCACCGCTCTTCACCGTCGCCCCCGGCCGGACCAGCGCCTGCCACTTCTGGAAGGAAACCCTCGATGAGAGCTGACGGCGAGGTGATCCTGGAGGTGCGCGACCTCGTCAAGCACTACCCGCTGACCCAGGGCATCGTCTTCCAGCGGCAGGTCGGCGCCGTCCAGGCCGTCTCCGGCGTCTCCTTCGACCTGCGGCGCGGCGAGACGCTCGGCATCGTCGGTGAGTCCGGCTGCGGCAAGTCGACCGTCGCCAAGCTGCTGGTCAGCCTGGAACGGCCGACGAGCGGGCGGATCCGCTACAAGGGCGAGGACATCACGGGGCTGTCCGGGCGCGCGCTGAAGGCCGTGCGCCGCAACATCCAGATGGTCTTCCAGGACCCCTACACCTCGCTCAACCCCCGGATGACGGTGGGTGACATCATCGGCGAGCCCTTCGAGATCCACCCCGAGGTGGCGCCCAAGGGCAGCCGGCGGCAGAAGGTCCGCGACCTGCTGGACGTCGTCGGCCTCAACCCCGAATACATCAACCGTTACCCGCACCAGTTCTCCGGCGGCCAGCGCCAGCGCATCGGCATCGCCCGCGGGCTAGCGCTGCGCCCGGAGATCATCGTCTGTGACGAGCCGGTCTCCGCGCTGGACGTCTCCGTGCAGGCCCAGGTCGTCAACCTCCTGGAGCGGCTCCAGGCCGAGTTCGACCTGTCGTACGTCTTCATCGCCCACGACCTGTCCGTGGTCCGGCACATCTGCGACCGGGTCGCGGTGATGTATCTCGGGCGGCTCGCGGAGGTGGGCACGGACGAGCAGATCTACGAGCACCCGACGCACCCCTACACCCAGGCCCTGCTGTCCGCCGTACCCCTCCCGGACCCCCGGGCCCGAGCTCGCCGCGACCGGATCCTGCTGGCGGGCGACGTGCCCTCGCCCGCGGCGCCGCCGTCCGGGTGCCGCTTCCGGACGCGGTGCTGGAAGGCGCGGGCGAAGTGTGCGGAGGTGGTGCCGCCGCTGGAGGTACCGGACTGGTTCCGGGAGGGGGGTGGCGGGGCTACACACGAGTCGGCGTGCCACTTCGCCGAGGAGCGGGGGGTTGTGCCGGGGGGTGGGTGAGGGGGCCTGCTGGGTGCGGGTCTCGTTGCCGCCTGCGGCGGGAGCGCCCTGCGGGCGCGTCCTCAATCTCCCCCAGCGGTAGCTGGGGGAGATTGAGGACAACGCGCGAAGCGTGTTGCGGGGTCTGGGGCGGCAGCCCCACTTTCGGGAAGGGGCGGGTAGGGGAAAAAGCCCGCCGCAGGCGCGAGTCGGCCCGCGGCGGACGTCACCCCGACAGCGCCGGATCCAGGATCACCTCCCGGTCGCGCTCCACCGTCGGCGGCTCCGGAAAGTGACACGCCGTCAAATGCGCTGAGCCGCTCCCTTCCAAGCGCACAAGCGAAGGCTCCTCCACCGCACACCGATCCCGCGCCTTCCAGCACCGCGTCCGGAAGCGGCACCCCGAAGGCGGGCTGATGGGGGAGGGGACGTCGCCCGCCAGGCGGATCCGTTCGCGGACCGGCGAGCCCGCGGTGAAGCCCTCCGGGACCGCGGACAGCAGCGCGTGGGTGTAGGGGTGGCGCGGGCGGCGGTAGATGTCGTCGCGGTCGCCCACCTCGACGATGCGCCCGAGGTACATCACGGCGACGCGCTGCGAGAAGTGCCGGACGACGGCGAGGTCGTGGGCGATGAAGAGGAAGGCGATGCCGAGCTCGCGCTGGAGGGAGCGGAGCAGGTTGACCACCTGCGCCTGGATGGACACGTCGAGCGCGGACACCGGCTCGTCCGCCACCACCAGCCGCGGTTCCAGGGCGAGCGCGCGGGCCACCCCGATGCGCTGCCGCTGGCCGCCGGAGAACTCGTGCGGGAAGCGGTTGTAGTGCTCGGGGCTGAGCCCCACGGTCTCCAGGAGCTCGCGCACGCGCGCCTCGCGGCCGCCGGGCGGCCGGATGCCGTTGATCTCCATGGGCCCGGAGATGATCCGGCCGACGGTCTGCCGGGGGTTCAGGGAGGCGTACGGGTCCTGGAAGATCATCTGGATCTGGGCGCGGACCGGCGCCAGCTCCGTACGCGAGGCGTGGGTGATGTCGCGGCCCTGATAGGTGATCCGGCCGGCCGTGGGCTCCAGCAGGCGGGTGAGCAGCCGCCCGGTGGTGGACTTGCCGCAGCCCGACTCGCCGACCAGGCCGAAGCTCTCGCCCGCCCGTACGGTCAGGTCGATGCCGTCCACCGCCTGCACCGCCCCCACCTTCCGGCGGAACGGGAAGCCGCCCATGATCGGGAAGTGCTTGGTCAGCCCCTCGGCGACGAGCAGCGGCTCGCCTGCGGACACCTGGTCGCTCATCGGGACTCCTCGGGCCGGTCGAAGGCCGTCCGCTGCCGGGCGGGCGGGAGGTGGCAGGCCGCGCCGCGGCCGGGCGGCAGCTCGGGGCGCTCGGTGCGGCACCGGTCGCCGCCGACCTCGGCGACGTAGCCGCAGCGCGGGTGGAAGGGGCAGCCGGGCGGCGGCGTGAGCAGGCTCGGCGGGGTGCCGGGGATGGGCACGAGCGGCTCCTCGACGTCGGAGTCCAGCAGCGGCATGGAGTTCAGCAGCCCCCAGGTGTACGGGTGGCGGGGCTCGTGCAGCACCTCGCGGACCGTGCCGCGCTCCACGGCCCGGCCCGCGTACATCACCAGCAGCTCGTCCACCGTGTGGGCGACCACCCCGAGGTCGTGGGTGATGAGGATGATCGCCGAACCGGTCTGCTGCTGGAGCTCCTTGAGCAGGTCGAGGATCTGGGCCTGCACGGTGACGTCGAGGGCCGTCGTCGGCTCGTCGGCGATCAGCAGCTCGGGGTCGCAGACGAGGGCCATCGCGATCATCGCCCGCTGCCGCATCCCGCCGGAGAACTGGTGCGGGTAATCGTCCACGCGCAGCGTGGCGTTGGGGATGCCGACCTTGTCGAGCATCTCCACGGCGCGCTGCCGGGCCTCGCGCCGGGAGGCTCCGGTGTGCTTGCGGTAGGGCTCGGCGATCTGGCGGCCGACGGTGTAGTACGGCGAGAGCGCGGTGAGCGAGTCCTGGAAGATCATGGCCATCTTGTTGCCGCGGAGCTTCTCCAGCGTGGACTCGGGCGCGCCGGTCAGCTCCTGTCCGTCGAGCAGGATCTCGCCCTTGATCTCGGTGTGCCGCGGGTCGTGCAGCCCGAGGACCGCGAGGTTGGTGACGGACTTCCCGGAGCCGGACTCGCCGACGATGCCGAGCGTGCGGCCGCGTTCCAGCTCGAAGGAGAGCCCGTCGACGGCCTTGACGACGCCGTCCTCGGTGGCGAAGCGGACGAACAGATCCCGTACGGCCAGGAACGCGCCCTCGGATGTGGTCACGGTGTCGTTGCTCCTAGGCGAGGCGCACGCGCGGGTCGATGAGGGCGTAGGCAGCGTCCACCACGATGTTGGCGACGACGATCGCCGTGCAGCCGACGAGCATCACCGCCATCAGGGTGGGCAGGTCGGTCTCGCTGACCGAGGAGACGGCCAGCCGCCCCAGCCCGTGCAGGCTGAAGGTGAACTCGGTGATGATCGCGCCGCCGAAGAGCGACCCGAGGTCGATGCCGAAGATGGTGACGATCGGGGCCAGCGCGCCCCGCCAGGCGTAGCGGAAGAAGACGGCGCGGCGGCTGAGGCCCTTGGCGCGCGCGGTGCGCACATGGTCCTCGCCCAGCTGCTCGATCATCTGGGAGCGCGTCATGCGGCTGTAGTTGGCGATGAAGATGATGGAGAGCACCAGCCAGGGGATGAGCATCCCCATGAACCACTTCCCGGGGTTCCGGGTGATCGGGTAGTAGGCGGGGTTGTCCATCCAGTGCAGCCCGCTGACGAGGACCGCGAGCGCGATCACGCCGACGAAGTAGATCTGGAGGGCGTTGCCGACCAGCGACAGGGAGCTGAAGAACTTGTCGATCCAGGTGCCGCGGAAGGCCGCGGCGATCATCCCGATGCCGACGCCCACGACGAGGAAGACGGCCGCCCCGCCGAGGGTGATGGACAAGGTGGTCGGGAAGCGGTCGACGATGGTGCCCCAGACCGGCTGCTGGTTGGAGAAGGAATAGCCGAAGCAGGGGGCCGGGCAGTGGCCGACGGAGAAGTCGCGGCCGACGAAGATGCCCGTCATGTAGTGCCAGTACTGGACGGGCACCGGCTGGTCGAGCCCCAGGTTCTTGTTGATGACGGCGATGGCGTCCGGGGTGCAGTTCTTGCCGCAGGACATCAGGGCCGGCTCGGAGGGCAGCGCGAAGAAGAGCAGGAAGGTGATCGCGCTGATCAGCAGGATGATCACGATCGCGCCGAGCGAGCGGCGGGCGAGGAATCGAAGCATGGTTCGCGGTCTTCCGGTCGGCGGGCTGTCCGGAGGGCGGGGCGCGGGCCGGACGGCGGTACGGGTCCGGTGCGGGGGTGGGGGGGGGGGGGGGGGGGGGGGGGGGGGGGGGGGGGGGGGGGGGGGGGGGGGGGGGGGGGGGGGGGGGGGGGGGGGGGGGGGGGGGGG
>NZ_JBVHLW010000056.1:0-31356 GCF_055558795.1 Streptomyces sp. NPDC025618 | reverse complement strand
GGCTGCGGGCCGGTTCGCCGCCTGCGGCGGGAGCGCCCTGCGGGCGCGTCCTCAAACGCCGGACGGGCTGGATTGTGCGGACCGTAGCCAGCACATTCAGCCCGTTGGGGGCACCTCTGGGGGCACCCCCGGACGGAGTCTGGGGGAGGTAGCTGGGGGAGTTTGAGGACAACGCGGCGAAGCCGCGTTGCTGGGGGTCTGGGGGCTTGCCCCCAGTTTCGGGAAGGGGCGGGGCTGGGGAAAAGCCCGCCGCAGGTGCGAACCGGGCCGCGTCCTCCTACGACAAGAACCCCCGCAACAACGCCGCCGTCCCACAGCAATGCTCCCGCATCACCTCGCGAGCCGCATCCGCCTCACCCGCAAGCACCGCCTCCACCAGCGCCGCATGCTGAAGCTGCGAATGCTCGAGGTTGCGGACCAGCAGGGGAATCCGGTCGAGCAGGCCGTTCACCGTCGCCCGCACCGCCGCGTACTGCGTGGCCAGCGTCGGGGAACCCGACAGCTCCGTCAGGGTCAGGTGGAAGAGCGTGTCCAGGCGGCGGTAATCGGTCAGCGGGGCGTCGTGCGTGGCGGCCAGGGCCGTGCGCAGGCGGGTGGACTGGGTCTCGTCCAGGCCGTGCGTCGCGCACAGGCCCGCCGCGCCCACCTCCAGCACCTCGCGGAAGCGCAGCGTGTCCTCGACATCGACCTCCACCTGAGGCAGGGTTGCCGTGCGGGCGTGGACGAACGTCCCTCCGTACCGGCCGCGCCGGCTCTCCACCAGTCCCTGCTCCTGAAGCACCTTCAGCACCTCGCGCAGGGTGACCCGGCTGATCCGCAGCCGTTCGGCCAGTTCGCGCTCGGAGGGCAGACGTTCGCCCTCCGGCACCAGCCCCAGGCGGACGATCTGGAGTATCTGCTCCAGCGCCTCCTCGAAGCCGTTGCCCGCGCGGACCGGTCGCAGCACCGGCGCCAGCCGGTCCGCCGAACTCCCGTCCATCGAGCCCCCTTCCCAATCAATGGTCTACGGGCCTACCTTAAGACCTCCCGGTCGGACCGACAGGAGGCAACACCGTGGCAGACCGCACGCCCCCGCTCGCCGTCGAGGAGCTGCGCAGGCTCGTGGACGCCGGGGAGATCGACACCGTCGTCCTCGCCTTCACCGACATGCAGGGAAGGCTCCAGGGCAAGCGGTTCGCCGCCCCGTACTTCCTCGACCAGGTCCTCGACCACGGCACCGAGGGCTGCAACTACCTCCTCGCCGTGGACGTCGACCTCAACACCGTGCCCGGCTACGCCATGTCGTCGTGGGAGCGCGGCTACGGCGACTTCGCCATGCGCGCCGACACCGCCACCCTGCGCCGCGCCCCCTGGCACCCCGGCACCGCGCTGGTCACCGCCGACCTCGCCTGGCACGACGGCTCGCCCGTCCTCGCCTCCCCGCGGCAGATCCTGCGCGGCCAGCTCGACCGGCTCGCCGAGCACGGCTGGAGCGCGTACGCGGGCACCGAGCTGGAGTTCATGGTCTTCAAGGACACCTACGAGGAGGCGTGGGGCCGCGCCTACCGCGGGATGACCCCCGCCAATCAGTACAACGGCGACTACTCCGTCCTCGGCACCGGCCGCGTCGAGCCGCTGCTGCGCCGCATCCGCAACGAGATGGCCGGCGCCGGGCTCACCGTCGAGTCCGCCAAGGGCGAGTGCAACCTCGGCCAGCACGAGATCGTGTTCGTCTACGACGAGGCGCTCACCACCTGCGACCAGCACTCCGTCTACAAGACGGGCGCCAAGGAGATCGCCGCCCAGGAGGGCATGGCGCTCACCTTCATGGCGAAGTACGACGAGCGCGAGGGCAATTCCTGCCACATCCACCTCTCGCTGCGCGACGAGGCCGGGCGGCCCGTGCTCGCCGACGACGACGGCCCGTACGGCATGTCGAAGACGATGCGGCACTTCCTGGCCGGACAGCTCGCCGCGCTGCGGGACTTCACTCTGCTCTACGCGCCGAACATCAACTCCTACAAGCGCTTCCGCCCCGGCTCCTTCGCCCCCACCGCCGTCGCCTGGGGACCGGACAACCGCACCTGCGCCCTGCGCGTCGTCGGCCACGGCCCCTCGCACCGCTTCGAGAACCGCCTGCCCGGCGGCGACGTGAACCCCTACCTCGCCGTCGCGGGCATGGTCGCCGCCGGTCTCCACGGCGTCGAGCAGGAGCTTGAGCTGCCCGACGCCTGCACGGGCAACGCCTACGCGGCGGACGCCGCCCACGTGCCGACGACGCTGCGCGAAGCGGCGGACCTGTGGGAGGCGAGCCCCATAGCGCGGGCGGCCTTCGGCGACGAGGTCGTCGAGCACTACCTCCACATGGCACGCGTCGAGCAGGCGGCGTACGACACGGCCGTCACGGACTGGGAGCGCTTCCGTTCCTTCGAGCGCATGTAAGGACATCGCGTTGCACGAGATCATCAACCCCGCGACCGAAGAGGTCGTCGCCACCGTCCCCGCCTCCACACCGCGGGACGTCGACGCCGCCGTCCAGCGGGCCGCGCGGGCGCAGGCCGGCTGGGCGGCCCTCGCCCCCGGCGACCGCGCCCGCCACCTGCGCCGCTTCGCCGCCGCGGTCGACTCCCACCTGGAGGAGCTGGCGCAGCTGGAGGTCCGCGAGGCCGGGCACCCCATCGGCAACGCCCGCTGGGAAGCGGGCAACGCCCGCGACCTGCTCGACTACGCCGCCTCCGGCGTCGAGCGCCTCAACGGCAGCCAGATCCCCGTCGCCGGGGGCCTGAACGTCACCTTCCACGAACCGCTCGGCGTCGTCGCCGTGATCGCCCCGTGGAACTTCCCGATGCCCATCGCCGCCTGGGGCCTCGCCCCCGCGCTCGCGGCGGGCAACGCCGTACTCCTCAAACCCGCCGAGACCACCCCGCTCACCGCCCTGCGGCTCGCCGGACTCGCCCTGGAATCCGGCCTGCCCGAGGGCCTCTTCCAGGTGCTCCCCGGCGACGGGCCCGTCGCGGGCGACGCCCTGGTCGAGCACCCCGGCGTCGCCAAGGTCGTCTTCACCGGCTCCACCGCCGTCGGCAAGCAGATCATGGCCAAGTGCGCCGCCGGTGTGAAGCGCGTGACCCTCGAACTCGGCGGCAAGAGCCCCAACATCGTCTTCGCCGACGCCGACATCGAGCGGGCCGCCGCGGCCGCCCCCGGCTCCTTCCTCGACAACTCCGGCCAGGACTGCTGCGCCCGCAGCCGCATCCTCGTCCAGCGGAGGGTCTACGACCGCTTCATGGAGCTGCTGGAGCCCGCGGTGCGCGCCTTCACCGTGGGCGACCCGACGGACCCGGCCACGCGGATGGGCCCGCTGATCTCCGCCGTGCACCGGGAGCGCGTACGGGCCTACGTCCGCGAGGACGCCCCGGCCGCCATCCGCGGCGAGGCCCCCGCGGGCAAGGGCTTCTGGTATCCGGCCACCGTGCTGGAGTCCGCGCCGGAGGACCGCCTCGCCGCGGAGGAGATCTTCGGGCCCGTCGCCGTCGTCATCCCCTTCGAGGACGAGGCCGACGCCGTACGGATCGCCAACGCCACCGACTACGGCCTCTCCGGGTCGATCTGGACGCGCGACGTCGGCCGGGCGATCCGCGTCTCCCGCGCCGTCGCGGCGGGCAACCTCTCCGTCAACTCCCACAGCAGCGTGCGCTACTGGACCCCCTTCGGGGGCTTCAAGCAGTCCGGCCTGGGCCGCGAGCTCGGCCCCGGCGCCCTCACGGCGTTCACCGAGACCAAGAACGTGTTCATCAGCACCGAGGAGACCAAGTGACCGACCAGAACCCCGTCTGCCGCCGCCTCGTCGGACGCACGGCCGTGATCACCGGAGCCGGCAGCGGCATCGGCCTCGCCACCGCCCGGCGGCTCGCCTCCGAGGGCGCCTACGTCGTCTGCGCGGACATCTCCGAGGACGCGGGCAAGGCCGCCGCCAAGGAGGTCGGCGGGCTCTTCGCACAGGTCGACGTCACCGACCAGGAGCAGGTCGAGGCGCTGTTCAAGACCGCGTACGACACCTACGGCTCGGTCGACGTCGCCTTCAACAACGCCGGGATCTCCCCGCCCGACGACGACTCCATCCTCACCACCGGCCTCGACGCCTGGAAGCGCGTCCAGGAGGTCAACCTCACCTCCGTCTACCTCTGCTGCAAGGCCGCGCTGCCCTATATGCGGCGGCAGGGCAAGGGCTCCATCATCAACACCGCCTCCTTCGTCGCCGTGATGGGCGCCGCCACCTCGCAGATCAGCTACACCGCCTCCAAGGGCGGCGTGCTGTCCATGTCCCGCGAGCTGGGCGTGCAGTTCGCCCGCGAGGGCATCCGCGTCAACGCCCTGTGCCCGGGACCGGTGAACACCCCGCTGCTGAAGGAGCTCTTCGCCAAGGACCCGGAGCGCGCCGCGCGCCGGCTGGTGCACGTGCCCGTGGGCCGGTTCGCCGAACCCGAGGAGATCGCCGCCGCCGTCGCCTTCCTCGCCAGCGACGACTCCTCCTTCGTGAACGCCGCCGAGTTCCTCGTGGACGGCGGCATCGCGGGGGCTTATGTGACGCCGCTGTAAGGTCCATGATCGAACGCCGGGACCGGCCGCCGTGCCGGTCCCGTCGCACGTCCTGCCCCCACGTACGTAAGAGAACGCATGCGCAAGAAGCCCGCCATCGTCGTCGGCCTCCTGGCCGCCGCGGCCCTCGTCTCCTCGGTGCCCGCCCAGGCGGCGCCCGCCCACGCGGCCCGCCCCGCCGCGAAGTGCCCCCAGCTCTCCACGAAGCTCACGTGGTTCGGTGACAACCGCGCCAAGCTCCAGAAGATGATCGACGAACGGGGCACCTGCTCCGGCAAGGGCGGCCCCCGCCCCGTCGCCGCCTTCGACTGGGACAACACCGTCGTCAAGAACGACATCACCGACGCCACGCTCGCCTGGGCCCTGAACCACGACAAGATCCTGCGGCCCAAGAGCTGGCGCGACACCTCCGCCTGGCTGACCCCGGCCGCCGACCGCGCCCTGACCAAGGCGTGCGGCACCGCCGTGCCCGCCGGCCGCCCGCTGCCCACCTCGAAGAACACCGCCTGCGCCGACGAGATCTTCGAGATCCGCGAGAAGTCGCAGACCATGGCCGGCGAGGCCGCCTTCGCGGGCGAGTGGAACCACCGCCGCACCGTGCCCGCCTACGCCTGGATACCCCAGCTCTTCGCCGGCCGGACGCCCGCCACCCTCACCGCGTACGCCAAGCAGGCGCGCGCCGAGCAGCTCGCCGCGCCCATCGGCCGCAAGCAGACCGTGGGCACGCACAGCATCGCCGGCTACATCCGCTACTACGACCAGCAGAAGGACCTGATCCGCACGCTCAAGGCCGCGGGCTTCGACGTCTACATCGTCTCCGCCTCCTCCGAGCCGATCGCCGAGGCGTGGTCGGGCGGCGTCGGTCTCGACCGCAAGCACACCATCGGCATCCGCAACATCCTCGACCGCCACGGCCGCCTCACCACCGGCATCAAGGGCTGCGGCGGCGTCGCGGACGGCCCCGGCGGGGCCCTGCCGTACATGGACGGCAAGCGCTGCATGATCAACCAGGAGATCTTCAAGATCAAGGGCGCGGCCGCCTGGAAGCAGCAGGACCCTGCGCACCGCATCGCCCTCGGCGCGGGTGACGCCGACACCGACGTGACCTTCGTGAACGACGCCACCGGCGCCCACGTCGCGATCAACCGCAACAAGGCCGAGCTGATGTGCCGCGCCTTCGACGACGCGGACGGCCGCTGGGTCGCCAACCCGATGTTCATCGACCCGATGCCGCGCAAGTCGGGCACGTACCCGTGCGCCACGGTGGGCGCGACGAACGAGGACGGCAGCCATGCGCCTGTGCGGCGGGCGGACGGGTCGGTCATCCCGGATCAGCTGGATCTGGCTTCCTAGGTCCCGTTCTTGGTGCCTTGCGGTGGAGCGCCCTTCGGGGGTGTCCTCAATCGCCGGACGGGCTGGGTGGGTTGGGCGTGGTCGTCCACGTGCGGCGCGTCCGGGTCCGTTCGGCGGGGGCTGATTTCGGTGTCCTTGGCCGGGTCGCCCGTGCTTGCGGCGGGTGTGTCCTCAATCGCCGGACGGGCTGGATGGGTTGGGCGTGGTCGTCCATGTGCGGCGCGTCCGGGTCTGTCCGGTGTGGGCTGATTTCGGTGTCCTTGGCGCCGTGAGGCCCTTGTGCTGTTCGCGGGCGGGCCGGTCCCGCGCGGGGCGGCCCGGCTGATTCTCAAGCCGTCAGGCACGCACGAGTGAGGGTCACAGGAATGTGTGGCCCTCGCCCCGGTACGTCGGCACCGTGCCGACCACCCGGTCGCCCTCGATCAGCCGCAGCGCGTCGAAGCGTTCGCACAGCTCACCCGCCTTGGCGTGCCGGAACCACACCTTGTCGCCCACCAGCAGATCGTCGGCCGGGTGCCCGAGCAGGGGGGTCTGCACCTCGCCCGCGCCCTCGCGCGCGTCGAGGCGCAGGCCGGCCGGGAGCCAGGGCACGGGCAGCCGGTCCCGGCCCGCCGCGCCCGACGCCGGACAGCCGCCGCCCGCCACCGTCACCACGCCCACCCCGGGGCGCCGCACCACCGGCAGCGCGAACAGCGCCGCCGGGCGGCCCCGGAACGAGCTGTAGTGGTCGAACAGGCCCGGCATGAACAGCCCCGACCCCGCGGCCACCTCCGTCACCGCGTCCTCGGCCGTCGTGGACTCCACACTCCCCGTGCCACCGCCGTTGACGAACTCCAGCTCCGCCACCGCCCGTACGGCCCGCACCGCCTCCGCCCGGCGCGCCGCGAGCTCCTCGCGGGCCACCGACTGCATCAGCCGCACGGCACGGGACCGCAGCGGCCGGCCCGCCACCGCATCGCCCACGCCCGCCACATGCGCCTCGTACGCCATCAGCCCCACCAGCCGGAAGCCGGGCCGCCTGTCGATCGCCCGCGCCACCTCCGCCAGCCGCACCGGATCGCGCAACGGCGAACGCAGCGCGCCGATCCGCACCCGGCCGCCGAGCAGCCGCAGCGATGTGTCCATCTCCAGACAGACCCGGACCTCCTCGGAACGTCTGCCCCCGGCACGCGCCGCGTCGATCAGCGCGAGCTGCGCGGGATCGTCCACCACCACCGTGACCGCGGCCGCCAGCTTCGGGGCCGACGTCAGCTCGGCGAAGCCCGCCCGGTCCGCCGACGGATACGCCAGCAGGACATCCGGGAACCCCGACCGCGCCAGCCACAGCGACTCCGCGAGCGAAAAGCTCATCACCCCCGAGAAGCCGTCCCGCGCCAGCACCCGCTCCAACAGGGCCCGGCAGCGCACCGACTTGCTCGCCACCCGCACCGGCTTGCCGCCCGCCCGCCGGAGCAGATCCCGCGCGTTGGCGTCGAACGCCTGGAGGTCGACCACCGCCAACGGCGCGTCGAGAGCGGCGGTGGCCCGGTCGTAGCGGGCCCGATCGGCGGGGGAACCGGCGACACGAGGCGACATGCGCGCAGCTTGCCAGAGGGAGTCCGGCCCTGAACAGGGGCCGCACGACGGCGATGGCCGAGCCCGCCGCCCGCCCCGTAGAGTGACGGGGCGTCCGGACAGGAACCGGCGAGCGGGCTCGCGAGGGGGAGAGCGCAGGTTGACTACGGAAGCGGAGCCACCTCCGACAGGGGTGCGCCCGAATCCCACCCTGAACGAGCTCCCGGTACGCGCCAGGCCCGGCGGGGGACCGGCACCGTCCGTGCCCCGGCCGCGGATGCCGTATCCCCTGTATCCCCTCCATCCTCCCTGCCCTGCCACGCCGCCGCCCGTCCCCGCGGCCCCCGTGCGCCCCAGGACCTCCGCCGTAAGGACCGCCGCGGCGGCCACCTGCCTGATCCTCGGTATCGGCCTCATCGCCGGTGCCGCGGCCGGGAGTTGGCTCACCGGCGCGTCGGACCGGCAGTCCGCCGCGGAGCGCGCCTTCGAGCGCGGCCGCGCCCTCTGGCACACCCTCCCCGTGGACAGCCTCTTCCCCCGCAGGATCCACGCCGACTCCGCGGGCCCCGGGGGAGCGGGCCGCGACTGGACCCGCGTCGGCGTCGCCCCCGAGAGCGACTGCGCGGGAGCCTTCGACGCCCTCCTGACGAAGGCGCTCGCCCCCGTGGGCTGCGAGCGGCTGCTCCGCGCCACGTACACCGACGCGACCGCCACCCGCGTGACCACCGTCGGCCTCCTGGTCACCGCCACCGACGGCACCGGCATGCGCGCCCTGCGCAAGCGCTTCTCCGACGAACGGCTCGACAGACGTGCCGACCTGATGCCCCGCCCGTACGCCCCCGGGGGCACCGTGGCCGAACACTTCGGTGACGCGCAGCGCGCCAGCTGGCACCTCAGCGTCCTGACCGACCTGCCCGCCGTCGTCTACGCGGTGTCCGGCTTCGCGGACGCCCGCACGGGCACACCCCCGCAGCCGGCCGCGGAGGCGGTCGCCCCCGGAGCCACCACGGCCCCGGCCCAGGCGGGGCTCGGGCACGACGCGATGGCCCTGGCGGACCGTCTGGAACGCGGGCTCCAGCAGGCGGTACGGGGCGGTACGGGCGCGGCAGCGGCCGAGGGCGGCCGGGAATGAGGGCGTTCGTCATGGGTGAAGGGGGCCGGAAATGAGGGCGTTCACCATCGGTGGGAGGGCCCGGTGGTGAGGGCGTTCACCCGCGTCGCGGGCGGCCGTCTCACCGCGGCCCTCACCGTCGCCGTCGCCTGCGCCGTACTGCCCGCCGGGCCGGCGCGCGCCGACGCGATACGCGCGCAGGAGTGGGCCCTCGACGCCCTGCACACCGAGGACGCGTGGCGGACCACCAAGGGCGCCGGGGTGACCGTCGCCGTCCTCGACACCGGGGTCGACGACGGGCACCCCGACCTGCGGGGGCAGGTGCTGCCGGGCAAGGACCTCGTCGGCTTCGGCGCGGGCCCCGGCGACCGGCCCTGGGCGCGGCACGGCACCGCGATGGCCGGGATCATCGCCGGGCGCGGGCACGGTGACGGCGGTTCCGACGGCGTGCTCGGCATCGCGCCCGAGGCGAAGATCCTGCCGGTCCGGGTGATCCTGGAGGACAGCGACCCGGCCCGGCCCACGGCGCGCGGCGCCCGCGGCAGCGCCCTCGCGGACGGCATCCGCTGGGCCGCCGACCACGGTGCCGACGTGATCAACCTGTCCCTGGGCGACGACAGCGCCACCGCGCACCCCGAACCGCGCGAGGACGCCGCCGTGCAGTACGCGCTGAGCAAGGGGGCCGTCGTGGTCGCCTCGGCCGGCAACGGCGGCGAGGAGGGCGACCACATCTGCTATCCCGCCGCCTACCCCGGGGTGATCGCGGTCACGGCGGTCGACCGGTACGGCGGCCGCGCCGCCTTCTCCACCCGGCGCTGGTACGCGGCCGTCTGCGCGCCCGGCGTCGACGTGGTGATCGCCGACCCCGACCGGCGCTACTACGAGGGCTGGGGCACGAGCGCGGCCTCCGCCTTCGTCTCCGGGGCGGTGGCCCTCGTACGCGCCGCACATCCCGGCCTGACCCCGGCCCAGGTCCGCGAGCTGATCGTGGACACGGCCCGCGGCGGCCCGCCGGGCGGGCGCGATGACGCGCGGGGCGCGGGGCTGGTGGACCCGGCGGCGGCGATCGCGCGGGGCGCGCGGGTGGCTTCCCTGCGGAGCCAGGCGGATCCGCCGCGCTTCTTCGGCCCGGCGGTTGTGGAGCGGCGCTCTGGTGGCGAGTCGTTTGTGGACCCGGTGCCGTTGGGGGCGGCGGGGGTGGGGGTGCTCCTGCTGGTGGTGGCGGGGGTTTTGTGGCGGCGCCGGGTTTAGGCGGCGGGGCGGTCGGCGCCTGCGGCGGGCCTTTTCCTCAGCCCCGCTCCTTCCCGAAACCGGGGGCAAGCCCCCAGACCCCGCAACACGCTTCGCGCGTTGTCCTCAAACGCCGGACGGGCTGATGCCCCCCCCACGCGGCGGAGCCGCGCATCAGACGCAGCCGGGAAGGGGCGGGGCTGGGGAAAAGCACAGGCGAGCCCCCCGATAGGCTCGGCGCCGTGTCCCTCAAGAACATCCCCGACCCCGGGTTCGCCGACGACAACGGCTCCGCCGACCCCGCTCTGACCGCCGCCCTCGCGGCGTGGGCGGACGACCCGGCCGCCGAGCCTGACGTCCTGGCGGCCCTGACGGGAGCCCGCCTGCTCGTGCCCGTCGTCGCCGTGCTCGGCGAGGTGGAGACCGGCCCGGACGGGCTGAAGCGCGAGAAGACCAGCGACATGGCCGTGCCGACGCTCCAGGCCCCGGGCGGCCGCAAGGCGCTGCCCGCGTTCACGTCGCTGGAGTCGCTGGCCCGGTGGCGCGCGGACGCGCGCCCCGTGGCCGTACCGCTGCACCAGGCGCTCCAGGCGGCCGCGCACGAGAAGGCGGACACGGTCGTCATCGACCTCGCCGGCCCGGTGCCGTACCAGCTGACCGGCCCCGCCCTGCTCGCCCTGGCGGAGGGGCGGCAGAGCGCGGACCCGCTGGCGGACCCATCGGTCACGGACGCCCTGCGGGCGGTCCTGGCGGCGCAGCCGGGCGTGCTGCGCGCCCACGTCGCCCCGGCGGCGGACGCGGACGGGACGCTGGCGCTGGCCCTGGTGCCCGGCTCGGTGCCCGCCGAGGTCGTCCAGCAGGTCGCGCGGGCGCTCGCCGCCGACGAGGTGCTGCGCGCGCGGCTCGTACGCGGCCTGGACCTGGCCCTGCTCCCGCCGGGCGCGGAGGTCCCCGGGGAGCCTCTCTACACGCGCTGAGTCCCACCGGCCCCAACAGGCGACTCGTCCTGGATCGTCCGACAATGCGAAGACAGTCCACGATCCTCTGGAGGACGCCATGGACGCCGTCAAGCTGGGATCGGTGACTCTCGATCCCGTGCAGACGAGAACCGTCGCGGCCGAATTCCTCGGCACCGCGCTGCTGGTTTTCTTCGCTGTCGGGTCAGCGGTTCTCGCTGCCGACTACATCGGCGTGCTCGGTATCGCGCTGGCCTTCGGGTTCACCCTGCTGGCCCTGGCGTACGCGCTGGGCCCGATCTCGGGCTGCCATGTGAATCCGGCGGTGACGCTCGGGCTGCTGGTGGAGGGCCGCATCACGCTGCGCACGGCCATCGAGTACTGGATCGCCCAGCTGCTCGGCGGCATCGTGGGCGCGGCGGTGCTGTTCCTGCTGGCCAAGCAGGTGCCGGGGCTCAAGACCCACGGCGCCTTCGGCAGCAACGGCTTCGGGGACCGCTCGGCCGTGCACCTCGGCACCGGCGGCGCGTTCCTCGCGGAGGTCGTCCTGACCTTCCTGCTGGTCTTCGTCTATCTGGCGGTGACGCACAAGATCGCCGTGGTCGGCTTCGACGGGCTCCCCATCGGCCTGGCCCTCGCGGTGATCCACCTGATCGGCATCCCGCTGACGGGCACCTCCGTGAACCCGGCCCGCAGCCTCGGCCCGGCCCTCTTCGCGGGCGGCGGCGCGCTCTCCCAGCTGTGGCTGTTCATCGTCGCCCCGCTGATCGGCGGCGCGCTGGCGGCCCTCGCGCACCAGGTCACCCACCCGCGTCAGGGGCCCGCGAACCTCGCGGACGAGCTGACGAAGGCGCCGTACCCGGACACCGGCTCCCGCTCCGGCGCGGTGCCCCCGCCGGACGACACCGGCCTCGGTACGCCGCCGCGCCCCGACGCGGGACCGGGCGCGGGGCCCGGCGCCGGCGTCTGACGGGCGCGGAGGTCACGGCCGGATCAGCCGAAGACGGGGCCGGTGAACTTCTCGCCCGGCCCCTTGCCCGGCTCGTCCGGCACGAGGGACGCCTCGCGGAAGGCCAGCTGGAGCGACTTCAGGCCGTCGCGCAGCGGTCCGGCGTGGAAGTTGCTGATCTCGGTGGAGCCCGCGGTGACCAGGCCGGCGAGCGCGGTGATCAGCTTGCGGGCCTCGTCCAGGTCCTTGTGCCGGTCGCCCTCCTCGGCGAGGCCGAGGTTGACCGCCGCCGCGCTCATCAGGTGCACCGCGACCGTGGTGATCACCTCGACCGCGGGCACGTCCGCGATGTCACGGGTCATGCTGTCGAAGTCCGGCGCCTCGTCGGCGGGGACGGGCGTGGACTCGGGGGTGGCGTCGCTCATCGTTGCTCTTCCGCTTGTCTGGGGGTCTCCCGGCGCGCGCGGGCGCCGGGACGCCGACCAGCCTAGGCCGTGCCCCGCGGACCGGGCCGCCGGGCCCTGCGGCGCCGGGCCCGGCGCACACGGGTGGGAGCCCGGCCGGGGCGCTGGTATGCTGGACAACGACCGGCTGGTCACTAGCGTGCCCGGCCCACAAGTGGAGGCTCCGACTCTCCCACCTGACCGACTCACGGGTCGGCAGGTCTCCGGTCAGGCGGCGCCCATCGTTCCGTACGGACGATGGAGCTGCCCGATAGATGCGCCCCGCGGCTCGCCGTGGCGGTGTTCCGGTTTCATGGAGCCCCGCCTGTGTCCCGTCCGGGGCGTTTTTCATGTGTCCGGCGCGGTTGGTCTTACGAAAAAGACGTTACGTGGCTGTCCGCCAGGCGGCCGCGTGGTGCTACCGAGGAGGATCCATCAGCGCCGAGCCCCGCATCAACGACCGGATTCGAGTCCCCGAGGTGCGACTTGTCGGTCCCAGTGGCGAGCAGGTCGGCATTGTGCCGCTTGCCAAGGCCCTGGAGCTTGCGCAGGAGTACGACCTCGACCTCGTCGAGGTGGCGGCGAACGCCCGTCCGCCGGTCTGCAAGCTCATGGACTACGGGAAGTTCAAGTACGAGTCGGCCATGAAGGCCCGTGAGGCGCGCAAGAACCAGGCGCACACGGTCATCAAGGAGATGAAGCTCCGGCCGAAGATCGACCCGCACGACTATGACACCAAGAAGGGTCACGTCGTCCGGTTCCTCAAGCAGGGCGACAAGGTCAAGATCACGATCATGTTCCGTGGTCGCGAGCAGTCCCGGCCGGAGCTCGGCTACCGACTGCTGCAGCGTCTCGCGGAAGACGTCCAGGAGCTGGGGTTCGTCGAGTCGAACCCGAAGCAGGACGGCCGCAACATGATCATGGTCCTCGGTCCGCACAAGAAGAAGACCGAGGCGATGGCCGAAGCCCGCGAGGCGCAGGCCGCTCGCAAGGCGGAGCGCCAGGGTGCTCCCGCCGAGCAGGAGCAGTCCGCCGAGGAGCCCGCAGAGGCGTGATCCGTGGGACCGCGAGGTCCCGAGGAGCACCCCCGGGGCCCTGGGCCCCGGACAGCAACCGAACACAGCTGACGCTCCCGTGCGCCCGGTTCACGGGCACGGGGGAGCGCCACCGACGAGGAGATACGGCGCGATGCCGAAGAACAAGACGCACTCCGGTGCCAGCAAGCGCTTCAAGATCACTGGCTCCGGCAAGGTCATGCGCGAGCGCGCCGGCAAGCGCCACCTGCTCGAGCACAAGTCGTCCAAGCTGACGCGTCGCCTCACCGGCAACGCCGAGATGGCCCCGGGCGACGCCAAGAAGATCAAGAAGCTTCTCGGCAAGTGACGCTCCGCGCCCCGTCCACACGGGGTGCGCGTCGGACCGGGACCCATTCGAATTCGGGCCGCGTGAGAACGCACCGCGGCCCCGCTACAAGGAGTTAACAAGTGGCACGCGTCAAGCGCGCAGTCAACGCGCACAAGAAGCGTCGGGCGATCCTCGAGGCGGCCAGCGGTTACCGCGGCCAGCGGTCGCGCCTGTACCGCAAGGCCAAGGAGCAGGTCACCCACTCCCTGGTCTACAACTACAACGACCGCAAGAAGCGCAAGGGCGACTTCCGTCAGCTGTGGATCCAGCGCATCAACGCCGCTGCCCGCCAGAACGGCATGACGTACAACCGCCTCATCCAGGGTCTGAAGGCCGCCAACATCGAGGTGGACCGCAAGATCCTGGCCGAGCTCGCGGTCAACGACATGAACGCGTTCGCCGCGCTCGTCGAGGTGGCCCAGAAGGCGCTGCCGGCCGACGTCAACGCGCCCAAGGCCGCCGCCTGATTCTCGGCGCCGTAAGGCAAACGACCGGACCCGCAGGCTTCTGGCCTGCGGGTCCGATCGCGTCCGGGACGAGAAAATCCTCCGCGGCCGCCGCCCGGCGCGCCCGCCCAGCAACGAAAGTGAGCCCATGGCGGCCCCCGAGCTGACTTCCCTGCGATCGCCCCGTGTCGTCGCGGCCCGTCGGCTGACCAAGCGCAGCTTCCGCGGCAAGGAACGCCGCTTCCTCGCGGAGGGCCCGCAGTCCGTCCGCGAGGCCGTCGAGCACCTCATCGAGGTGTACGTCACGCCGGACGCCGCCGAGCGGCACGCGGACATCGTGGCCACCGCCCACGCCGCCGGTGTGCCCGTGCTGATCGCGACGGACGAGGTCATCGCCGCCATGTCCGACACCGTGACCCCGCAGGGCATCGTCGGCCTGTGCCGCTTCCTCGACTCGCCCTTCGAGGAGATCCTCGCCGCCCGGCCCAAGCTCGTCGCCGTCCTCGCGCACGTACGCGACCCCGGCAACGCCGGCACGGTTTTGCGCTGCGCCGACGCAGCGGGCGCGGACGCCGTCGTGCTCACCGACGCCTCCGTGGACCTCTACAACCCCAAGTCCGTCCGGGCCTCCGTCGGTTCGCTCTTCCACCTGCCGGTCGCCGTGGGCGTCCCCGTGGAGCAGGCGGTGCGCGGCCTGCAGGACGCCGGGGTGCGCATCCTGGCCGCCGACGGCGCGGGCGAGCGGGACCTGGACGCCGAGCTGGACAAGGGCACCATGGGCGGGCCCACCGCCTGGGTCTTCGGCAACGAAGCCTGGGGCCTGCCGGAGGAGACGCGGGCGCTGGCAGACGAGGTCGTGCGGGTCCCGATCCACGGAAAGGCCGAGAGCCTGAACCTCGCGACGGCCGCCGCCGTGTGCCTCTACGCTTCCGCCCGTGCGCAGCGCGCACCCGGAGGGTGCCGCTCCGTGACCTTCAGCTAGTAGGGTTGCCCCCCGGGGGTTCTGGAGGGGGTGCGGGTGATGAACGTCAGGACTTCCGGAAGCGTGGCCGACGCGTGTCCGGCCGTGGTTCACGGATCCCGAGGTGCCGGAGGTGCCCGGGACGCGCCCACGGGCGGCCTGGAGGGCCTCGGGCTGGATCCGGACGACCTGCCGGACGGCCTGGTCGTCGCCGACGAGAACGGCAAGGTGACCTGCTTCAACGCCGCGGCCGCCCGCATCACGGCGGTCTCGCCCCGGGAGGCGATGGGCCGGCCGCTGGAGAGCGCCCTCCCTCTGGAAGACCTGGAGGGCCGCCGCTGGTGGTCCCTGACCGATCCCTACGGCGGCCTCGCCACCCGGATCGGCCAGCCCGAGCGCAATCTGCTGCTGCCCGGCGGCCGCGAGGTGCTGGTCTCCGCCCGCTATGTGCGGGAGAGCGCCGGCGGGCCCGTACGCCGCCTGGTCGTCCAGCTGCGCGGCACCGACGCCCGCCGCCGCACCGAGCGCAGCCACGCGGAGCTGATCGCCACCGTCGCCCACGAGCTGCGCTCGCCGCTGACCTCGGTCAAGGGCTTCACGGCGACCCTGCTCGCCAAGTGGGAGCGCTTCACCGACGACCAGAAGCGGCTGATGCTGGAGACCGTCGACGCCGACGCCGACCGCGTCACCCGGCTGATCGCCGAGCTGCTCGACATCTCCCGGATCGACTCGGGGCGTCTCGAACTGCGCCGCCAGCCCGTCGACGTCGTCGCCGCCGTCCGGCGGCACATCCAGGCGCACACGGCGGCGGGACAGCCCGAGGACCGCTTCCGCGTCGAGGTCGTGGAGCCGCTGCCCGAACTCTGGGCGGATCCGGACAAGATCGACCAGGTGCTGGGCAACCTCCTGGAAAACGCGGTGCGCCACGGCGAGGGACGCGTCACGATAGCGGTGTCACCGGCGCTGACCAAGGCCCGGGCGGAGGGTACGGCGATCACCGTGAGCGATGAGGGGCCGGGCATCTCGGAGGAGTCGATGGGCCGCGTCTTCACCCGCTTCTGGCGGGGCAGCAAGCGCGGCGGCACGGGCCTCGGGCTGTATATCGTCAAGGGCATCGTCGAGGCGCACGGTGGCACGATCACCGTCGACCGGGCCCCGCGCGGCGGCGCCCGGTTCCGATTCACGTTGCCCGTGGGCGCGCCCGCCTTCCTCTCCCAGAGCTGAGAGCGGAGGGCCGAGCACCGGCCCGCGGGCCCACCCCACCACACGCGCCCTTTAGACTCGACCTTTGGCACCTTTGGCACGACCTTGGCACCAACACAGTCGGGCAAAGCCGCGCAGCGAAGCGAAGCCAGCCGATCGGAAGCACGGGAAGAGATGTCCGCACCCAATAAGTCGTACGACCCTGTCGAGGTCGAGGCACTGAAACCGGAAGAGGTCGAGCGCATGCGCAGCGAGGCGCTCGCCGCCTTCGCCGCCGCCGGTGACCTCGAGGCCCTGCACGAGGCGAAGATCGCCCACACCGGGCCCACCTCGCCGCTGTCCCTCGCCAACCGTGAGATCGGCGCCCTGCCCCCGCAGGCCAAGGCCGAGGCCGGCAAGCGCGTCGGCATGGCCCGGGGCAGTGTGAACAAGGCTCTCGCCGCCCGCCAGGCCGAGCTGGAGGCCGAGCGTGACGCCCGGGTGCTGGTCGAGGAGGCGGTGGATGTCACCGTGCCGTACGACCGCGCGCACACCGGCGCCCGCCACCCGCTGACCACGCTCTCCGAGCGCATCGAGGACGTCTTCGTCGCGATGGGCTACGAGGTCGCGGAGGGCCCCGAGGTCGAGGCGGAGTGGTTCAATTTCGACGCCCTGAACTTCGAGCCCGACCACCCGGCCCGCGCCATGCAGGACACCTTCTTCGTCCAGGGCCAGGGCACCAAGGACGACGAGTCCGGCGTCGTGCTGCGCACCCACACCTCCCCGGTGCAGGTCCGCTCGATGCTCGACCGCGAGCCGCCCATCTATGTGGTCTGCCCGGGCCGCGTCTACCGCACCGACGAGCTGGACGCCACCCACACCCCGGTCTTCACCCAGGTGGAGCTCCTCGCCATCGACGAGGGCCTGACCATGGCCGACCTCAAGGGCACCATCGAGCACATGGTGCGCTCGCTGTTCGGCGAGGGCCTCACGACGCGGCTGCGCCCCAACTACTTCCCCTTCACCGAGCCCTCCGCCGAGCTGGACATGCAGTGCTATGTCTGCCGCGGTGAGTCGGTCGGCAACCCCGAGGCGCCCTGCCGCACCTGCTCCAGCGAGGGCTGGATCGAGCTGGGCGGCTGCGGCATGGTCAACCCCCGGGTGCTGGTCGCCGCGGGCATCGACCCGGAGAAGTACAGCGGATTCGCCTTCGGGTTCGGCATCGAACGGATGCTGATGTTCCGCCACAACGTCGAAGACATGCGAGACATGGTCGAGGGTGACGTGCGCTTCACCCGGCCGTTCGGGATGGAGATCTGATGCGGGTCCCGCTTTCTTGGCTGCGGGAGTACGTCGACCTGCCGGCCGGCACCACCGGCCGCGACGTGCAGGCCAAGCTCGTCGCCGCCGGCCTCGAGGTCGAGCGTGTCGAGCAGCTCGGCACGGGCCTGACCGGCCCCCTCGTCGTCGGCCAGGTCCTCACGATCGAGGAGCTGGAGGGCTTCAAGAAGCCCATCCGCTTCTGCACCGTCGACGTCGGCTCCGCCAACGGCACCGGTGAGCCGCAGGAGATCGTCTGCGGCGCCCGTAACTTCTCGGTCGGCGACAAGGTCGTCGTCGTGCTGCCCGGCGCCGTGCTGCCCGGCGACTTCGCGATCGCCGCGCGCAAGACCTACGGCAGGACGTCGCACGGCATGATCTGCTCCGGCGATGAGCTGGGCATGGGCGACGACGGCACGCACGGCATCATCGTGCTGCCGCAGGAGTACGAGCCCGGCACCGACGCCATCGAGCTGCTGGAGCTCGTGGACGAGGTCCTCGACATCGCCGTCACCCCCGACCGGGGCTACTGCCTGTCGATGCGCGGCGTCGCCCGCGAGGCCGCCACCGCCTACGGCCTGCCGCTGCGCGACCCGGCCCTGCTGGACGTGCCCGCGCCCAACGGCTACGGCTACCCGGTCCAGGTCGCCGACCCGGCCGGCTGCGACCGCTTCACCGCGCGCACCGTCACCGGCCTCGACCCCGAGGCACGCTCGCCGATCTGGCTCCAGCGCAGGCTCCAGAAGGCCGGCATGCGCACGGTCTCGCTCGCCGTCGACGTCACCAACTACGTGATGCTCGAGCTCGGCCAGCCGCTGCACGCCTACGACCGGTCCCGCGTCGACGGGCCGATCGGCGTGCGCCGTGCCGAGGCGGGCGAGAAGCTCACCACCCTCGACGGCGTCAAGCGGGCCCTGCACCCCGAGGACCTCGTCATCACCGACAACCGCGGCCCCATCGGCCTCGCGGGTGTCATGGGCGGTGCCGACACCGAGATCGCCGACCACGCGGCCGGCCAGGGCTCCACCGAGATCGTCGTCGAGACCGCGCACTTCGACCCGGTCTCCATCGCCCGCACGGCCCGCCGTCACAAGCTGTCCTCCGAGGCGTCCAAGCGCTTCGAGCGCGGCGTCGACCCGCAGGCCGCCTCCGCGGCCGCGCAGCGCACCGTCGACCTGATGGTGCTGCTCGCGGGCGGCACGGCCGAGGCCGGGGTCACCGAGATCGTCGCCCCCAGCGGGCCGCGCACGATCGCGATGAGCGCCGCCCACCCGGACCGCGTCGCCGGTGTCGAGTACGGCCGGGAGACCGTCGTCCGCCGCCTCCAGGAGGTCGGCTGCGACGTCTACGGGCAGGACGAGCTGATCGTCACCGTGCCCAGCTGGCGCCCCGACCTCACCGACCCCAACGACCTGGCCGAAGAGGTCATCCGGCTGGAGGGCTACGAGAACCTGCCCGCCACCCTGCCGCAGCCGCCCGCCGGCCGCGGGCTGACCGAGCGGCAGCGCCTGCACCGCCGCGTGGGCCGCGCCCTCGCGGGCGCGGGCTACGTCGAGGCCCCGAGCTACCCCTTCCTCGGGGACGCCGCCCTCGACCAGCTCGGGCTGGAGGCCGACGACCCGCGCCGCCTCGTGGTGCGCCTGGTCAACCCGCTCTCCGACACCGAGCCGGCGCTGCGCACCACCCTGCTGCCGGGGCTCTTCGCCGCCCTGCGCCGCAACGACGGCCGCGGTGAGCACGACCTCGCGCTGTTCGAGACCGGGCTGGTCTTCCGGCCGACCGGTGCCGAGCGCCCCGCGGTCCGGCTGCCCGTCGACCGCCGTCCCACCGACGAGGAGATCGCCGGCCTGGACGCCGCGCTGCCCCGGCAGCCGCGCCGAGCCGCCGTCGTCCTCGCCGGCGCGCGCGAGCAGGCCGGCTGGTGGGGCAAGGGCCGCCCCTCGACCTGGGCGGACGCCATCGAGGCGGGCCGCGCGGTCGCCCGTGCCGCGGGTGTCGAACTGATTGTCCGTCAGGACCAGAACGCGCCGTACCACCCGGGCCGCTGCGCCGCGTTGCTCGTCCTGGTCGACGGCGAGGAGGTGCTCGTCGGCAACGCCGGTGAGCTCCACCCGCGCGTCACCAAGGCGTTCGGCCTGCCGGAGCGCACCTGCGCCATGGAGATCGAGCTCGACCTCCTGGAGCGGGCCGCCACCGGTGCCGTCGAGGCCCCGCACGTGTCCGCCTTCCCGGTGGCCACCCAGGACGTCGCGCTGGTCGTCGACGCCTCCGTCCCGGCCGCCGACGTCGAGGCCGCGCTGCGGGCCGGCGCGGGCGAGCTGCTGGAGTCGCTGCGGCTGTTCGACATCTTCACCGGCGAGCAGCTCGGCGAGGGCAAGAAGTCGCTGGCGTACGCGCTGCGCTTCCGCGCCGCCGACCGCACCCTGACGGCCGACGAGGCAACTGCCGCGCGCGACGCGGCCGTTGCCGCCGCCGTCGAGCGCACGGGCGCGGTGCTGCGCGGCGCGTGACGCCCGCGCGGCACAACTGCCGCTGAAACAGCGCTGACACACAGGGGCGCATCCGGAACTCCGGGTGCGCCCCTCTGCGTGCCATCGTTCCTGAGTGTCCGAATATCACTCAATAGGGTGGAAATGAAGGTCCTGGTCGTTACTTGGCGCTGAGCTCTCGCGAGAATCGAGCGCGTCATGGCTGCTAGGGGGGCTGACGGCATGATCCGGACAAGGGCGGTGCACTGGCGGAGGAGGGTCGTGCTCGCCCTGCCCGGAGTGTGGGTCCTCGGCGTTCTCGCGTGGGGACTCCTCGCGCCCCACAGCACCCAGGTCGTCCAACTGCTCGCCGCCGCGCCCGTCATCGCCTGCGCGGGCAGCGGCCAGCGCCAGTGCGTGATCCTCGCCGGCCTCTGCGCGCTCTTCGCGCTCGCCCCCTTCGGCCCCGCCACCCGGCTCGATCCCGCCCTCAGGGCGGGCACCTGCTGTGCCGTCGTCGCCGTGGCCGCCGCCTCCTACGCCGTCACCCGCCGCAGGCGCCGTCTCGTGCGGGATCTGGAGCGCGCCCGCGAGATCGCCGATACCGCCCAGCGGCTGCTGCTGCGCCCCCTGCCGCCCCGGCTCGACGGGATGACGCTCGCGGGCGGCCATCTCTCGGTCAGCGAGGGCACCCTCGTGGGCGGCGATCTCTACGAGGCGCTGGCCACCCAGCACGGCGTCCGCGTCGTCATAGGCGATGTGCGCGGGCACGGCTTCACGGCGATCGCCACCGTCGCCGCCGTGCTGGGCAGCTTCCGCGAGGCGGCGCACGACGAACCGGAACTGGCCGACGTGCTGCGCCGGCTGGAGCGGGCCCTGCACCGGCACTTGGGGGAGCGGGCGGCGGCCGAAGACAGGGGGGAGAGGGGAGCCAAGGACCCCAAGGACCGGCCGCACGGCGAGGAGTTCGTCACCATCCTCCTGCTGGAGGTGAGCGCCGACGGCGTCGTCATGGCCCTCAACTGCGGCCACCCCTGGCCGTACCGCCTCTCCGGCTCCCCCGGCCGCAGAGCCAGGGCCGCGCCCGTGGGGCGTGGTGACCCGCTGCCGCCGCTCGGGCTCTTCCCGCTGCCGCCCCGGCTGCCCGTGGCCCGGCTCACCCGGCTGCACTGCGGCGACGCCCTGGTGCTGCACACGGACGGCGCCGAGGACGCGCGGGACGCTGCGGGCGCCTTCTTCCCGCTCGCACGGGCCCTCGGCGAGGCCGCCGCCGACGCGGGGCCCATCGTCCCCGCCGCCGTGGTCGAGCGCGTCCAGACCGCCCTGCTGCGGCACACCGGCGGCCATCTCTCCGACGACATCGCGCTGTTGGTGCTGCGCAACGACCGGCAGCGCGCCCCCTCCCCGTCGCCCGTCGCCCGGCCGGCCCGCTCCGGCAGCAGGCCGCGCAGGCAAGGAGCCACTCCGTGACAGAGGCCCAGGCGACCCCCGGTGCCGTCCGCAGCCTGATTCCCGCCCGTATCGACCGGATGCCCTGGTCCGGCTTCCACACCAGGATGGTCGTGGCGCTCGGCGTCGCCTGGATCCTGGACGGGCTGGAGATCACCGTCGCGGGCGCGGTGGCCGCCGTCCTCACCCGCGAGGACACCCTCCGGCTCTCCTCGGGCGACGCCGGGCTGATCGCCACGGTCTATCTCGTTGGCCAGGTGGCCGGGGCGCTGGTCTTCGGGCGGCTCGCGGACCGGCTCGGCCGCCGCAAGCTCTTCCTGCTCACCTTCGGCGTCTATCTCTTCGGCAGCGGCCTGGCGGCACTGACCCTCGGCCACGGCACCGGGTGGTACGCCTTCCTCTGCTGCACCCGCTTCCTCGCCGGCACCGGCATCGGCGGCGAGTACTCCGCCATCAACTCCGCGATCCAGGAGATGGTGCCCGCCCGCTACCGCGGCCGCGTCGACCTCCTGGTCAACGGCACCTACTGGGCGGGCGCGATCCTCGGCACCGTGGCCGAGCTCTGGCTCCTGCACGTGCTCCCGGACCGGCTCGCCTGGCGGGCCGGCTTCCTCCTCGGCCCGCTCCTCGGCCTCGCCGTCTTCCTGATCCGCCGTCATCTGCCGGAGAGCCCGCGCTGGCTGGCCATGCACGGCAGGCCGGAGGAGGCCGAGGAGGCCATCGCCCGGATCGAGAGCGAGGTCGAGCGCGCCGGGCACGTCCTCGCCCCCGTGGACGGCGGCCGGGCGATCCTGCTGACGGAGGCGCCGCGCGCGGGCTATCCGACCCTGCTGCGGCTGCTGTTCAAGCGCTACCCCGGCCGCTCCGTGCTCGGCTCGACCCTGCTGATCACCCAGTCCTTCCTCTACAACTCCATCTTCTTCACCTACACCCTCGTCCTGACGAAGTTCTACGGCGTCCACGAGAACCGCGCGCCGCTCTACCTCATCGCCTTCGCCGCCGGGAACCTCCTCGGCCCCGTCCTGCTCGGCCCGCTCTTCGACACCGTCGGCCGCCGCCGCATGATCAGCGGCACCTATCTGTTCTCCGGCTGCGCCCTGGCCGGCACCGCCGCGCTGTTCGAGGCCGATCTGCTGACCGCCGCGAGCCAGACCACCGCCTGGTGCGTGATCTTCTTCTTCGCCTCGGCCGGGGCGTCCGCCGGATATCTGACGGTCGGCGAGATCTTCCCGCTGGAGGTACGCGGCCAGGCCATCGCCGTCTTCTTCGCCCTCGCCCAGTGCGTGGGCGCCGCGGGGCCCTATCTCTACGGCAGGCTGATCGGCGACGGCAGCGACCGCACCCTGCTCTTCCTCGGCTATCTCCTGGGCGCCGCCGTCATGGTGGCCGGGGGCCTCACCGAGCACTTCCTCGGCATCGACGCCGAGGGCAGGTCCCTGGAGGAGATCGCCACTCCGCTCTCGGCCGCCGTGCCCGTCCGGGAGCGGCCGGATGTCACCGGTGACCCCAACTCCCGAGGGCAAGCCTCCGTTTGACGCACGGCGACGTCCGGTTCACACCCCGTGCGAAGCGATCTCCTTTACGCTGATCCCACCGAGCACTTCGGAGGGCAGGATGGAGCCCAACACACTCCTTGACGCCATCCTCGACGAGGCGGGAATCTCCCACGCCGGACTGGCCGCCCACATCAACGCGGCCGGCCGCGCCCGGGGACTGGCACTGCGGTACGAACACACCGCCGTCGCACGGTGGTTGCGCGGGCAGCGCCCGCGGGGCCAGGTGCCCGACCTCATCTGCGAGGTGCTCGGCGAGCGGCTGCGCCGCGCGCTGACCCTGGACGACATCGGCCTCGGCACCCCCGGCAGCCCCCGGCTGCCCAACACCCCGCTCTCCGGCTTCGTGGAGCGCGCCACCGCCCTGTGGCGCTCCGACGAACAACAGCGGGAGCACGTCGTCAGCGCCCCCGCGGTGACCGGGACCCCCGCCGTCATCCCCGTCTGGGAGTGGGAGAACCCACCGGAGGACGCCGACGTCTCCCGGCGCGGCCTCACCCGCGTCTCCATGGACGACATCGAGATGCTCCGCGCCGCCCGCACCCACTACGAGCAGATGTACCGCAAGGCGGGCGGCATCGCGACCCGCGCCCGCGTCGTCGGCTTCCTCAACTCCGAGACGGCGCCCCTGCTCCGGGGCAGCTACACCGACGAGACCGGCCGCCAGCTGCACCGCGCCACCGGCGGACTCGTCGCCGTCGCCGGGATCTGCGCCTACGACTCCGACGCGCACGGTCTCGCCCAGCGCTACTTCCACCAGGCGCTGCGCCTGGCCAAGGCCAGCGGGGACCGCGGCCTGGGCGCGTATGTCATCGCCCTCCTCGTCAATCAGTCGCTCTTCATGCGGGAGTACCGGCAGGCGGTCGCGTTCGCCGAGTCGGCGCTGCGGGCCGCGGGCCCGGAGCTCACCCCCGCCCTCGCCGCCGACCTCTATGCCATGCAGGCCAAGTCCTATGCCCGGCTCGGCGACGGCGTCGGCGCGCTCGCCTGCATCCGCCGCGCCGAGAGCGCGGCCGAGCGCATCCGCCGTGGCCAGGAGCCCGCCGAGACCGGCTATGTGCAGCCCGGCCTGGTGAATGTGCAGGTGGCGGAGGCGCTGTTGAGCCTCGGCGATCTCGGACCCGCCCGTGAGCACGCGGACCGGGCCGTCGACACGCCCGCCCACGACCGGGGCCGTGTCCACCGGCTCGCCATGCTCACGCATATCGAGCTGCGTCAAGGAGACGCGGACAAGGCGGTGGCCACCGCACGGGAGATGACCGAGCAGGCGAGAGGCATGGAATCGCAGCGCTTACGGGATCGGCTCCGGGCGGTGCGCGAGCACCTGATCGAAAGTGGGTGTGCGGCCACGGCAGAGGCCGCGGAGATGATCGACGGGGCGTTGCGCGTGCCCTTGTGAGGAAAACGCCCGGGGAGGTGGCCACCTCGGCGGAAGGTGGCAACACGTGCGTTGGAAGAATCTCAAGGAACGGACCGTCTACTCGAACCAATGGTTCCGGGTCAATCTCGCGGACGTCCAACTCCCCGACGGCCGCCACCTCGACCACTTCCTCATCCGGCTGCGGCCCGTCGCCGTGGCCACGGTGGTCAATGAGGCCAATGAGGTCCTGCTGCTGTGGCGGCACCGCTTCATCACCGACAACTGGGGCTGGGAACTGGCCGCGGGCGTCGTCGAGGACGGCGAGGACCTGGCCTGCGCGGCGGCCCGCGAGATGGAGGAGGAGACCGGCTGGCGGCCCGGCCCCCTGCGGCACCTGATGTCGGTGGAACCGTCCAACGGCCTCACCGACGCCCGCCATCACATCTACTGGTCCGACGAGGCCGAGTACATCGGTGAACCGGAGGACGACTTCGAGTCGGACCGCCGTGAGTGGGTGCCGCTCAAGCTGGTGCCCGACATGATCAGCCGGGGTGAGGTGCCGGCCGCCAACATGGCGGCCGCGCTGCTCCTGCTGCATCACATCCGGCTCGGCTGAGCCTCCCGCACGCGGACCGGGTTCACCCAGGCCGGGTTCCCGCGCACCGGACTCACGCGGACCGGATCCATGCAGCCCGGACGCACGCGGGCCGGACTCACGCACACCCCGCGCTCATCGGCCCGTCGCCTGCCAGACGGCGACCGCCAGGGAGGCGACGCCGGTGAGCGCGGCCAGTGAGGGCAACGGCCACCTGCTGTGCTCCAGGGCCCGTACGCGCTCTGCCACCTCGCTGAGGTCGCGCTCCGACTGATCGCTGCGCTGGGTGAGGAGGGCGAGGTGGCCGTCGACGCGGACGATGCCGACGTCGAGGCTACGACGGAGCTCCGCGAGCTCAGCCGCTCTGACGGCCTGCTCGGGATGGATGGTCACGGTCCGTACCCCTTCCGGAATGTCTCTCCGTGTGTGTCCGACGAGCCGAGTCAACCGCGTCGGGGCGCTGAGCGGGAGCGTGTGCGGAAGGGATATGCGAGTCACCGCCGCACACCCCGTGTGAGCGCGGGTGTGCGGCGGTGACGTTGCGTAGTCGATGCAGGGTGCGGGGCCGCTCAGTAGGAGTAGAAGCCCGAGCCCGTCTTGCGGCCGAGCCGGCCCGCGTCGACCATGCGCTGGAGCAGCGGGGGAGCGGCGTAGAGCGGCTCCTTGAACTCCTCGTACATGCTGTTCGCCACCGACGCCACCGTGTCCAGGCCGATCAGGTCGGAGAGCTTCAGCGGGCCCATGGGGTGGGCACAGCCCAGCTCCATGCCGTTGTCGATGTCCTCGCGGCTGGCGATGCCCGACTCGAACATCCGGATCGCGGAGAGCAGATAGGGGATGAGCAGGGCGTTGACGACGAAGCCCGAGCGGTCCTGGGCGCGGATCGCGTGCTTGCCCAGGAGCTGCGCGACCAGGGCCTCGGCGCGCTTGATGGTCTCCTCGCCGGTGGTGAGCGCGGGGATCAGCTCGACGAGCTTCTGCACCGGGGCCGGGTTGAAGAAGTGGATGCCGATGACCTGGTCCGGGCGGGAGGTCGCCACGGCCAGCTTCACCAGCGGGATGGAGGAGGTGTTGGAGGCCAGGATCGCGTCCGGGCGGGTGACGACCTGGTCCAGGACCTGGAAGATCTCGGTCTTCACCTGCTCGTTCTCGACGACCGCCTCGATGACGAGGTCACGGTCGGCGAACTCGCCCAGGTCGGTGGTGAAGCTCAGCCGGTCGAGCGTGGCGTCGCGCTCGGCCTCGGTGATCTTGCCGCGTTCGGCGGCCTTGCCGAGGGAGTTGATGAGCCGGGTGCGGCCCAGCTCCAGGGCCTCGCCGGTGGTCTCCGCGACCATGACGTCCAGGCCGGAACGGGCGCACACCTCGGCGATGCCCGCGCCCATCTGGCCGCAGCCCACTACTCCGACGCGTGCGATGTCGGTCGTCACATCGTGCCTTTCGCTGATCTCGGTCGTCCGGCGGTGGCCGTACCCCGCGCCGGGTCCCGGCGCCGAGGACCCCCGGTCCCCGCCTCGTTCCAGACGTTACTCCGCACCGCGCGGTGCCGAGGGGGCCGGGGCGGGCATGCTCTGTCCGTACGGTGTGACCGATCCGACAAGGAGTGGCCCGCATATGGGGCGTATGAGTCGAAGAGGGTTCACCGTGGCGGCCGCGGGCGTGATGTCCGCGATGCTGACCACGGGTGAGGCGGCCGCGCTCGACGACGCCGCTCCGAGCGGGAGCCGTCCGAAGCGCGAGTTCCGCGGCATGTGGATCGCCACCGTCGCCAATGTCGACTGGCCGTCCGCCCCGGGCCTCGACCCCGCTCGCCAGCGGGCCGAGCTGCGCGCCCTCCTCGACGCCGCGGTGCGCAGCCGGCTCAACGCGGTGCTCCTCCAGCTCCGGCCCACCGCCGACGCGTTCTGGCCCTCGCCGTACGAGCCGTGGTCGGAGTATCTGACGGGTGCTCAAGGCGGCGACCCGGGCTGGGATCCGCTGGCCTTCGCGGTGCGCGAGGCCCATGAGCGGCGCCTGGAGCTGCACGGCTGGTTCAACCCCTACCGCATCGCCAACCACACCGATCCCGGCCGGCTGGTCCCCACCCACCCCGCGCGGCTGCACCCCGACTGGGTGGTGCCGTACGGCGGGAAGCTCTACTACAACCCCGGTCTGCCCGAGGTGCGGCGCTTCGTGCAGGACGCGATGCTCGACCCCGTCGCCCGCTACGACCTGGACGGCGTGCACTTCGACGACTACTTCTACCCCTATCCCGTGGCGGGGGAGCGGTTCGACGACGACGCGGCGTACGAGCGCTACGGCGCGGGCCACGCCGACCGGGCCGCGTGGCGGCGCGACAACATCGACAAGCTCGTGCGGGAGACGGGGCGGCGCGTCAAGTGGCGCAAGCGGCACGTGCGGTTCGGGATCAGCCCGTTCGCCGTGTGGCGCAACAGCACGACGGATCCCCGGGGTTCGCACACCCGGGCCGGGGTGCAGACCTACGACGACCTGTGCGCCGACACCCGCAAGTGGGTGCGCGAGGAGTGGATCGACTACATCGTGCCGCAGGTCTACTGGCCCATCGGCTTCCCGGCCGCCGACTACGCGGAGCTCGTGCCCTGGTGGGCGCGGACCGTGCGGGGCACCGGCGTGCACCTCTACGTGGGCGAGGCGCTCTACCGCGCGGGCGACCCCGCACAGCCCGCGCCCTGGCAGGACCCGGCCGAGCTCTCCCGCCACCTCACGCTGTGCCGGACACACCGTGAGGTGCTGGGGAACGTCTACTTCTCGGCGAAGCCGCTGCTCGCCGACCGGATCGGGGCGATGGACCGCGTGGTCCACGACCACTATCCGCGCCGCGTCCGCCCACCGCGGTGAGCGGAGGGCTCCTCACGCGTGGCCGGACGCCTTGCTGTGGTCCACCACGCTGTCCGGCCCCGGTGACATGATCGTCTCGTGGCCGTTCTCCGTGCGGACGCGGTACGGGGGCGAGCCGTTCGGCCCCAGCACCTCGACGATCTCCACGACGTGGTCGTGCTGCCCGACCACCCGGCCGTGAACTACCAAACGGTCGCCCTTGCTCGCATGCATCGGCGGTGATCCTTCCGATCGAGGTTCCACTGGTGCGCTCGGGTGCCGTCAATTCTACGGCGAAAGGGGGTATACGGCCCGCTCCGCGGGGCATTCGGGAACCGAGGCCGGACGCGCCGCCGCCTGTCCCAGGGGTTTCCCCAGGACCCCGTCCGGACGGATCACCGGGGGGCGCGTCCGCGCCAGTTGGACGGGCCGGTCACGTGGCAGGCTGACGACCACGTGCGGCGCAAGCCGGTCCGTCCGGCCGCGGCGGTGGCGCGGAGCGGGATGCTCCCGGCCCACGGATCCACGGCCCGTGGATCCACGGCAGGGCCCGGCCGGATGGCTACCGCCTCTGCGTCACCGCGATGCAGACGAGCACCGCCACCGCGGCGACCGGCGCGGCCGGGGACAGCCGTTCGCCGAGCAGGGACACGGACCACACCAGCGTCAGCAGCGGCTGCGCGAGCTGGAGCTGGCTCGCCCTGGCCACGCCGATCGCGGCCATCCCGCGGTACCACACCAGCATGCCCAGGAACTGCGATCCCGCCGCCAGCCACAGCAGTCCGGCGACGGAGTGCCCGGTCAGGTGGGCGGGCTCGGCGTACAGGGCCGCCGCCGCGCCCGCCACGGCCACCGGCAGGCAGCCGACGAGCGCCCAGCCGATCACCTGCCACCCCGGCATCTCCCGCGCCAGCCTGCCGCCCTCCGCGTAGCCCGCCGCGCACACCAGCAGAGCGGCGAAGAGACAGAGGTCGCCGAGCGTCGGAGTGCCGCCGCTCTGCTGGAGGGCGAAGCCGATGACCACGGCCGCCCCCGCCAGCGCCGCCACCCAGAAGGCCCGCGAGTGCCGGGTGCGGGTCCGCACCGCGGAGTACGCGGCCGTGGTCAGCGGCAGCAGGCCCACGACCACCGCGGCGTGCGAGGTCGTCGACGTCCGCAGAGCCAGCGTCGTCAGCAGCGGGAAGCCGACGACGGTGCCACCGGCCACCGCGAGCAGCCCCGGCCAGTGGCGGCGCGCGGGCCGCGGCACCCGCCCCGCCAGCAGGAAGCCCGCCGCGATCAGCCCGGCCAGCACCATCCGGCACGTGGTGACGGACCAGGGGCCGAGCCCCTCCAGCGCCCAGGCGGTCGCGGGGAAGGTCAGGGAGAAGGCGGCCACACCGGCGGCCGCGAGCAGCATGCCGCCGGTGGCGGGGCGACCCCGGCCCGGTGCGGCTCCGGCGGTGACCGGACCGCTCACTGCTACCGTCTCGGTGCGAGTAGCGCTATCTTTCACTCTCATGCATGAGCGTAACAGCGTCGCTGAACTGGCCGGAACCCTGCGCGGGGAGCTGAACCGCTACTCTCCGGGTGAGAAGCTGCCGTCGAGCCGCGCCCTCGTCGAACGCTTCCGGGTCAGCCCTGTCACCGTCTCGCGGGCCCTCGCCGCGCTGGCCGCGGAGGGCCTGGTCACCACCCGCCCCGGGGCGGGCGCCTTCCGGGCCGCGCCGCACGCCGCCCCCGCCCGGCCCGGTGACACCTCCTGGCAGGAGGTCGCGCTCAGCGCCGAGCAGGCCGGGGACGCCGTGCCCCGCACCGTCGACGCCACCGGCGTGCTGACCACGCTCGCCGAACCACCGCCCGGCGTCATCGAGCTCAGCGGCGGCTATCTCCACCACACCCTCCAGCCGGAGCGGGCCCTCGCCGCCGCCCTCGCCCGGGCGGGCCGCCGCCCCGGTGCCTGGGGCCGCCCGCCGCTGGAGGGCGTCGCCGAGCTGCGCGCGTGGTTCGCCCGGGAGATCGGCGGCCAGGCCGGCACGGTCGCGCCCTCCGACGTGCTGATCACCGCCGGCGGCCAGAGCGCGCTCACCACCGCCCTGCGCGCCCTCGCCCCGCCCGGCGCCCCCGTGCTCGTCGAGTCCCCGACCTACCCCGGCATGCTCGCCGCCGCACGCGCCTCCGGGCTGCGGCTGGTGCCCGTGCCGGCCGACGCCAGGGGCGTGCGCACCGACCTGCTCGCCGCGGCGTTCCGGGCCAGCGGCGCCCGCGTCTTCGCCTGCCAGCCGCTCTTCCAGAACCCCACCGGGGCCGTGCTGGCCGACGACCGGCGCCGCGAGGTCGTCCGGATCGCCCGCGAGGCCGGTGCCTTCGTCATCGAGGACGACTTCGCCCGCCGCCTCGCCCACGAGGACGCCCCGCCGCTGCCGCCCACGCTCGCCGCGGAGGACCCCGACGGCATCGTCGTCCACGTCTGCTCCCTGACCAAGGCCACCTCGCCGAGCCTGCGCGTCGGCGCCCTCGCCGCCCGGGGTCCGGTGCTGGAGCGGCTGCGGGCCATCCAGGTCGTCGACAGCTTCTTCGTGCCCCGCCCGCTGCAGGAGGCCGCGCTCGAACTTGTCGGCTCGCCCGCCTGGCCCCGCCACCGCCGCACGGTCGCGGCCGCGCTGCGCACCCGGCGCGAGGCGCTGCTCACCGCGCTGCGCCAGGAACTGCCCGCGCTGGAGGTGGAGTTCGTACCACCCGGCGGCTTCCACGTCTGGGCGCGGCTGCCGGACGGCGCGGACGAGGCGGTCCTGGCTGCCGCGGCCCTGCGCGCGGGGGTCGTCGTCGCCCCCGGGCGCCCCTACCACGCCGCCGAGTCCTCCGCGCCGCACCTGCGCCTCAGCTTCGCCGCGGTGGCCGGTACGGCCGAACTCGCCGAAGGCGTGCGGCGGTTGGGTGCCGCGTGCCGTGAGGTGCTGAGGTGACCGGGCGGGGGTCCGGGCCGTCGAGTGCCACGGCGCGGTGTCCGGCGGCCGGGGACACCGCCTAGAGTCGGGGCATGGCTTCAGACGAGGAGACCGGGCCGGTACGGGTCGACAGCTGGATCTGGTCCGTACGGCTCACCAAGACACGCTCGCAGGCCGCCACCGCCTGCCGCGCGGGCCACGTCCGTGTCAACGGCGAACGCGCCAAGCCCGCCCAGACGGTGCGCCCCGGCGACGAGGTGCGGCTGCGGCTGGCCGGGCGCGAGCGGATCGTCGTCGTCTCCCGGATCATCCGCAAGCGGGTCGGCGCCCCCGTCGCCGCGGAGTGCTACGTCGACAACAGCCCGCCCCCGCCGCCGCCCGTCGCGCTCGCCGCCGTGCCCGTACGCGACCGCGGCGCGGGCCGCCCGACGAAGCGGGACCGCCGGGAGCTGGAGCGGCTCCAGGGGGACCGGTAGGGACCGGTCGGGCCCGGTCGGGGAACACGCGAAAACCGCGAACAGCGCGCTCGCGCTGTTCGCGGTTGATGTCCTGCGTCGGTGTCCTGCCTGGGCGTCTTCAGCCGCTGTGGGTCAGTATGCGGAGTTGACGTTGTCCATGGAGCCGTAGGTCTTGGCGGCGTAGTTGCAGGAGGCGACGATGTTGGCGACCGGGTCGTAGATGT